>CBIHPJ010000110.1:0-16079 GCA_966211295.1 uncultured Myxococcales bacterium | reverse complement strand
CTCTCCGCGGCCAACGCGCGCATCGTCGAGCTTGAAGGTTCCGCCGGAGCGAGCGAGCAACTGACCGCCGATCTCTCCGCGGCCAACGCGCGCATCGTCGAACTGGAATCGGAGCTCGAGACCCGCACCGCGACGTCCGCGGATTCGACGAATCGCCTCGCTGAGCTGGAGTCCGAGCTCGACGCGCGACGTGCCGCTGCTGCGGACGCGGGCGCGCTCCGCGAGCAGCTCGAAACCGATCTCGCCGCCGCCCAGGCCGCAGCCGGAGACACCGCACAGCTGATGGCGGAACTCGAAGCGACCCGAGCCGAGCTGGAGAGTCTGCGATCTCAAGTCTCATCGAGCGGATCAGCGGCGGCCGACCTCGACATCGCCGTCGCGCTGCGTGCCCAACTCGAGACCGAGCTCGCCGAGGCGAACGCGGAGAAGGCGCACCTCGAAGGCGAGCTCACCGTCGCGCGCGAGGAATACGCAAAGCTCGCCTCCGAAGCCTCCTTGCCCCGCGTCGACCCGGGCCTCCAGGCCGAGCTCGCCAAGGCGAAGGCGCGTTCAGACACGCTGGCGTCGCAGCTCTCCGCGGCCGAGGCGCGCATGGGCGCTGAGTCTTCCGCCACCCGTGAGGCTCGCGAGGTCGCCAAGCAGCTCAAGGCGCAGGCGGAGAAGTTCCAGCTCGAGCGAGATGAGGCACGCAACCTGGCCCGTCAGCTCCACGCGAAAACGAACACCGCGGGCGGCAAGAAGGACGATTCGGCTGCCTGGGCTACCGAGAAGGCGCAGCTCAACCAGCGCATCGAGGCCATGGGGCGAATGATCGATCAGGAGCGCGACTCCCGCGCCCGCGCGCTCGCTGAACGCGACGAGTGGCAGGCGCGATTCAAGACCCTCGCCAAGGGCAACAGCGCCGACTCCCTCGACCCGCTCGACTCGTCACGAGAGGAGACGGTGAGCTACATGCTCGAGCGCCCCACCGTCCCCGAGATGCCCGCGGCCAAGGCCGCTGCCGACACCGACCCCGCCATTCGAAAGCCGAAGAAGTAAAAGGACCACCGTGCGATTCCTCGTCTGCCTGCTGCTGCTCTCGTCGTCGTTCACGTTCGCTGAAGACTTCGCCGCGTGGGAGGAGCGCTATCAGTTCGATTGCAACGGCCCCTTCGAGCACTTCTCTCCCGCTGACGTGAAAGAGCGCCAGGGTTGGAAGTTCGAACACACCGGCGCCACGGTGAAGGTCACTCGCGCGAAGCCGCGTTCCTCGAAGAAGCCCGTGCTCGGTCTGCTCGCCGGCATCAAGGATCTCGAGCCCGAGACCAGGGCGATGCTCGACATCTTCATCGCCGACTTCGAGAAGGCGGACGTCGACGCGATCGTGATCGGCGGCGACAGCAGCTCCGAGCCCGACCAGCTCGATACGATCCTCGAGTACCTCGGCAAGGCGACCAACCGTCCCCTGCTGATCGTCGCGGGCAACATGGAGCGCGGCGCGGCGCTCAACTACGCGATCCTGAAGCAGCGCAAGGCGGGCGCGCTGCACATGCTCAACCTCGACGTGATCCGCCGCTACGACGGTGACGGCGTCGATGTGATCGGCATGGGTGGGTACCACGACAAGGCGTACCTCCACCTCGCCGGCGGTTGCATCTACAAGGAGAAGGACATCACCGCGCTCGAGGAGGCCGCCAAGGCGTGCAACGACACCACGGTGCTCCTCACGCATGGTCCGCCGCGACAGAAGGGGCAGCAGGCGATCGACTACGTGCCCGGGGCGGACAACGTCGGGGATCCGCACCTCGCCGAGCTCATCAAGAAGGCGAAGATCAGCTTCGGCATTCACGGCCACATCCTCGAGGCCGCCGGCCGCGCGACCGATGAGTCGGGCAAGCCGCTGCCGCAGAAGAAGCCGCAGACCTCGCTCTTCGTGAACCAGGGCTCGGCGAATCCCCTGCCGTGGAAGCTGAATGACGGCACCACGAGCTACGGGCTCGCGGCGCTGCTCACCATCGACGGCAAGAAGGCCTCGTACGAGATCCTTCGCGGGGCGAAGCCGAAGAATCCATGAGCCACTTCCGTTTCTCCCTCTCCCGGCGGGAGAGGGTCGGGGTGAGGGCATCCATCTTCGCCCTCTTTCTGGCACTCAGTGCCTGCGGCAACGCTGAGCCCATGGCCGATGCCGGAGTCGACGCGGGAACGCCTGACGCCGGACTCACCGCGTTTCAGCAGGCGGTCCTCACCACGCACAACCAGGTCCGCGCGAGCGCGATGCCGGCGCCCAGCCCCGCCCTTCCCGAGATGCACTGGAGCACCACCGCCCAGGATCTCGCGGAGAACTGGGCCGCCCGCTGCGTGTTCGAGCACCGCGATCCGAACGACCTCGGAGAGAACATCGCCGCCGGCACGCGGCAATACGCCGGCGCGGAAGTGGTGAACGACTGGGCCACTGAGAAGGCGGACTACACCTACTCGACCAACACGTGCAGCCTCGGCGCGTCCTGTGGCCACTACACGCAGGTCGTCTGGCGCACGAGTCTCGGCCTCGGCTGCGCGCAGCAGCGCTGCACCACCAACAGTCCCTTCGGTTCCGGTGAGTGGTTCTTCGTGGTCTGCGACTACGACCCTGCGGGCAACTACGTCGGACAGAGGCCGTACTGATGTTCCCCGAGCGCTATGGCCCGTGGGCCGTGGTCGCCGGCGCGTCCGAGGGACTGGGAGCGCAGTTCGCCAAGCAGCTCTCGGAACGCGGGCTCAAGGTGGTGCTGATCGCCCGGCGCGAGCAGGTGCTGAAGGAGCTCGCCTCCACCCTGCCCACCGAGACGAAGTGTCTTCCGCTCGATCTCGCCTCGCCTGAAGCCGCGGAACGCATTGCGGAGTTCACCCACGAGCTCGACGTGGGCCTCGTCGTCTACAACGCCGCGCTCTCGCCCATCGGCCCGTTCCTCGAGCAGTCCGTCGCCGACAACCTGCGCGCGATCGACGTGAACGTGAAGACGCCCACCGCGCTGATGCACCACTTCGCACCGCGCATGGTGAAGCGGGGCAAGGGCGGCCTGGTGCTGCTCTCCTCGCTCACCGCGTTCCAGGGCTCGCCCTTCGTCTCCACCTACGGCGCTACCAAGTCGTTCAACCTCGCACTCGCGGAAGGCCTGTGGGCAGAGCTGCGGAACCGCGGCGTCGATGTGCTCGCGGTGTGTGCAGGCGCGACCGCCACGCCAAATTTGCTGAAGTCGGTGAACAAATTGCCGCCTGGCACTCAGCAGCCCGAGGAAGTCGTGCGCGAGGCCTTGAATTCACTGGCCGCGGGTCCGCTCCTCATTCCCGGGTGGTTCAATCGCTTCGCGTCCTTCCTCCTTCGCCGTTTGTTGCCACGTCGCACCACCATTCAAATCATGGCCGGCCAGACCAGAAAGCTGCAGCTTCCCCCATGATCAAAGAGTGCGCGGCGATCCTGCTCATGCAGGCCGCCCCGGAGTTCACCAAGGTCGAGGAGGCGGAGGGCGTGGTGATCGAGGCGCGCTCCGTCACGGGTTCCCAGTTGGTCGAGCTGCGGCTCACCACGACCACCACGAAGAGTCCCAGCTCGCTGTGCGACGCCGCGTTCGGCGATGGAAAGTTCGATCCCACGGAGCCCGATCTCAAGTCGCGGCGGATTCTCTCGGAGTCGCCGGACGAGCGCGTCACGTACGATCAGATCGATCCACCGGCGGTCGCCAACCGTGACTACGCGGTGCGCGCGAAGCGAATCCGCTCGTCGCCGAACTCGTGCCGGGTGACCTTCGAAGCGGCCAACGAGGTCGCTCCGACGAAGCCTTCGGGTTGGGTGCGCATCACGAAGCTGCGCGGCGAGTGGCGCTTCGAGCGACGCGCTGATGGGAAGACCGAGGTGAGCTACCTCGTGTTTACGGATCCCGGCGGCTCGATCCCCGTGTTCATGATCGAGGGGAACCGCCGGAAGTTCGCGCTGAAGTGGATGAAGATGATTCTGAGTCGAGGGAAGGACGAGTAACGCTCGCCCCTCACCCCGGCCTCTCCCCGCTTCGCAAGGAGAGGGAGACTGTCTGATCACAAACCGTCGTCGGGCTCGTCGCCGCCACCGCTCTTCTTCGCGGGGGCAGCAGCAGGCGGAGGCGCAGCAGCAGGAGCCGGGGCCGGCGGCGGAGCCTTCTTCGCCTCAGGCTTCGGCTCTTCCTTCTTCTCGACCGGCGGAGGAGCACCCTTGCCCGGTTCCACCTTGTCGCCTGACCCAGCCTTGCCCGGAGGCGCCTTGGCGTCGGCCTTCTGCTTCTGGAACTCCTCTTCCTTCTTCTTCCGCTCTTCCTCTTCCTGAGCGGCCATCTGCTTCTTCATCTCCTCTTCCATCTTCGCGGCCTCTTCCGCGATGCGCTTGTCCTCTTCGCGCTTCGCGATGGCCTTCTCCTGCTCCTCGATCAGCTTGTGAACGGGGTGATCGACGCCGAGGCCGCCTTCGGCCTTCCGCGCGATGTACGTCTTGAACATCGTGATCGCCTTCTCGGGGTCACCCTTGAGGCCGATGATGATGCCGCGGTTCAGGTACAGCTCGGGCATCTCGGAGTTCAGCTTCGCGACCTCGTCGTAGGTCGCCATCGCCTTGTCGAGCTGGCCCATGCCCTTGTACGCGACGCCCAGGTTGAGCAGCGCCTCGGGATTCTTCCCGTTCGCCTGGAGGATCGCCCGGAGGTGCTCCTCGGCGCCCTGGTAGTCCTCCTTCTCGAAGGCCATCTGGCAGAGCTGGTAGTGCGCCGAGAGGTACTTGGGCTGCACCTCGACCGCGCGCTTGAAGTTCGCGCGCGCCTTCACGGGATCCTTCTCGGCCATGTTCATCAGGCCGAGCGTGTACGGGATGTCGGGATCCGTGTCGGTGAGCTTGCTCGCGCGCAGCGCGATCAGGCGCGCCATCGAGAACTGCTTCTGCTCGTAATAGACCTGCATCATCGTCTTGTAGGCCTGCAGGGTCTTCGGATCGCGGAACAGCGCCTCTCGTGACAGCTCAATCGCGCGATCGAGCTCACCGCGACGGCGGGCGAGCTCAGCCAGACGAGCGCGGCTGCTGGCGTCGTCGGGGTACGCGTTCAAGATGTCCGTGTAGATGCGGGTCGCGCCCTGCTCGTCGCCGTTGTTCTGCGCGATCACGCCGAGGTTCTCAGCGGCCTGGCGCAGCGTGGGCTTCTTCGCGAGGGCTTCCTTGTAGAGCGAGACCGCTTCCTTAGTCTTGCCCTGGCGATCGGCCAGCACACCGAGGTTGTAGATGGCCTCGGCAAGCTGGGGATCAGCGTCAGCCGCGGCGCGGAAGCGCTTCTCGAGACCCGGGTAGTCGATCGCGCCCCCGACCTTCTTCTGCTGCTCGTACGCCTTGAGCGCGTCGTCGAAGATCAGCTGCGCCTTGCTCGAGATCTTCGGAACGCTGGCGGTCTGCTCGCCGCCCCCATTGCCGGTGTTCGCGTTCTGCGACTTCACCTGCTGCCTGTTGCCAGTACCGGAGCCGTTGCCAGAGCCGGTCGAACCAGTGGTCGCGCAGGCGCTGAACACCAGCGCCGCGGTCAGAATGAGCTTTTTCACAGCGTGTCCTCCGGCTCGTCGTTCGGGTCTTGTCCCTTTTTCGGCGCAGGCGAGGCGGTCTTCGTCTCGGTCTTCGTCTCGGGCGCCTTCTCCGGAGACTTCTTCGGCGCGGGCGCGGGAGCCGAGAGATCGACCTCAGGCATGGTGTCTTCCACCGGGCGCGAGGAGACCTCCTGCGTGTTGTTCTTGATCTGCTGCTGGCTCTCCGGAGTGATGACCGGGATCGCCTGAACCGAGGTGAGCAGATCGCCGCCGATGGAAGGCGTCTTCTGGTTCTCCTGCTTCAGGGGCAGCACGTCTTCGTTCATCTTCGGGAAGGCCTCGGGGCGGTACTTGTTCCGCAGCATGTCGAGCGCCGCGATGGTGCACGGGTTGAAGACGTCGAGCTCCTGGCTCTTGGTCACCACGGCGGTGAAGGCTTCGGCGGCGTTCTTTTTCACCGGCTCGGCCTGCTGCTCGAACTGCGGCTTCATCTCGATCAGGATCTCTTCCGGCAGGCCCTTGGGGACCGGGAAGTTGATCAGCTGCTCGGCGAACTGATCGTACGCCATGCCGATCTTGTGCAACGCGCAGATCGCGGGGTCGGCCGACTTGTACCCGACGGTCTTCGTGTACGTCTTCTGAATGTCCTGGAGCGCGTTCGCCTTCGCAGTGATCGAGCTCTTCAGCTCGCCGATGTTCTGGAGCTTCGTCCAGCGCACCTTCATCGCGTTGTACTTCTTCCAGTCTTCCTCGTTCTCCAGGAAGTTGGCCTTCGCCACGCCGTCGAGCGCCGCGATCTCGAGCGCCTCACGCTGCTTCTTGCCGAGCTTCTCGTAGTAGTCCGAGATGCGCAGGTAGACGCCCTTCGCCGCCTTCGCGTTCTTCTGCTTGTACTCGTAGATGTTCGCGATGCGCGCCTCGGCGGTGAGGACCTTGTTCGGGTCCTTCACGTACTTGCGCTCGTATTCCTCGAGGCCCTTGGTGACCTTCGCCCAGGCGCCCATCTTCTCGTAGAGATCGAGGATCGACTTCTCGACCGCCTCGACGTCCTTCGACTTGGGCCAGAGCTCCAGGTACTTCTCGCGGTTCTTCAGCGCGAGCTTGAAGTTACCGAGGCCGTCGCGGAACACGCCGGCGTTGAAGAGCGCGTCCTGCGCCTTCTGCTCTTCCCACACCTGCTCGACCGCGGGCTTCTCGGGCTCCTTGCCCTTCTTCGCCTTCGGAGCGCCCTTCTTCGGCGCTTTGCTCTTCTCGTAGTTGGTCGCGTACAGCTCGTAATAGACGGACGCGGGCTCGAAGTCGGCGATCGCCTCGTAGCCTTCAGCGAGCGCGAAGACGTCGGCGGGCACGTACTGCGACTTCGGGTACTTCACGATGAACTGCTTTCGCAGCTCGATCGCCTTGTTGATCATCTTCGCGTTGAAATAGTTGATGGCGCCGTTGTGGAACGCCTTCTCGCCGAGCTCTGACTTCGGCCACTCGTTCACGAAGGTCATGTACGCCTCGGCGGCGCCCTTGTAGTCCTTCTTCGCTTCGAGCTGATTGATGAGCTTGAAGGTCGACTGCTCGATCAGCTTCGCGAGGTCGGCGCGGAACTGGCCGACCGCGAGCTTCTCCTCCGCGTAGAATTTGCGGGCCCAGTCGTTGACCTTCTGCCAGTCGCCGATGAGGTTGTACGAGTCGAGCACGAGGTTGGCCGCGACTTCGCCCGCCTTGCTGCCGTCTTCGAACTTGTAGTCGGGGTACTTGAGGGCGATCTCGGAGAGCCGCGCCACCGCCTCATCGAGGTGGTTGTAGTCGTAATAAATGCGGGCGGCCTTGTAGGCGATCTCGACCTTCTTCTCGCCCTTCTCGATGTACTTCAGGTAGTTGTTGCAGGCGTCGAGCAGGCTCTGCTTCGAGGCGGGAATGGTGAGCTTCTTGTTCGGGTCGGTGATCGCCTCGGGCTTGATCTTCCCGGCCGCCTCGTCGGCCTTCACCACTTCGGTCCACGCGAGGATCGCGTTGTAGCCGGCGTTGTTGAAGTACTTGCCGGTCTTGTTCTCCTTCGCGTCGCCGCCCTTCTTCAGCTTCTCGACCTTGTCGATGTCCATGCCGAAGACCGTCGTGTACTCACCGGCGGCCTTCTCGTACTTCGACAGGTTGTCGTTCAAAAGCTCGGCCCAGAAGAAGCGCAGATCGTACGCCTTCGGGCTCTTCGGGAAGAGCGTGAGGTAGTCGGCGTAGACGGCGTTGGCGAACTCGAAGGTCTGCTCGTCGCGCGTCTTGCGGCCCTCGTTGTGCCAGTCGACCGCGAGCTTCGAGATGGTGCGCTCAGAGAGCTCGCGCGCTTCCTCGAGGGCCTTCTGATCCTTCTCCTCGAGCTTCGGGTTGCCCTTGGTGACGTCGTCCATGATCTTCACCAGGCGACGCACCTGCTGCACGGTCATCTGCTTGTTACCCGCGCGCATGACGCAGTCGACGATGCGCGACTGGAAGCCGGGCGCCTCGGGAGAGATCGGGCGCTCCTTGATCAGCATGTCGTAGGCGAGCGCGGCTTCCTTGTCCTTGCCGTCTTCGTAGAAGAGGCCGGCGAGCTGCTTGAGCATCGTGCGCAGCTCGTCATCGGTGTCGGTGAGCGACTTGAACTTGCCCTTCGCTTCACCCGGAGTGCCGCCCCCGCGCGAGTACGCACGCACGTAGTCGGTGCGCGCTTCCTTCGCGAGACCCGCGCGCGAACCCTTCGCGCCCTTCTTGCCCTCGACCGCCTCCTGGCCGGCGATCTTCACGTAGAGCACCACGGACTTGAACTGGTCCTGGGCCTTCTCGAAGTCCGACATGTTGAAGTGGCACCAGCCCTGTTTGTAGAGCGCGTAGCCGTAGACCTGGTTGTCGGGGAACTTGGCGGCGTTCTTGTAGTTCTCGAGCGCCTTCTCGAGCGACTCGCGCTTTCCCTTCGAGCCGTTGAACCAGTACTCGCCGACCGCGAGGTACGCGTCAGGCAGGTACTTCGACTTCGGGTACTTCGAGATGAGGCGGTTGTAGGCGACGAGGCCGCGCTTCTCGTCGTTCATTTCCATCAGGTTCAGACCGAGGAAGTAGAGGACCTCGTCGGTGCGCTCGAAGTCTTTGTACTCCTGAACGATCTTTGAATAGTTCTCGATCGCCTTCTGCGCGTAGGCCTTGGCCTGCTCCTCGAGCGCGAGCTTTTCCTTCTCGGCGATCGCGATGCCGTCCTGGTTCTTCTCGTTCATCGCGCGGATCTTGTCGTCGTCCTTCTTGTTCGCTTCGAACGAGAAGTACTTCGACTCTTCCCAGTGCAATTCGCCCAAGCGGAACAGGAGCGAAGGCGCCTCGGTCTTGTCCTTGGTGAGCTGGATGATCTTCTGGAGATCGATGATCTGCTCGCGGCGCTTGGCGGCCACCTGCAGCTCGACGCCCGTGCGGAACTCGTCGTACTTCAGCGTGGGAGCGTCATCGCGCTTCTCCTTCTTGCGCGTGATGTCGCCGGCCAGCGACTTGTCGGGGACGAGGCTCGATTCCTTCTTCTTGAGCTCGACCTCCTTCATTTCTTTCTTCGCAGGCGCAGGAGCCTGAGCGCGTGCCACCATCGAGAACGCGACAACTGCAATCAAGAGTGAGTCGAAGACTGATCGGCGCATGAGTGTCCTGGTCAGAAGTCCTGAGGATGCTGCGGGCGCGGTGTTGTCTGTCGCGCGGAGGCCACTTGCAACCCAGCAAGTGGTCAGGACTCCTTGGAAAATCCCTTTGTGCGGGCGGAATCATCCCCTTCAACGTCAAGGGGCGTCAAGCAACGAGCGCAGGCGTCCTAGCACTTGATCGAACATCGCCGCCGTCAATCTTCCGGTCTGAGTGTTCTGTTGACTCACGTGGAAACTGGCGGCGAGAAAAACCGCCTTTCCGGGTTGTCGGATGACCGCGCCATGGGCGAATTCGGGCTTCGGATTCTCCCAATTCAAGAAATCGAGGGTGGCCGTCCACGCGAGGCGGCCGAGCGCGAGCACGACCTTCGGCTTCAGCAGTGAGAGCTCTTCGCGAAGGTAGGGGCGGCAGGTGCGGATCTCGTCGGGGCTCGGCTTGTTGTCGGGAGGAACGCAGCGCACCGGGCACGTGATGAAGCAGTCCTTCAGCTTGAGGCCATCGTCCGCGCGGCGGCTGGTGGGCTGGTTCGCGAAGCCCGCTCGATGAAGCGCGGCGTAGAGAAAGTCTCCGCTCGAGTCGCCGGTGAAGATGCGGCCGGTGCGGTTCGCACCGTGCGCTCCCGGAGCGAGCCCGACGATCACCAGGCGCGCTTTCGGATCTCCGAAGCCGGGCACTGGTTTTCCCCAGTAGGTCTCGTCGCGGTACGCGCGGCGCTTCACCCTCGCGACCTCTTCGCGCCACTCCACGAGACGCTCGCACTTACGGCAGCGAACGATGCGGTCGTGCAGCGCGGTCAGCTTCGTCAACGTGAAGCTCCGAGTTGAAGACGTTCGAGGAGTCCACGTGCGGCGAGCGCTCGCGCGGAGTCGGCGCCCACGTCGAGCACCAACTCCACCGAAGGATCGCGCACGAGGAGTGACTGCAGCAGCCAGGTCTCGGCTTCACCCTGCACCACCACGCGCATGCCGGCACCGCACGGAAAGACATCGCTCGACAACGCGAGCAGGTTCGCCACGTGCACCTCGAGCGAGGGATCTCCGCTGGTGCGCTCGTCACACTTCACCGGGAGCAGCGTGTGGGGCGACATCGCGACGATGCGGCGCCCGGGGAGTCTTCTGAATTGGCCCCAGGTGAGCAGATCGACAGGGCCTTCAGGCGTCCACCGCAGCTCGGTGGGACGGGCGGCCGCCAGCTTCGTCACCAGCTCATCGTCGAGCGAACCCGTGAACGAGACCGCCACTCGGCGCACGCGCCCGGCGATGGAGAGCCCTTCAGGAGTGACCCACGCGCCTGCCGCGGGCAACTTGGAGAAGACCGCGGCATCGACGGGCTTGAGCGGCGCTCGCAGCTGCACCCACGCGCTGTCAAAGCGCGCGACGTGCTCCACGGTGGACGCTTTCAGCGTGTTGGTGCGAGTGCTCAGCCAGAGTGTGACGCCGGGCCGCGCGAGATCACGGAGCCGATCGGGATCGAGATCTTCGTGCACGCGCACGTGTACACGCGGCGCACTGGCGACGAAGACCTCGGGCGCGCCTCGGGGAAGCGGCCGCTGATCTTGAGCGAGCGCAGGGAGCGCGAGGGCGAGGAGCAGTAAGCCCCTCACCCCGACCCTCTCCCCGCTCCGCAGGGAGAGGGAGATCAGGGGGCTACTGGTTCTTCTCAATCCACTTCGCGAACGCATCGTTCTTGGAGGCAGCATCGATCTCGGCCTGCTCCCAGAGATCCACCCCGACGACCACCTGCTGGTTGGCGGCGAGCTCGACGAAGATCTTCTCCCACTCGTCGACGGTCACTTCCTTCGGTCCCGGCACCTCGACGCGCGGACCCTTCTTGGCGGCCGACTTGATGGACTTCGCGATCACCGCGGTGGGCTTCACGCCGACCGCGCCCTCGACCACGCGCACGATCGACGCCTTGCGGCCCTTGCCCTTGGAGCCCTTCACCAGCGCGTCGGCGTCGATGCGGAAGATGGTGCCGCGCACGCCGGCCACCGCGCGCTCGGTGGACACCTCGAACTTGCCGCCGCCGATCGCCTTCTTCACCTTGGTCCACAACGAGCCGGCCTTGAGGAGGCCCGAGAAGCCGCTGCGCTCCTGGCCCTGGAACTCGGCCTCGGTGATCTCGAGCACGCTCGCAGGCGCCAGCATGATCACCGAGCCGTCGTTGAGCTCGAACTTCAAGTTGCCCGACTTCACGCTCAACGTGTCGCCGAGCTCGACGGCGCTGCCTGCCTTGAGCGCCTCGGGCTTGCCGTCCTTCGGCGTGCGCGTGGCCTCACCCTCGAGGGTCGCTACCTTTCCGACCTCAGCGAACGCGAGCGAGGAGAGAAGACAGAGAGCAGCGAAGAGAAGCCGAGTCATGGCGTTCCTTGAGTTGAGGTGCTGCCAGTTGAAATGAGCGTGACGTTCATCACCACGCGAGTTCCGTCGGTTTCGACCACGGTGTCCCACGGCAGATAGCCCTGCTTCTTCACCTGCACCCTGCGTACGCCCTTGCCCATCGAAAGCCCGCGGGGCTCTCCGCGAAAGTCTTCGCAGGTGCCTTGAGGGACTCCGTCGAGCTCGACGTCGGCGTCAGACGGAATGCAGGAGAGCACCAGCTCGCTCTTCGTGGTGACCCGCGCGGGAGGCAACTTCTCCCATTTGACGGTCAGCGCGTTGGGCGTCTGGGCGACGCAGCCAGTGACTGCGAGCGCCCAGACTGGAAAGGCACGCCAGGTCATTTCGCGACCTGGACCTCCAGCGTGTTGCCGGTCACCGACACCACGTTGATCTTCTTCTTCTTGAAGGTCGCGGCCTCCATCGCCTCGGCGAGGTCCTGCGAAGAGCCGAGGTAGGTGATCCGGTACGCCGCCTTGCCGTTGGCGAAGCTGTCCTGGGTCGCTTCCTTGATGCCCTTCATGCTCTCGATGGACTTCTTGAAGTCCTTCGCGGCGGTGAAGGACTCGAGGCCGCCGACTGCGAGCTCGAGGCGCGCGCCGTTGACCAGCTCATTGCGGAAGTACTCGAGGATTGCCTTGCGGAGCGAGGCGTTGATCTCCGCCTTGCGTGCGCGGGCCAGCTCGAGGGCGGTGCGCTCGAACGAGACCACGCTCGCCTTGATCGCCGTGCCGGGATCCTTGAAGGCGAAGTTGTTCGAGAGCTTCGCGATGGACGAACCCGTGCGGGTGGCGAAGACCGAGAGGTCGTACTCGCCGGACACCAGGAAGAGGCTCGAGTCGACCAGGCTGCCCTTGGCCTGTGCGGCGGCGCTGTTGTCACCGAGCGCGCCCATCGACTGCTGCCGGAACGTGGCGGTGCCGTAGACGATGAAGTCGGCCTTGCTGAGGTCACCGATCTCCTTCGCTTCACCCTGCTGCAGCACCACGCCCGGAGCGATGCGCACCTTGCCCGCGGCGAACGCCGGATCCTTCAGATCGTAGCCATCCGAGGTGAAGGCCTCACTGAGCACGGTGGAGAACGTGTTGCTGTTGATCACCGCCTTGCCGTCGCCCTGCAGGGTGCTCTCCTGCATCAGGATCACGACCTTGGGGCGGCCGATGCGCTTGACCAGATCGCGCGCCGCGGTGACGTCCTTGTCCAGATTCTCGGTGATGATGTCCGCCTTCACCTTGACGGTGACGACGCCCTTCTCGACCTTCTTGTCGAGCACGTCGAACTTCTTCACGTAGCCGCTGGTGTTGGAGAAGACCTGATCGCGCACCAGCTGGTTGTTCACCACCGTGGTGTCGGCGTCGATGCGCACGCCCGAGGCCTGCTCGATCGCGGCACGGAGCGCGTTGTTCTTCGCCTCTTCGAACGCTTTCGCCTCGTCCTTGTTGACCACGGCGGCCTCGCCCGAGCCTTCCTTCGTCACCACGGTCTGCGCGAAGGACGTGAGGGAGAGCGCAACGGACAGCAGCGTCAGCTTGAGAGTTTTCATGTGTGGGGTGCCTGATTAGTTGAGGACGATGACGACCTTGGCGTCGGCCAGGAAGCTGGCATTGAGCGAAGCGAGCTTCTTGGCGTCCTCAGGGCCGAGCTGGAGATCGGCGCCGGTGGCCTTCGCGGCCTTCAGCACCAGCGGCTTCTCGCCGACCTTCTGAGACTTCTGCGCGTCATCGATGCTCTGCACGTAGGCGGCGACGGCGGACTGCTTGCGCGCGTCCTGCGAGAGGAAGTCGATGCTGTAGACGGCCTTGCCGCCTTCATCGAGCAGGCGCGGCATCAGCGAGGGCACGACCTTGAGGCCGCGCGCGTCGATCACGAGGCCGGTGTTGCTCTTCTCTTCCTTCGGGGCAGGAGCGGCAGGCGCCGGAGTGGCGAGCATCTGCGTCGTGTCGGGATCGACGACGTCGCTGAGCATCGCGAGCGGAACCTCGACCTCGACCTCGACGCCGCTGTCGGAGAAGTACCGCTTGTTGACGATCTTGAAGCCGCGAACCACACCCTCGACGCGGGTGCGGATCTCGTCCTTCTCCATCAGGTCACCCATCTTCTTCGTGCCGTCGACGGAGATGCCCTTCACCTGGGCGAGCAGATTGCGGAGCGCGTCGGCCTTGGCCGCCATCTCGGCGCCAAGGCGCGCTTGCGCGGGGTTGGCAGCCTTCAGATCAGGGGCGCCCTGACCCGTCGCGCGCACCACCTGACCGGCCCAGTTCACGCCCGGTTGAGGCTTATTGGGGTCGGCCTTGTCCCCTGACTTCGCGTCTTTGCCCTGACCGACCGCAATGAGTGGAACCAGCACGACGGCCAAGACGAAGCGCTTCATGTCGACGCCCCCAGAAGGAGAAGAGAACGTCGAATCTACGGTCGAGGTCTCCCGACCTTCAACAGCCGTTTCGTTACCGGCTGGACGCGCTTTACTGAGCGACGTCAGTGCGCGTGCAGAACTGATCGATCAGGCGGCGGTGACGCTCGGTGAGGAGGGTGAAACGCACACCAGAGCCCTCTTCGCGGTGATCGAGATCGGCCCACTCGCGAACCACTTCGCCTTCGGCGTAGATGACCTCTTCGGAACCCGGGAGCTGGAACTGGAGACCCACGCGCTTCCCGGCCATGTCGGGCTCGATCAGGTGGGCAAGACCCACACCTTCGCGGGAAATGTCAGAGGTGCGCGCCATGTACGGAACTCCGGCGACGTACTTGTTCAAGTAGATGTCGAGGTCCACCCGGTTCTGCTTGCGCTTGTTGCTCATGATCATCCGCTCCTGTTCGTGAAGCCGCTGCAGCGATGCAGCGAGCTGTTGCGAACAGTAGAAGCGTGAAGCGGACCGTCAAAAATTCGCGCTGCGCAGTCAGCGAAATTGCTCGACGTCGTTGATCGTGCTCACCGGGCCGAAGCGAGAGAGGTCTCCGATTTTTTCGGGCGGACCGACCACGATGATCTGCAGTCCTTCGTCGAATTGCCGAGAGGACTGCGAGGCCTGCTCTGCGGAGACCGCGCCGATCTTCGCGCGCCAGGTCTTCAAGTAGTCGTTCGGGTATCCGAAGAGATCGTACGTCGCGCGCTCGAAGGCGATCTTCGCCGCGCCATCGAAGCGGAACGCGAAGGTGTTGATCGAGATGTCGCTCGAGACGCGGAGCTCGTCGTTCGAGAGCGGCACGGTGGTACCCACGTCCTTCAGGATTCGGGTCGCGACCTCGAGCGCTTCGCCGACCTGCTCGGGCCTGGTGTCGAAGCCCGCGGTGAACATGCCGGTCGTCGGGCCCGGGCCTACAGAGGAGTACGCCGAGTACGCGAGTCCGCGCTCGTCACGGATCTCCTTGTAGAGGCGCCCCACTCCGAACGTGCCGAGGCTGGTGTTCGCGAGGCGCATGGGGAATTCGAGCGGCGAGTTGCGCGGATAGCCCCAGGTGCCGATGCGCACCTTCGCCTGCGCGATCTTCCGCGGGACGATGATCACTCGCCGGTTCAGCTTCTCTGGTGCGGGGTACACGCGCGGCGGAGGGTTGCCGCCCTTCCACGAGCCGAACTCGCGATCGAGGAGCGCGCGCAACGCGGTCGCGTCGAAATCGCCCGTGATGATCAGGCGCGTGGTCTTCGCGCCCCAGGTCGAGGCGTGCTGCTTCTTCACGTCGGCGACGGTGACGGCCTTCACCGTGGCCAACATGGGCTCACGACCCAGCAGCGAGGTGGGCCCGAAGACGGCCTTTCCGAGGGCGCGCGAGGCCACTCCATCGGGGCGATCTTCACGGCGACGCATGCTCTCGAGCAGCCGATCGACCGCGACCTCGAAGCGCTTGGCGTCGAACGTCGGCCGCTGAATGAGATCGGCGAAGACCGGGAAGAGCTTGGTGAGATCCGCCGAGCGGATCGAGAGGTTCACCGTGGAGTACTCGTCTCCTGCGCCTGAGCTCGCGTCGGCGGCGTGGAACTCGAGCAGCTCGTCGAGCTCCGTGGCCGATCGCGTCCCTGCCCCGCTCTCCGTCACCAGCGCGCTGGTGAGGGTGGTGAGTCCCAACTTCGCAGGCGGATCATCGACGGCTCCCACCGGCACCAGGGCGCGGAGCAGCACGAGCGGCGCGGTGTGATCTTCGAGCAGGTAGACCTGCAAGCCGTTGGCGAGCGTGATCACGTTGGGCTGCTTGATCTCGAAGTCGAGCGGCGGTGGCTTGATCGCCGCCGGATCCACTGCGAGCGCCGGCGGGAGTTGGCGGATGAGTGGGTTCGCCGGGCGAGTGGGTTCCGATTTGAGGCCGGGCTCCGGACGCGTCACGACGGTGCTCGGCAACGACGCGGGAGGCGCACAGCTCGCGAGCACCAGCAGGAGCACCAGCTCCCTCTCCCTGCGCAAGCGGGGAGAGGGTCGGGGTGAGGGGCGACCGTCGCTTCCTTACCTCATGGCTTCACCAAAGTGACGACGAGTGAGTTCTCTCTGAAGAAGTAATTCTTAGCGGCAGCCAGCACCA
>CBIHPJ010000109.1:0-16122 GCA_966211295.1 uncultured Myxococcales bacterium | reverse complement strand
GGTGGTGAAGACGTCGGCGTCGCGGTCGAGACTGTCGGTGCCGAGCGCGGCGCCCACGTCGAGGTACACGAACGCTCCGCTCGAATTCGCGTAGTACGTGCGGCCGTTGACCACGGACGTGGCACCCACGCACGCGGTGGTCGCGCTGCCCGTGTGGTACCCGTCGCGATCGGTGTCGAGCACCAACATCGGCACCGACTGGAAGACATCGGGGTCGCCGTCGTTGCAGTCGGCGGAGGCAGAGGCGGTGGTCAGCCACGTGTACGCGCCCGTGGTGCTTCGATAGTAGGTCCGTCCGTTCACCGTCGAGGTCGGACCCACGCACGCACCGGTGGTGAGCATGGTGCTCGCGGTCACACCGTCCTGGTCGACGTCGGGCACGGCATCGAGCGTCTCCTGCACGTTGGCGCTCAGGTCGTTGCAGTCGCCGCCGTCGGCCACGTAGTTCGCACCGGCGGGGCAGGCCATCGAGGTCTGCGTGAGATCGCCTCGGCCGTCGCCGTCGGCGTCGAGGTACGTGGTGGCCGGCGTGCCGCCGCAGACGCCGTTGGTGCAGACGTCGTTCGTCGAGCAGGCCTGTCCGTCATCGCAGGGCGTGTTGTCTGCCTTGTTCACCACGTCGCAGCCGCCGTCGCCGAGGCAGACCCCCGCTTGCTTGCACTCCGTCACCCCAGGGCACGAATACGTGGTGCCTTCGCAGAGGCCTGCGTCGCCGCACGCATCGTCGAAGGTGCAGGCCACGCCGTCGTCGCAGCTCGCGCCCGCATTCCGCGGAGTGACCTCGCAGCCGCCGTCGCCCGCGCACACGCTCGTCGCCGCGCACATCGTCGGAGTGCAGGTGTACGGGCTGCCGTTGCACACGCCGCTCACGCACTGATCACTTGCCGTGCAGAGCTGCCCGTCGTCGCACGGCGTGCCGTCGATCTTCGGCGTCACCGCGCAGCCACCATCACCTGCGCACGCCACGGCTTGCTGGCACTGATCAGGGGCGGGACACGAGTAGCCGGTGCCGACGCACGAGCCCGCCATGCAGTGGTCGGCGAAGGAGCAATCATTGCCGTCGTTGCACGGCTCGTTGTCGGGCTGAGGAGAGCCTTCGCAGATGCCTCCGTCGCCGCAGGGCTCGGCGAAGCGGCACGCCTTGATCGGCCGGCACATGTTCGAGACGTCGTCGCACACTTCACCGCGCGCGCAGCCAGCGGCGCACGCCACCGGAGCGCAGGCGCCCGCACGGCACACGCTGCCAGTCGCGCACGTCACGTGAGCGCAGAGGTCGGTGTTCATTCCGCAGACGCCACCGGCGAGGCACACGTCGCCGCTCGGACAATCGAAGTCGGTCACGCAGGTGCAGCGGCCGTCGATGCAGGTGAGCGAGGTGCCGAGGCGATCGTTGCAGCGCCGTCCACAGTCGCCGCAGTTGTTCGGGTTGGTGTCGAAGCCGGGCCCCGTCGCCGGCTCGCACGAAGCCCAGCCACCATCGGTGCCGCAGGGGCGCTCGCACGCGGCATTCGCGCACGCCTGACGTTCGCCGGGGAAACACGAGCCCGTGGGGATCTCATCAGCGCGACACTCGCCACCGCGGCACACGAAGCCTTCGAGACAGTCCGCGGTCACCTCGCAGGCGAAGCGCGTGTCTTTCACCGTGTCCGCACAGGTGCAGCCAGTGACCGCGAGCGCGAGGGCAAAGGGAAGAATGCGGCGGCTGAGTCGCATGGGGGTGGAACTATCGCGGTGATCCAGCCCATTGCCAACGCGTGATGTACGCTGTGTCTCCCCCTCTGATCATGCGTACCTTCGTTCTCCTTGCCGTCTTCGGCTTGCTGTGGTGCCTGCCGGCGCACGCTGCTCCTGCCAGCAGGCTCGCCGAGGCGCAGAAGCTGGTCGAGGATCTCGACTACGAGGGCGCGCTCAAGGCGCTCGACGCGGCGGAAAAGGCCGAGGGCAACGATCTCGCGACGCTCAAGGAGATCTACCTCCTGCAGGGCATCGCGTTCGGCACGCTCAACAAGGAAGCGAAGACGCGCGATTCGTTCCGCAAGCTGTTGCTGATCGCGCCCGAGGCGAAGCTCCCGCCCGATCTCCCGCCCCGGGTGAAGACGCCCTTCTACGAGGCGAAGGACTGGACGAGCACGAACGGTCCGCTCCTCGCGGTGCCCTCGGCTGAGTTCAGCGACGGCAACGTGCGCTCGGTGAAGGTGTTGATGGAGAAGGACGTGCTGCGCCTCGCGAAGTCGGTGCGCTTTCACCTGAAGAGCGACGGCGTGGAGAAGACGATCGACGCGCCGCTCGCCGCGAATCAGGCGGTGGCGTTGGTTGGAAAACCCGCGGTGAGCTGGTGGGCCGAGGTGCTCAACGAGCGCGGCGGCGTGGTGCACGAGGTCGGCACTGCGCAGAAGCCTCGCGACGACGGGATCGCCCCGGTCGCGACTGTCGCCGCTCCTGCCCCCGTGAGCGGAGGCTGGCGCCGCCCACTCGGTGGCGCGGTGCTCGGTGCCGGAGTGGTGGCGGCAGGCATCGGCGTCTTCTTCGGCTTGCAGGCGAGTGACGCGCGCAAACGTGTGACCGGCGCGGACCGCGACGAGCTCGGACGAGTGACCTCGATCTCCCAGCGAGAGGCCCAGACGCTCGAGGCCACCGCGCATGATCAGGCGGTGCTCGCCAACGTGCTCTTCGGCGTGGGTGGTGGTCTCGCAGCGGCGGGCCTGGTGTTGATCATCATTGGTCCTGATTCGTCGCCCGTGGTCGCGCTCAGTCCGGCGCCTGGTGGCGTGGTGTTGAGCGGATCCTTCTGACGTGAGGGAGCACGGATGCGGGTGACGAAGCGAGACTGTCTCCCTCTCCCCCCGGGGGAGAGGGTCGGGGAGAGGGCCAAACGGCTCGTGTTCCTGCTGCTGCCGTTGCTGGCCGGCTGCGAATGCACGCCCTTCGGCATCGAGCAGACGCGCTTCGTGTGCGCCACGCAGGCGGATTGCTCCGACGGCTTCGAGTGCAAGGACCTGGGCGCAGGCCTCGAGTGCGTCGCCGCGGGGACCCCAGTCGACGCGGGTCGCACCGACGCAGGCGCCATGGATGCGGGAGAAGAAGACGCAGGCGAAATGGATGCGGGCGTCGATGCAGGTGACGACGACGCGGGCGTGGATGCGGGAGATGACGGAGGTGTGGACGCGGGAATCGACGCGGGTCCCTCCGCGCCTCCCACGCAGCTGCGCTTCGCGACCGCGCCGCAGACCATCGTGATCAACTCGTGCTCGCAGGTGATCAACGTCGAGACCCTCGGCGCGGACGGCGGAGTCACGTCAGTGACCGCCGACACCACGGTGATGCTGCAGGCGAGCACCCCTGGCACGTTGAGCTTCTTCACCGCGAGCAACTGCGCGGGCACGCCGACGACCAGCGTCGTGATCTCGGCGAACCAGTCCTCGACCAGCTTCTATGCGTCGACCGCTGACGCGCGGGCGTTCACCATGACGGCGAGTTCCCCGCCGCTGCTTCCTGCGACACAGACGATCACCGCGCAGCAGCCGCCGACCTCGCTGGTGTTCACCTCGACGCCCCCGAATCCAGTGCGCGGTGGCACCTGTCTCACCGCCACGGTCGAAGCGCGCCGCGGAGCGACCCCTGCTCCCGTGGGCGCGAACACCAGCATCGGCCTCACCGCCTCGCCGAGCAGCGGGACGATCTTCTATTCAGACGGCACCTGCACCACGACCACCACCAGCGCCACCATGGCCGCGGGCACCTCGACCGTGAGCTTCTTCGTGAAGCCGCTGACGGTGGGCATGAACGCGATCTCCGCGGCCGCGCCGTTCGGCACTGCGAACCAGAGCATCAACACTACGCGCATCGTGCGCCGCGGCTCGTGCAACTTCGTGGCTCGCGTCGCGTTGCCAGATGGAGGCACGCAGACCGACACCACCAACACCTGCACGTTCTTCCCCGGCATCACCGACATCAACGCGGCGATGCTGATCACCCAGGGAACGGCACAAGTGACTGGCGCTGAGCTCGGTGTCGCCGAAGTGCGCTGCCGGCTCGCCTCGACCACTACCATCACCTGCGTGCGCCGGCAGGATCTCGATCCCGCGAGCGTGCACTACCAGGTCGCCGAAGTGCCCTCGGGCATGCTGGTGCAGCGCAGCACCGCGTTCAATTGTCCGGCGACGATCACGCTCGCGACTCCGGTGAATCTCTCGCGCTCGTTCGTGCTCAAGACCTCGGCGAACAACACCCAGGCGTTCGACGACGAAGACGCGGTGCTCGCGACGCTCACTTCGCCCACCACGGTGACGCTCAATCCCACGGCGTGCGAGGGGCATGACGTGCAGGTCATCGACTGGGCGGGCATCACGGTCACGCGCGGGACTTTGGATGCGGGCGTGCCGATGGGCGCCGCGAGCTCGTCGATCACCGGCCTCGCGGCGGCGTCGAACAATCGCGCGGTGATCATTCAGCCTGCGATCAGCTCGACCAGCACGCGACCGGTGTGTGCGTCGATGATCCGCGCGACTTCTCCTTCGCCTTCGTCCATCGCGCTCACGCGCGCTGCGGGGAGCACCACCTGCTCGAACAACGCGCCCGAGGCGCTCGCGTGGGAGCGCATCGACTTCGGCAACAAGGCCGCCGTGCGCGAGTACACCGCGAACTTCGTGGCCGGAGACACCAGCGCGACGGTGACGATCTCTCCCATCGACACCTCGCGCACGCTGGTCTTCTCGAGCAGTCAGATCTCAGGCGGGCAGGGCGCGGGCGAGACTGATCACGATGGCGCCTCGCGCTTCACCGAGGCTGCGTTCCAGTTGGTGCTCACGGATGCGACGACGGTCACCGTCACTCGCGCGGAGAACACCTCGGCGGCGATCGTGACCTTCTACGTCGCTGAACTGCTTCCCTGAGCTCTCCCTCTCCCTCGCTGCAAATGAAACGGGCTCCGCGGCGAAAGCCGGGAGCCCGTGGTCCTTCAAGAAACTGAAGGCTGATCAGCTCTGCTGGTTGCGAGCGGCCTCGCCAGCGGCGTTCGCGTCGGTCTCGATGCGCTGCGCGGCCTGGATGTCGACCTGCTTCAGGAGGTCCCACTCCATGCGCCAGTCGCGGTTCATGGCCGTGTTGCCGTTCTGGTTCTTGGTCGCGGCAGTGGCCGACACCTGGCACTGCTCAGGAGCCGGGGCCGAGCCCTGGAACAGGTAGCGGGTGCTGCTGACCATGTTGCCGTTCGCCTGCGTCTTCCACTCGGTCTCGAGGGTGAGGCCGGCGGCGGCGTCAGCGCTCTTCACCTGGAAGTCGCGCGCGAAGAGCATCGTGCGAGCGGCGGCCCAGATCTGACCGCAGGGCTGCTGGTACGTGTGACCCATGACAGCGTTCTGGATGAACTTGTCACGAGCGGCCGCGGCCCTCATGGCGGCACAGCCGGAAACGGACATCGCAATCACAGCCATCGCAACGAGCTTCTTCATGTGGAACTTCCTCCCGATCAGTGGAGCCGCGCTCGTAGCACAAAGGGGGTCGTGGGGCGTCAAGCGAATCGTTCCGTGACAGGCACTTACGCGAGCCATCTGTCTCAGAAGGGCGACGGGTACTGCCGCTCAGGGAAGCAGAGACCGTCGTTGTTGAGATGGCCGAAGGTCGAGAGGTTGTACGTCATGTAGTCGGCCAGATCCCTGAGGCCGGTTGCCCCACCCGCGGGATTCACGGGCACGTTCACCGGATCATTGAAGACTGATCCGCTGCTGCGCTCGTTGGGCTCGACGGGACCGCACGTGCGCCACGGAATCGCGGCGCCCTGCGCGTCTCTCGGGGCGAAGAGATCGAACGAGAGATCAGCGTTGGTGAGCTCGGCGAGCTCAGGTCCCACGCCACCCGCGACTGATCTCTTCGCGGCGAGCGCGTCCCAGCGCAGCGGAGCGTCTTCGGCGAGCGCTTCCCAGAACGGATGATCGAGATGGAACGTGAGCTGCGCGATCGTCTGCGTGTTGCTCACGGTCTGCACGCCGCGCGAGTCGCCGGGCTGCAGCTCGGGGTTCACGCAATTCTTGAAGTGCACGGGCGCGGCGAAGCCGAACGAGAACTTCACCGAGCGAGGGAAGCGCGTGAAGTCGTACGCCTGATCAGTGGAGCGGCAGCTGGGGTTACCCTGATCACCTCTCCACGTCGCCGTGCCCTGCAGGAGCACCGACCAACCGTTCTGCTGCATCGTGCGGTACGCGGCCTCAGCGGAGGCATCGAGGTTGATCAGCTGCGCGCCTTCGTCCGCGGTGATCAGCGAGTAGCTGATCGCGTAACGCGAGAGCGGGTCGAACGAGGGCGAGTTCTTCTTCAGGTTCTGCTTCTCGATGCGCACCAGCGGCCAGGCGGTGCCGTTCTGTTCCTTCGAGGAGAGCGGACCTTCCTTCGCGAGATCCACCGCCCACGGTCCCGTCGCCTGGGCAACGTCAGCGCCCGTGACGGATTGATCATTCGGGTTCGTCTCGGGTCCCTCGGAGAGCGTGACGGTGCCCACGGTCACCAGCACGTGTTCCCAATGAATCTCCCAGCCGTCGACGAAGTACGGCTCTCCGCCACCAGGCGCGGGAGGGAATCCCGTTCCCTCGGTCGCGCTCTCTTCCCCGGTGACGGTGATCAAGAACGTGTTGGCCTGGTCGTTCGCCGCGGGAGGCGTGCACGAGATCAAGACGAGTGCTGCCAAAACGAGCGTTCTCACGGGGCCTCCTTCAGCTCGAGCCGATACGGCCCGGAGGAACTTCTCAGTGCGCTGTAGAGCGCGCGATCGGGCTGCGCCGAAGACGCGCTGTCGTCGACGAAGCGATAGAGCAACGGCAGGTCGCTCACCTTGGTGAGCTCGCTGAAGTCCACCGCGACGAACCACGCGCGCGGATCGACGAGCACTGCCACCGAGCTCCCTGCGGCGAGCCTCACGTCGAACGGAATGGGACTGACGATGCGTTGGCGGCAGAGCGGATTGCTCCCCGGCAGCGCTGGATTGCGCGGAGGAATCTTTCGATTGGCGCCGATGGTGAGCTGCCCCTCGAACGGGAAGCTCTCCAGTCCGCGGGTCGCCACGCCCGCCACGTCGAGCAGCACCGTGTCGTCGTCTTCGGCGAAGAGATCTCCCCCGGTGAGCCAGAGCTCTGCTGCGCGAGTGCGTGCGTCGGTGCCGTTGCCCGCGATGGGGAAGGGTTGCGGCTCGGCGGACAGCGCATCCACCGTGATTCCTCCGCGCACTTCGCCTGAGTAGATGCCGTCCTGCACGCAGCTCTCTTCGAGCGAGTAGTTCTGTGGGTTCTGTTGATTCAGGTACAGCGCGCCGATGGTGAGCTGAGCGCGGTTGAGGGTGACGTCGAAGCCGCGCGGCGTGGTGAAGGTGAGCGGGGCGCCCGTGACGATCGCGGGATCTCCACTCGCGTGCGCTTCGAAGGCGACCACGTTGCCGCCGGTAGTCTGAATGCAACCCGTGAACAGGATCGCAACGAGGAGCCGTAGTCGGGGAGAGGGGCGAGCGCTCATGACTCACCTCCCAAATGGATGCCCAGTGTGATCATCACCGCGCGCGGCGCGCCTGCCGCGAAGTGCAGCGCAGGCACGAGCGACGGCAGCGATCCACCCGTGTGGAAGTCAGACGCGTAGTTGAGCTCGACCTGCTTGTAGCGATTGTCGAACAGATTGGTGGCAGAGAAGCCGAGGCTCAGCTGCTTCCACGCGAGCTCGGCCGAGAGATCGACCACGAAGATGGTGTCGCTGCGTTGCCCGAACGGGAGCGCGCGTCGCCCGACGTACGTGATTCCGAGACCCGCGCGCCCCTTGATGGGAGATCCGAGGGGCTCCCACTTCGGAAGCGCGTGGAAGATCCCCGCGTCCAGTCGGCCCACGAAGTCAGGCACGTACGGAACGAGGAGATTCGTGTCGTCGAACTTCGACTGCACGTACGTCACGTTGCCGGAGACGTCGAAGAAGCTCCCACGCACGCGCGCGGCGAGCAGTCCTCCGAGGCGTGAGGTGCTGCCGCCGATCACGCCGCGTCCTTCCTGCGCGCTGAAGATCAGATCCTTGTCGACGCGCGTGCCGAAGATCACCGCGCGCACGTTGCCGTCGACGGTCTCGGTGCGGCCCTGCCAGTTCGCTCCGCCTTCCCACGAGAAGATGCTGGCGAACGGCGTCTTCAAGTTCTCGCTGATGAACTGTGGATCGATGCTGCGCACGCCCGTACCCGCGGCGGCCGAGAGCGTGAGGCCCGCGAAGGGACCCACGAGCAGCGTGCCGCGCGGCATGAACGCGCCACCAGAAGCCGAGTTGCGCTCGGTGGGATCTCGATAGAGACCGAGGTCTCGTTGCGAGAGGCAGCTCGCGTCTCCGGGGGGATTCTCGATCGACGGTCTGCGCACCTCCTTCTGCGCGCAGAGGTCGAGCACGTCGTACGTGAGCACCTCGCCGCGCAATCCACCGCGAAGCGTGAGCCACGGAGCGAGCGAGAGATTCAGATCCGCGTATGCGCCGATGTCGGTGAGCTTCGAGTCGAGGTCGTAGTCGCGCGCATAGGGCGTGTTGCTGTCGGCGAGGATCCGCGTCTGAATTCCACGCGCGGCGTCGAAGCGGCCGAAGTAGCCCAGCTCGAGCTCCTGCGTGCGGCCGAGGATCTTGGTGCGCCAGCGCGCGGCGCCTCTCGCGCCCACGGTGAAGGTGGTGGTGTCTCGATCGAGCAGATCTCCGCGCTGGTCGTGCGGGTTCTGCTGCGCGAGCTGCGGATCAGAGAGGAACCCGGTGAAGTTCTCCAGGATGCGTGTCGAGCGGTACAGCACGAACGCGGTCTGATCATGCGAGAAGTCGCCGCCGTGCCCGTGCAGATCGAAGTGCAGCTGCGCGCGCAACGCATCGCCGCCCTGCCGCGGATCGTACGTGTCGTAGAAGCCGAGCACGCCGTTCGCCACGTCGTCTGAACGCAGCACCCCCGCGGACTTGAACGTCGACGCGTAGCCGAACGCGCCCACGCGGAAGCTGGTGGTGTCTGAGAGGCGCCCTTCGTACTGGCCCATCAACTTCGCATTCTGGGCCTCGCGGTTCTGACCGAAGCCCGAGGTGCGGAAGAGCTGTACGCCGCCGAAGGTGCGCGACGATTCTCCCGCGGGTCCCCAGAGGCCGAGGATGCGCGCGGTGTCGAAGCTGCCGTAGCTCGCCTTCATCAAGAGCCCGCGTTCGCCGAGGCCGAGTTGGTAGTCCGCGCTGCCCGCGACGGCGTAGTTTCCCTGGCGTGGATCGAGCGGGCCTTCGAGCACGCGCAGGTTCTCGACCAGCTCTGGAATGATGAAGCCGACGTCGGCGTAGCCGTTGCCGTGCAGGTTGCCGGAGTCGTTGATGGGCACTCCATCGACGGTGAGCTCGAGGTCCTGACCTTCGCGCGCGTCGAAGCCACGCAGGAAGATGCGATCGGGGTGGCCTTCGCCGCCCTCGTTGGTGAGCAAAATTCCCGGAGCGAGCTTGAGAAAATCCGCCGCGCTCTTGCGAGGCACGGCTTGCAGCGCACCGACCTCGATCACGAAGTCCGACGAGCCGCGCGACTTCGGGATGTTGCGACCGAACACGGTGGTGCTGAGCTCGTGCGCCGGGTGACCTCCGTCGAGATCGTTCGCGACGATGGCCGGAGCCGCGGGGCCAGCGTCAGGATTTTCGACGAGAGGAGGAGGACCCGCGTCGGGCTTCGCCATCAGCTCAGCGGGCATCTTGAATTCGAGACGAGTGCGCGCCGCGACAGGCACTCCTTCGTGCGTTGCGGGCTTGAAGCGCCACTTCGAGAGCGCCTCGCTCGAGGCGCGATCCCACTCGGGGCCGGCTGACTCGATCACGAGAATGTCGGAAGGCACACCGTCAGCGCCGACGGTGAACTCCAGGAGCACGTGGTCCTGGATCGGCGGGGCAGCGTTGACCGGCAGCGTCGCTTCGACGCGCGTGATGACCTCGGGAGGCACCACGTCGCCGCCATCAGCGAACGCAAGGGACGAGAGAAGAATGAGAGCCGCTCCAAGCCAGCGGGAGCGGGAAGACAAGAGAGACATGTGGAGAACTCGAGCGAATCAGGACGTGCTCCCTCTCGCTGCGAAGCGGGGAGAGGGTCGGGGTGAGGGGCGAGCCATCACCACCGCATCGATCGTCTGATCAGCTCAGAGGAGGCGAGGCCTTCGGGGCGCGACTCAACGCATCGAGCTGCGCAACGGCACGAGCCTCACGCGCGATGCCCACCAGCGCCAACTGATGCGTCCAGCTGAGCGCAGCGGCTTCCGAGACGATGGTCGGAGACGACCAGTACGCGATAACGCCGCAGTCCGTCGGCGCCTCGGCGTGCAGCTCGAGGTCACCCGAGCACAGGTGATCCTCGTCCGCCTCGTGCGTCTCGGTGGCGAGCGGCACCACGTCGACGATCGATCCCGTGTCGCTCACCGTGTGACGGCCGAGCGCGACGTGACCGAGCCCCAGAACCTGCACCACCAGCAGCAGCGTCGAGATGATCGCGCGGAGCTGGAGGGAGGAAGGCAGCACGGGCCGCATGGTTAGTGACGGGCACCAATCGTGTCAAGGCCTGATGCCACACTGTTGCAATAACTCAGCGAGCGTCGCTGGGGGTTCACAGCGTGCGCATTGAAACGAATCAGGTGGCAGTGTGACCTCGTGACGAAGTCCACCCGCACGATTCTGTTGGTGATCATCGGGCTCGCCGTCTTCGGCTGCATCGGTACGAGCGTGATCGCGTTCTTCATGTTGCGCGCGGTCGACGACTTCGGCGGCAGCGACAAGTGGAGCGAGTCAGCCGTGGCCGAGCGCGATCTCCCCGCGGTGTTCGGAGTGAAGCTGCCCTCCAAGCCCATTCGCTACGAGAGCCGCTCGATGGGCTTTCAAGACGGCTTCTACGAAGTGCTGGTGCAGTTGCCGCCCGAGGCTGCCGAAGCGTTTCTCTCGCTGAACAAGTTGAAGCGCGGTGACGAGGAGGTGGTGGACCCCGACGTGTTCGATCAGATCCGGATCTTCGATCCCACTTCGCCGGTCACGTTGAAGGCGACGACGTTCGAGTTGCCTCCCGCGTTGAAAGCCGACGGAGGAAGTTGGCAGCTCAACCGCAGCGGGCGGTTGCTCGAGGCGCCAGG
The DNA here is from genome assembly GCA_966211295.1 of uncultured Myxococcales bacterium. GTDB lineage: Bacteria > Myxococcota > Myxococcia > Myxococcales > Myxococcaceae > Archangium_A. The sequence goes on along the minus strand of CBIHPJ010000109.1, from coordinate 5,002 downwards.
CGTCCTGTGGATTCACCTCGTCGCGTTCGAGACCTGATCACTTGATCATCTCACCGCGCAGCGAAACGGCGGTGACCAGGGGACCCGCGTGGCACTCGAACTCGGTCTCCGACGAGAACGGCTGCTTCTTGTAGTTGCTCTCGATGTTGGCGATCGCCGTCGCGCCCAACGCCTTCGCGCGTTTCTGCAATTCCACCAGTCCGCTCAGCATCATCCATCGGCACGCCTCTTCGTCCTTCTGGTTGAGCGAGTTCGTCTTCGGGTTCGCGACCACCTCACCGTGGTCCTCTCCCTCGGGAGCAGGCTGCTTGCCGAAGAACAACTTCACGCTCGGATCGAGCCGCCCCGCGGCCTCCGGCATCATCAATACGTCAGAGATCTTGAGGAGGTACTTGCTGTCGCGCGCGAACGTCGACCAGGAGCTCAGCGCGATGAGGACCATGAGCCACTTCATGTCAGGTGATTAACGCCCTCGTCCGTCAGGAGAGGGTCGGGCGATTGCGCCGAACAAGCAGCACACTTATGGTGATTCCCATGTCGTCGTTCTTCCGCACCGTTGCCGCCGCCGCCCTGGCTCTTCCGGGTGGTGGCGCTGCGCGCGGAGCCTGACGAACAGGTCTCAAAACGCAGTGGGCCGCCACCCGAACCGGGCGGCGACCACGAACCTGAAAGCGCCGCTCGGAAACCCTTCACCACCCAAGGAACCGAGTCATGCGTCACATCACCGCTTCACAACTTCGCTCCCTCTACCTGGACTTCTTCGGTCAGCGCCGTCACGCGACGTTGCCCTCAGCGTCGCTCGTGCCCGCGAACGATCCCAGCGTGCTCTTCACCACCGCGGGCATGCATCCGCTCGTCCCGTACCTACTCGGCGAACCGCATCCCTCCGGCACGCGCCTCACCAACGTGCAGAAATGCGTGCGCACCGGAGACATCGAAGAAGTCGGCGACGACACGCACCTCACGTTCTTCGAGATGCTCGGGAACTGGTCGCTCGGCGACTACGTCCAGCAAGACGCGCTTCGCTGGAGCTTCGAGTTTCTCACGGATCCGAAGTGGCTCGGTCTTCCCCTCGAACGTCTCGGAGTGACCTGCTTCGCGGGTGATGAAGACGTGCCGCCAGACGAAGAGTCCGTCGCGATCTGGGGCGAGCTCGGAGTTCCCAACGAGCGCATTCAACGCCTCGGTCGCAAGGACAACTGGTGGGGACCCGCGGGCAAGACAGGTCCGTGCGGTCCCGACTCGGAGATCTTCTTCTGGGTCGGCGAGTCGCCTCCGCCACGCGTGCTCGACGTCGCGGACAAACGCTGGGTGGAGATCTGGAACAACGTCTTCATGGCGTACGAGAAGACGTCGAGCGGGAAGGTCGTTCCGCTCACGCGCGTGAACGTCGACACCGGCATGGGTCTCGAGCGCACGCTGGTCGCGCTCGACGGCGGACGATCCGTCTACGAGTGCGCCACCATCAAGCCTCTCTTCGACGCGCTCCGAGGGCTCGCGAAGTCACCGAGCGAGCGCGAGCTGCGCATCGTCACTGATCATCTCCGTGCGGCGTGCTTCTTGATCTCCGATGGCGTGGGGCCCTCGAACAAAGATCAGGGCTACGTGCTGCGACGGCTCCTTCGCCGCTGCATCTTGCTCGCGCGAAAGCTGGAGCTCCCGAGCGACTGGTACGTGAGCGCGGTGAAGAGCGTGCCGCCGATGTACGGCTCGCAGTACCCCGAGCTTCAGGACAGCCGGCTCACCTCGGTGATCAGTGACGAGGTGAAGAAGTTCGAGCACACGCTCGCGCAGGGACTTCGTGAGCTGGAGAAGCGCCCCTCGCTCGACGGCAAGACCGCGTTCGATCTCTTCCAGACCTGGGGCTTCCCCTTCGAGCTGAGTCGCGAGCTCGCGGAGTCAGCGGGAAAGCAGATCGACGAGGCGGGCTTCCATGCGGAGCTCGACGCGCATCGGGAGCGCTCTCGTTCGACGAGCGGAAAGATCTTCGAAGGAGGTCTCGCGGATCACTCCGAGGAGATCGTGCGGTACCACACGCTCACCCACCTCCTGCAGGCGGCGCTGAGGAAGGTGCTCGGTCCGCACGTGATTCAGCGCGGGTCGAACATCACGCGCGAGCGACTCCGCTTCGACTTCTCGCACGAAGGGAAGCCGTCGCAGGAGCAGCTCGAGCTCGTGCAGACCCTCGTGAACGAGTGGCTGCAACGTGAGCTCGTGATCGACCGCAGCACCATGAGCGAGCCCGAAGCGCGCGCGCTGGGAGCGATCGGCGCGTTCGGCGAGAAGTACGGAGAGACGGTCTCGGTCTACGCGATCGTGGATCAGCGCAGCGGCGAGGTGATCAGCCGGGAGTTCTGCGGCGGGCCGCACGTCGGCTCCGTCACCGGCCTGGGCAAGTTCGAGCTGATCCGCGAGCAGGGAATCTCCGCCGGCATTCGGCGGATCAAGGCGCGGCTCACTGCTTCACGAAGCGGAAGGTGATCTCGTCGAGGCTGCTCTGCGCGGTCAGGGTCTTCGTGCCCGCGCGCAGCTGCGCCTCGGTGACCGGCGCAACCGTGAAGGGTGAGATCTCGTCGTCGGCGCTCGTGCCGTCGATATCGAGCGCGTCGAAGCCCACGCCGTCAGCGAGAAACTCGGCGGCGGTCGCGGTGCAGCCACCGCCGCTCCAGACGGGGAAGTAGTCGTCGTCGATGACCGGCATGATCGCCCCCAGGCTCTGATTGCTCGCGGGGCACCACAGCCCGATCTCCGTGTCCGGCGCGCCGCCGAACGAGTCCCAGCCCGCACCGCTGGGCTTGGACGCCGAGATCTCCGCCGCGCTCACGTACACCCGCCACGTCGAAGCGGGATCGATGCCGCAGGTCTGATCAGCCTTGCAGACGTCGACGGTGCCGCACGCGCTGCAGGCCGCGCCCATCTTTCCGCACTGAGCCGTGGTGTTGCCGGGCTGGCAGACACCGTTCGCGCAGCAGCCGCTCGCGCAGTTCGCAGCGGAGCAGGTCGAGCCTCCACCGCCACCCGCCGCACCACCGCCAGTTCCGCCGCCCGTCGCTCCACCGCCGCCACCGGTCGCCCCGCCACCAGTGCCGCCGCCAGTGCCGCCACCGGTGCCGCCACCAGTGCCGCCACCAGTCGCGCCGCCGCCGCCACCGGTTGCACCACCGCCGGTGCCTCCGCCAACAGCGCCACCACCGGTACCACCGCCCATCGATCCTCCACCGCCACCGCCCGTGCCGGCGTCGTTCATCGCATCGCCGCCGCCCGTGCCCGCGTCAGCGTACGGATCGTGCGTCTTGAACTGCGTGTCGCCGCACGCGAGGAGGAAGAGGACCGAGGCAGTGAGCAGGAGCCGCATGTGGAGGGCTACACACTCGATCTGGAGTCCGCGTGCAACCCGGGTGCTCCCTCTCCCCTGGCGGGGAGAGGGTCGGGTGAGATTCCGTGTTGTCCGTCAACGCGCTTTTTCACGAGTTGATCTCCTGGAGCCGCGCGACAAAGGGTTTGCCGCTCTTCGCGACGCTGAAGATGGCGTGCAGGAGTTTCCTCATCGCCGCGATGATCGCGACCTTGGCGGGCTTTCCGGCTTTTCGCAGCCGCTTGTAGAAGGCCTTCAGCCAGGGGTTCTTTCGCACAGCAGTGAGCGTGGGCATGTACAGGGCAGTTCGGAGATCCGCGTTCCCGATTGGGGTGATGCCTGCCCGAGCTGGTTTCTTCTTTCCCGAGTGGTTCGTCGCCGGGATGACGCCGACATACGAGGCCAGTGCTCCACCGCCGTCGTAGGCCTTCAGATCGCCGAAGGTCGCGACAATGCGTCCAGCTGTGTTGGCCCCGATACCGTCGATGGTTGTCAGGAGCTTCGCCACCGGATGCTTCTCGACGTGTTCGTCGATGTCCGTGTCGAGGTCCTTGATGCGGCCCTTCAGCTCGCGAATGTCGGCGCAGAAGTACTTCGCTTCTGTCCGGTAGACGGCCCCGTGGTGTTGGCCCACCGACTTCTGCGCGGCGGCCTGCAGCGCATCGGCCAATTCAAGTCCCACGCGGTAGTTCGCGTACTTCAGGTTGGAAAGGTCCTTCCGTCGCGCCTCGCGGAAGGCCTTCGCGGTCGGGTACTTCTCGAGGAGCGAGATCGCTCGTTCGGTAGAGAGATCGCCGACGATGGTCGTGAATTCCGGGAAGCTCAGGTCCACGACCCGATGCAGCTCACGCACACGACTCGTGAGGTCATCGACCAGTCGGTCACGGAGGCGAACGAGCTCCTTCAGTTCCTCCGTCACCGAATCAGGCAACTTCGTCGCCGTCGGCCGCTTCGCCTGCGCGAAGCAGGCAATCCCCAACGCGTCGATTGCGTCCGTCTTCGTTCGCTCCAGGTCTCCCTCGGAAAACCGACGCGTCCGCAACGGATTGACCACTGCCACGTTGAAGCCACGCGCCACCAGGACGGCGAAGAGATTCTTCCAGTAGTGCCCAGTCGCCTCCATCGCGACCAACACCTCTTCAGGTCTGCCGAGAAGTCCCAGCAACCTCTCGTAGCCCTCCGCGTTCTCACCAAACTTCGTCGCCCGCTGGGTGACTTCACCGTGCTCAGTCACCACTGCGACGAAGTGCTCCTCTGATGCGATATCGATTCCAGCGAACTTCACGTTCCTTGCTCTTTCCGACGGCGAAACTCGGAAGCCTCGGAGCCGATGTTCAAACCCACCCTTGTGCATGCGGGGACTCAGACTTCCGTCTGGCCCCTGGATTCCGTCCGGGTCCAAAACACCGGTCGAGGGCGCCAATCTCACCCGCGAGGACTTTGCCTCAGGGGCAACGCGGCGACCCTCTTCCGATTTCCGTCGCGGCCCTTCTACACCTCTCGGTGGCGGGTCGCTCAAAGCCGGTGCGCGCACGGGGCGACGCACATACAAGGGGCCTAACTCACGCCTTGCAGCGTGCGCACAACATCAACTCGCGCACGATCTCCCGGCCTTCACCACCGGAGTCGTCGATCCACACCTTGCGC
>CBIHPJ010000108.1:0-16220 GCA_966211295.1 uncultured Myxococcales bacterium | reverse complement strand
GGTCGGGGCGCTCGAGCGGCGAGGTGCAGGGCAGCACGTAGTGCGCGAGCGAGCCCGTCTCGTTGCGGAAGAGATCCAGGGTGACCAGCAGCTCCAGCTCTTCGAAGGCCTTCTTGAGTCGGCCCGAGTTCGCCATGGTGATCAGCGGATTGCCGCCGGTGACGAAGAGTGCCTTCACCTGTTTGTCGCCGGGGGTGAGGATCTCGTCGGCGAGCACTCCGCCGGGGAAGCCGTCGTTGACCGAGGTGAACTTGCCGATGCGCGAGACGTCGTTGCGCATCAAGGTGCCGCTGCGCTGACCGAACGAGGGGAAGTCGATCACGCCCTTGCCGACCAACGTGCCGCCGCGGCGATCGAGGTTGCCGGAGAGCACGTTGATGCACTCCTGCAGCCAGAAGCCGAGAGAGCCGTTGGCTCCCATGTTCACGCCGGTCGACGAGTAGAGCGCGGCGCCGTCGGAGGTGCGGAAGGTGGTGACCAGCTCCTTCAGCGTGGAGGCGGGGATTTGCGTCACGCTTTCAGTGCGCTCCGCGGGCCACGCTCGAGCGAGAGCGAGCACCTCGTCGATGCCATCGGCCATCGCTTCAGCACGCTCCCGCCGAATGCCGCCCTGGCGCTCGAGCTCGTTCAAGAACGACAGGTAGAAGAACGGATCGGTGTTGGGCCGAATGAAGACGTGTTGATCGGCGAGCTTCGCGGTCTCCGTCTTGCGCGGATCGATCACGATCAACTTGCCGCCACGTTCGCGGAGCTCCTGCAGGGTGCGGCCCGGATTGGGAACCTGGAGGAAGCTCCACTTCGAGATCACCGGGTTCGCACCCACGATGATCAGACAGCGCGTGTGCTGGAGGTCAGGGAACGGCTGCGTGAAAGGGAAGCCGTAGAGCTCGCGCGCGACGGCGAACTTGTTCGAGCAGTCCTGCGTGGCCGAGGCGTACATCGACTTGCTGCCGAGCCCGGTCATGAAGCCTTGCGCGAACACCGGGTGAAGCACGCCGAAGCCCGCCGCGGTGCCCACGTACATGGCGAGGCTGTCGGGGCCGTGATCGCCGCGCAGTTGTTTCACCTTGGCGCCGATCTCTTCGAGGGCCTGGTCCCAGGAGATGCGGCTCCAGCTCGAGCCGCTGCGCTTCATCGGGTACTTGAGGCGATCGGGTGAGTCGTACATCTGCGCCTGCTTCAGGCCCTTGGGGCACGAGAAGCCGCTCGTCGCGACGTGCTCACGATCGGGGTGCACTTCGGTGACGCGGTTGTCTTCGACGGTGACCTGCAGGCCGCAGAGGGCCTCGCAGATTCGGCAGAACGTGGTCTGTGTTTGCGACATCTGACTTCTGACTCCCTGGGCTCCCTCTAGCCTAGGCGCTACGCCGCGACGAGGCAGCGAGCTCGTGAGTCAGCCTGCCCAGGGTGCGGATCGCTCTCGAGGTGCGCTCGCTCCACGGGAAGCCACAGGAGATGCGGATGCAGTTCGAGAATCGTTCTCGTGGCGAGAAGATCGGGCCCGGGGCGACGGAGATCTTCTCGGCCAACGCCGCACTCTGTAGCGCATACGCGTCGACGTTCGGAGGGAGCTCGACCCAGAGCACGAAGCCACCCTGCGGCGTCGCGATGCGAGTGCCCTCGGGGAACGACTCGGCGATCGCGGCGCGCGTGCGATCGACCTGCGCGCGGAGATGACTGCGCAGCTTGCGGATGTGGCGATCGTAGCCGCCGCTGCCGAGGAACTCGGCGACCGCCATCTGCAGGATCTCGGGCGTGCTCACGGTGAGCGCGTACTTGAGGCGCTCGATTCGCTCCTGGTACCGGCCCGCGGCGATCCACCCGATGCGGTAGCCGGGCGCGAGGGTCTTCGAGATCGACCCCACGAGGAGCACGCGTCCCTCCTTGTCCCAGTGCGCGGCGGGGCGGGGCCGGCCGTCGAACGCGAGATCTCCGTACACGTCGTCTTCGATCAGCGGGGTGTCGAAGCGCGCGCAGAGGCGAACGAGGCGTTCCTTGTTCTCATCGGGCATCACGGCGCCGAGCGGGTTGGACACGTTCGGTGAGGCGAGCACCGCGCGCACGCCGCCCTGACGAAGCACCTGCTCGAGCGCGTCGAGCTCGAGCCCCGTGCGCGTGTTCGCGGGGACTTCGATCGCGCGCATGCCGAGCTGTTCGATCGCCTGCAGCACGCCGAAATAGCTCGGAGTCTCCACCGCGATCGCGTCACCCGGTTTCGCCACGGCACGCAGCGCGAGGTGGATCGCTTCCATCGCGCCGATGGTGACGACGAACTCGCTCTCGTGAATCGACATGCCCCACGTCACGCCGCGCTTGCTGAGCTGGCGGCGGAGCGTGGGCACTCCGGTGGTGTCTCCGTAGTTCGCGCCGGCGTCCTGCAGTTCACGTGCGATGGCGGCGAGCTTCCGGTTGAGCGCGCGAATCGGGAGCAGGGAAGGGGAGACCTGCGCGGCTCCGAAAGGGACCACCGAGGGGTCGCGCATCGACTGCATCAGCGTGCGGACTCCTGGAGTGACGGAGACCGTGGCGGGCGAGAGGTTGAGGCGCGCGGTGCGCGGCTCGGCGACCGGAGCAACCGTACGCGCGCGCACGAAGTGACCCGAGCGCGGGCGCACTTCGATGAGCCCGTCGTTCTCGAGCTGCACGTAGGCCTGGAGGATGGTGGCGATGCTCACCTTGCGCTGGCGAGCGAGCCCGCGCACCGAGGGCATGCGATCGCCGCTGCGCAGCGTGCCTTTGCGAATCGCGGTGGCCAGATCTTCAGCGACCTGCTCGTAGAGGAGCTCACTCATGAGCCGACTGTAACGGTTCCATCGGAAGGGGACCGGTACAGATGGGCTGTGTGCGGAGTGGTGCAGGTGCCCCCTCTCCCATCGGGAGAGGGTCGGGGTGAGGGCATGCCCCTTAGGGATTACCGACGTTGCTGAACCGGTTTCGAGGGTTCGACGGCGAGGTGACGAAGTCCGCCGAATTATCCGGCGAGTCACCGCGCCGCTCGAGCGCTGAGTCCTGATTCGAGGTCGTCGCGGTGGTGTTGTTGTGCGGGTTCAGCACCGGAGTTCCTTCGCATACGAACGCAGGCGAGCAGGTCAACAGCGCGCTTAGGGTGACCGAGTCGAACTGGAAGCACAGCGCATCGATGGTGACGCCACCTCGCCGCAGCACGAGGCTTCCCGAATCGACGAGACCGAGCGTGTACGTGCCGTCACCCGTGATGGTTCCTCCGTAGCCTGTGTTCGTGAGGAGCAGATGTCCGCGCGGCGGAATGATCTGCCCCGCGCCGGCGTACCGATCGCCTTCGGTGTTGGTGGAGCAGGTGCCCGTCGCGCTGCGGAAGGCGAGGGTCCACGAGCTGTCGAAGGTGACCGGGTTGGTGCCGGGGTTGAAGAGCTCGACGAACTCGTCGTTGCCGCCGCCATCGCCGCGGGTCTGCACCTGGCTGATCACCAGCATGTCGGGCGCTCCTGTTCCGCCGCCGGTCGTTCCGCCGCCAGTGCCTACGCCTGTCATCCCGCCGCCCGTGCCGCCTCCGGTCGCACCGCCGCCCGAGCCGCCTCCGGTCGTGCCTCCACCAGCGCCGCCCGTTCCGCCGCCAGTCGTCATTCCGCCGCCGGTGCCGCCTCCCGTCATTCCGCCGCCGCCACCGCCGCCGGTCATGCCGCCTCCAGTTCCGCCGCCACCAGTGCCTCCGCCAGAGCTGGAACCGCCGCCGCCTCCCGAGCCGCCGCCGGTCGAAGGCAGCTGCGAGTAGCAACGTCCAGCCGTGCAACGACCGCTGAGACAATCGCTCGTGAGGTTGCACTGCAGGCCATCGAAGCAGCGACCACAGCTCGGACCGCCGCAGTCGACGTCGCTCTCAGTCCCGTTCTTCTCCCCGTCCGTGCAGGACGGAGGCGCGTCCGTAGGGCCGCAGCCGAGGAGGGTCAGAAGGGCCACACTGATGAGCGTCGAACGCATGGTTCACTGAACCCTTGAGGCCCACTCGGTGCGCAATGCATCTGCCCTCGCCCCGACCCTCTCCCGACGGGAGAGGGAGCAAAGGGGCTGTGCTGGTCGATGCGCGAACTCGCTGCATCTGTGCTGGTGGGTGGTTAGACAGCACGCTGCTGCCATGCCTTCCCCCGCCCCGAACAGCCGTCTCATCGTGCTCTCGCTCGCTGCCGTCTATGTGATCTGGGGCTCGACCTATCTGGCGATGCGGGTTGCGGTCGATGGCTTGCCGCCGTTCATGATGGCGAGCGCGCGGTTCATCCTCACGGGAACGATTCTGCTGCTCTTCCTCAAGGCGCGCGGCGCGGCCTGGCCGACGATGAAGGAGTGGATCTACGCCACCCCGGTCGGCTCGCTGATGTTCGTGCTCGGGAACGGCACGGTGGCCCTCGCTGAGAAGCACATCTCGTCGGGCGTGGCCGCGGTGGTGTGCGGCACCATGCCGCTGTGGGTCGCGGCGCTCGGAAGGTTCTTCGGGGAGAAGACCACTCCGCGTGAGTGGCTCGCGCTGGTGCTGGGGTTCGGTGGCGTCGCGGTGCTGAGCTTCGGCGGTGAACTCCGTGCCGAGCCGTTCTCTGCGCTGATTTTGTTCCTCGCTCCGGTCAGTTGGGCGCTGGGCTCGCTGCTCGCGCGCCGTCTGCCGCTGTCGAAGGGATTGATGTCGGCGGCCACGCAGATGCTCACCGGTGGATTGGTGATGAGCCTCGTGAGCTTCGTGGCGCGCGAGAAGGTGCCGGAGAATCCGCCGACCAGCTCGGTGCTCGCGTGGGTGTATCTGGCGGTCTTCGGATCGCTCGTCGCTTACAGCGCGTACACGTACCTGCTCAACAACTCACGGCCTGCTGTGGCGACGAGCTACGCGTACGTGAATCCGGTGATCGCGGTCGCGATGGGCGTGGGCATGGGCGGCGAGCACGCGGGACCTGAGGTGTTCCTCGCGGTCGCGCTGATCGTCGCGGCGACGGTGCTGGTGATTCGGAAGCCGGCTCCGCGGATCGAGGCTCCGGCGCTCGATCCCGCTGAAGCGAAGTGAGCGGCGGGTCTGCCCCTACGCAAATGCCTCGAGATGGGTGGTGCGTGAGGGGTTTGTGCAGCGCTCAACCCGAGCAGGCCCCTCAGCCTCGGGCTTTTCTTCACTTGGTGACGAGGCTCTCGCGGAATTGGAGACGTGGGCGGCGTGAGTACAGACTTCTGTACTGTCCCCGCCCACGTCGATCCTTCACGAGAGATTGAGTGAAAGAGTTACAGAAAGTTCGTGGTGAGAGGCCTGGTCGGGTCGAGCACGGGCTCTGATCGTCCCTCACCGCGTTCCTCAAGGCTGTTTCGGCCAAACAGCTCCCGACGCGCCGAATCACCGACTCAGTCGAAGCGGTAGTTCACCCGGAGCCCGCCGATCACCGTGTGGCGATCCGTGCCCACCAGCGGCCGCGTCGCAGCGAGCTCGATGCCGAGCTTGCCGATCGCGAAGCGGAACGCCGCGGTCGGAGCGAAGAAGCTGAGCGGACCCACTCGGCCCTCGAGATCCACCACGAGCGCACCCCAGGTGAAGGGCTGCAGCATCACGCCACCGATCAACGTCGCTCCTCCCCGCGGAATGCCCGCGGCGCGACCGAGCGCGCCCGTGAGATCTCCGCCCGCATAGCCGTGCACCTCGAGCCAGCTGATGGGCCTCCAGAGCACGTTCGCGCCGAGCTCCCCGCCGAGCAATCGCGCGCCGGGGATCTCGAACGAGGTGGGGAGCAGCAACCGCGCGGTCACCGCGCCCACGACGTTCCGTCCCTGGAAGATCACCTGCGTGCCGCCCACCGTCATGTTGCCGAGCGTGAGCTGGGTGGCGGTGAGCACCGCGTTCACCGCGTAGTTGAAGTTCACCGCCTCGAGCGTGGCGAAGATCTCGGTGGTGGGCCGCACCGCCCACGAGCCGTAGACCAGTCCGTTCACCGCGACCGAGCCGTAGAAGTCGGGCGTGTCGATGATCGCTCCGAAGCGTGCGCCGAGGCCCACTTCCGTGCGCGGGCATGCGCGGCGACCCGTGGTCATGTCGGCCTCGGAGTAACCAACCGCGGCCGGGCCGACACCCATGCCTGACGTGCCCCACGCGGCGCAGCCCTTCGGCAGCTCCGAGTAGCTCGGCTGAATCGCCGCGAGCTCTTCTGCGCTGAGCCCGGAGGTGGCGATCCACTCCGTGAGCCCAGGCACGTTCATCTCGAGCAGGTAGCCGTTGTTGTCGGTCGACTGAATGCGCTTCGCCAAGTCGCCAGATCCCGAGTCGATCACCAGCTGCGCCACCGCGCAGGCAGTCCCGCGTTCATCGATGAAGACCGGCACCTGGCCCGAGTGCGTCGTGTTCTGCGGAAACTGGCCGCGCGTCCAATACGCGTGCAGGCGCTCGAGCGTGGCGAGCCGCTGCGGCGAAGCGTTCGGCACTTCACGCAGGCGCTGCTCCGTGGCTTCGAGGTGAGCGCGGATCTTCTCCTGAGTGGAGAAGTCGGCCGCCTCGTTGGGCCGGGTGGACGACGCCAACGACATCATGGTGAGCAAGAAGAGGGCGTTCACTGCTGAGCTCCCTTCACGCCAGGCGCCGTGAAGGCACCGTCACCGTCGAGATCGAGGATGAACGGGTTGGTGAACGCCGTCGGGTAGCCGAGGGTGATCGCCGTGTAGTCGTACCCTGTCTCTCCCCGTTTTGGTTTGGGTGGATCGTTGAGCGGTCCGATCTTCGCGCCCGCCTTCACGTCCGCCATGTCGACCACTCCGTTGCCGTCGTTGTCGGTGGTGTCGGGCATGCCGTCCTTCGCGTTGTCGAGGCCGCCGCCGAGATCGCCCGCGACCATCAGCGGCTTGCCCGCTTCGATCACGAGCCACGCATCGCCGGTCACTCCAGCGGTGAGCTCGCTCAGCGGAACTTCGCCGATGTAGCGAACGAGACTTCCCGTGGTGGCGAACGGGTCAGCAGGGATCGGCAGTCCACCGATCACCTTCTTCACCTTGCCGTTCACGATGAAGCGAATCTCTTCCACCGGCACCCACGGGGCGGAAGCGACGCGCACCTTCACGGTCGCTCCAGCGGCAGGCTTGAAGGCCGTGAGCGAGTACGAGCGCTCGACGTTCGCCGCATCGGCGATCGTGGCCTGGATCAGCGGACCATTCGTGCCCAGCGAGCGGCCATCCTTCACCGCGCGGTTGAACACGTTCACGTCGAACGCCTGCGCGCCGGGCGAAGTCGAGGTGACGAGGTTGTGCGGCATGCCCACGGTGTTGTCGGTGAGCGAGTGCGAGTCGGAGTTCGCGGTGCCGGTCTTCAACACCCCCTGATTGAGCGTGTAGTGCCAGAACGCGCGGTACTGGAGGAACAGCCCGTTGTCGGTGCCGTTCATCACTTCCTGCCCGTGGTGTGCGTTGTTCGCGAACGAAGCGCCTTCCGGAGTGCGCACGAAGTACGCCTGCCGCGTGCCGTCGTCGCCCTTGGGCAGATCGACATTGAGGTCCATGTAGATCGCGCGCGGGAAGCCGAGGTCGCGACCGAACTCAGGATCCGCCCACGGGTGATTGAGCTCGAAGAACGGCTCGCCCGTGTAGAGGTTCTTGGTGCGCTCGAAGAGCATGCCCGGCTCGACGCGTTCATCGAACGGACCGCCGTTGCGCGGGAGCGAAGGATCGAACTTGAGCGGCCAGAAGTTGTAGTGGCCGATGACGAGCGGGAAGCCGTACCCGGGGATCGTCATGAACGGAATGTGGCCCGTGGTCTCGAGACCGATGACGGTGGCGAGCTTGTCCTGCAGCCCGAGGTCACGAGCGATCTGCGCGTAGTCGTGGATCACGTCGTGGTCGGTGGAGATCGCCACGTCGAGATCGCCGGTCGAGAATGACAGCACGCGATCCATGTCGGGGATGGAGCTGTCGAAGCTCGCCGCGCCGTGAATGTGAAAGTCGCCCGTCAGCGTGCCCGTGGGCTTGAGGCCGAGGTTGGTGAGCTGGAAGGACACCATCTGCGGTCCACCCGCGACGTCGACCGTCTGCCGCGCGAGCGACCAGTACGGACCGTGGAACGCGTAGACGTCGAACTTGCCGACGGGGACATCAGCGGTCGCCACTCCGTTGTGCACGAGCACGCGGTTGCAGGCGGGCGAGGCTCCGGGCGGAGGGCCCAGCCATGGCGCGCAGGTGGTGAAGCGGCCGTGCAGCGTGCCCACCACCTTCGCCGCCTCGGTCTCGTCGACGGGGACCAGGAAGATCTCCGCGTCGATCAGCGAAGTCGTGGTCGCGTCTTCCACGTGGAAGGAGAGGGTGCCCGTGGCAGGCAACACGAACGATCCGAGCTCGGTGTCAGCGCTCACCGAGGTGTACTCGCGCTCGACCTGCTTGCGGCCAAACGCGTGCGCCTCGACCACGTAGGTCTTCCCCGCGGGAACGCGCACGGAGAAGGTGCCGTCGGCCTTGGGCACGCTCTGGCTCCAGGGAATGCGCTTCTCCACCTCGGTGGTGAGCGTGCCTTCTGAGATCAACACGCTCGCCTCGCGCTCGGCGTCGAACGGGCCACCGCCCATGCGCTCCACCTTGCCGGAGAGGGTGACGTACTGCTCGCCGTGGATCTGCTTGCGCAGCTCGAGCGCGAGATCGATCGCACCATCCACACCCCTCGACTCGGCGACCGCGTGGTAGCGCTCGAAGATGAGCGAGCCGCGCGGAGGCACCACCTGGCGCTTCAAACCCGCCGCGGAGATCTGATCGCTGTGGAAGCCCTCGAGGGTCTTCTCGGTGCAGCTGACCATCGAGATCGCCGCCATCTGATCGTCGCTCGAGTGCGCGCCCGCTGCGAAGTAGGGGAACTCGCGATACGCGCCGTTGATGGTGGTGAGGCCGAACGACGAGTGCACGAAGCCTTCGCCCACCACAGGCGCGAAGGGGAGCGACTCGCGGCCCGACCAGTAGAAGCCGTCGACCATGCTCCAGGTCTGCGTGTTGGTGGACCCGTTGAGGATCTCGGTGCGCACGCGCACGCCGCGATCACACGGAGTGATCTCGTAGCGGGTGATCACCGGCACCGAGGGAATTCCATCGAGCGTGCCCTTCACCTGCACGGCCACCCGCGCGGGGCGCTCATCGATGATCTCGAGCGAGGTGTAGAACGCGGCGTCGCGCGGGAGCAGCCCCACGACCTGGAAGATGTTGTTGACGGTGTCCTTGTTCTTCCCGTGCGGAGCGAGATCGAGGATCGAGCCGCCGTTCGGATCCAGATAGTTCTGAGTGCCGATGCCGGCGATCACCACGTCGACGAAGCCGTTGGAGAGCTTCACGTCGCCCACGGTGCCCAGTCCATTCCATCCGCCCGGGCGCTGCGAGGGCGAGTCGATGGTTTGCACCTTGAGCAACTCCCCGAGCGCGGCGTCGCAGGTGAACGCGACCTTGGTGCAGGGGGAGGGGACCTTGCAGTCGGCCTCTCCGCTGAGACAGCCCTCCTTCTCACAACCCGACAGGGAGAACGCGGCGGCGAGAGCTGCGACGACAACGACGAACTGCTTCATGGAAAGGCCTCCAGGCCATGAGCGGCGTGGCACGAGTCACCAATGAGATCGAGATAGATCTGTTTCTGCGTCGTCTTGAGCTGGGTCATCTGCTCGAGCGACTTGTTCTCTTCGAGGGCGCGCACGGCGATGTCGAGGAACGCCTTGGCGCGGTTGATGTCCTGCTTCTGCAGCTCGGTGGGCTTGAAGCCGAAGTCATCGCGGAAGTGCGCGACGGTCTCGAGCCAGTGCCCGTAGAACTTCACCATCTGCACCAGCACCGGGAGCTTGAACTGCGGCATCGAGGTGAGCGCCTGCTGATACGCGGCCTCGTATTGCCGGCGCTCTGATTCGAGCCGGTAGAAGTGAATCGCGACCTGGTCGTCGATGCGCTTGCCCCACTTCTTCTTCACTGCGGGATGGCGCGCCCACGCGAGCACGCCCTGCACGAAGTGGAGCCCTCCGCACGAGTGCGCGTAGACGCCCTTCTTGTTCTTGTCCACCTGCGGGAGGTGCTTCTCCATGCCCGCCTTGATCTCCGCGGTCTCGGCCTCGAGCTCGGTGAGCGCGTCTTCGAAGACCTGGTCGAGGTTGATCACCGTGCCGTCGCTCGCCTTCCACGTCGCGCCCGGCTTCTCGGTGACCGCGAAGATGCCGAGCGTCCAACCCACGTCGCGCCAGTACTCCGGCACCTGCGGGCTGTGGTGGAAGCCGAGCTTCACTGAGTCCACCAGCTGCTTGAGCGTGACCGGCCCCCACGACGCCTGGAGCTTGGTGCTGAGCGGCATCTTCGCGTCGGCCACCATCGCCTTGGTGTTCAGGTTGGTGTGCGGCTCGATCGGCGTGCCGTCCTTGCCGTAGCGCAGGTAGCCGTAGGGTGCGCCCGGACCGGGGCCTCCATCAGCGAGCAGATTGCGAAGGAGGAAGTCGTGAACGATCACGTCGACTGCCTTGCGCCCGTCGCTTGCAAGGAAGTTCGGCCCCAGGGTCTTGATGCCGTGGGCAAGGGCCCAGGGATTCGTCGAATCAGCAGCCCAGAGGAGACAGTGCGTGCGAAGTACTTCCTCAGCGTGTGACTTTGTTGGCGGTGTGGCTGCCAGAGAAAGGGACAGCACCAGCACTGAGACCATGGCGCTGACTTACTCCAGAGTGACGCCCGTGGACCTTCGGTATATGCAGCCCCGGCCCATGAAGCTGTCCGGGAAATTTCTGTTGCTGCTCGCGCTGCTCCCCGCCGGCGCGTTCGCACAGTACACGGCGACGCCCCAGGCCGGCATTCCGTATCCCGCGCTGACGAACCCCACGCCGGTGCCGCTGGTCGCTCCGGGGTCGAATGACCCCAAGGATCGCGGGCGGATCAACGTGCCCATCGGGTTCAGCTTTCCCTTCTACAACCGGGTCTACACGGAGATCACGGTCACGGCGAACGGGCTCCTCTTCCTCGAGCCCTCGTCGGCGGCGAACACCTCGTCGGACTTCGGCGTCAACGTCGCGATCCCGAACGGCGGCGAACCAAACGGGCTCATCGCGCCGCTCTGGGACGATCTCTTTGGCGATCACCAGACCAGCACCGTGCAGACGCAGGCGGTCACCGGTCCAAACGGTCAGGGCTTCGCGATCGAATACAAGGATTGGAACCGCGCCTTCAGCACCTACTTCCTCACGTTCCAGGTTCGGCTGTGGGCCAACGGCATCATCGAGTTCTTCTACGGCACGATGACCGGGGCGGGGACTGTGATCAGTGCAACTGTCGGCATCGAGTCGCCGAGCGGCACTGCCGGCACGCGTGGCCTCACCAACTGCACGCTCGATTGTTCCCTGAACAGTTTCGATCCGAGCATGAGCGGCACGCCCATCAGCTACATCCGCTTCGGTCCGCCGGCGGGTGTCGATCTGCAGGGCCTCGGGCTTCGCGTCGACGGCATCACGCAGGACGGTGGACCGGATCTCTCGATCTCCACCACCTTCACGATGCGGAACTTCGGCACGCTGCCCAGCGGCAACTTCAGCTACGGCGTGTACCTGTCGGAGGACACGATCTTCGACGGCGCCGATCTCCCGCTGCTGCCCGCGCCCTCAGGTCCCTTCTCGCTCAACTCGTTGCAGGTGCAGAGCACCTCGCACACGGGCTCGGTCGCGCGGCCCGATGGTGGCTCCTGGTACGTGATCGCCGCGATTCCTCCGCTGCCTGATGGTGGAGAGACCAACACCTTCAACAACGTGATCGCTTCCTCGGTGCCCTACGCCGGCGGAGTGGATCTGATCGCCGAGTCGGTGACGCCTCCGACCGTGGCGGGCCCCGGCGACCTGGTGAACCTGCAGGTGGCGTTCAGCAACCAGGGCTTCGAGCCCGCGGGCAACGTGAGCGTGAAGCTCTACGCCTCGGTGGATACCTCGAGGTCTGCCGACGATCGGTTGCTCACCACGCAGTCGCTGAGCGTGCTCGGTGGGCAGCAGGTGCAGCAGCAGATCTCCTTCACGTTGGCGCTCGCCACTCCGGCCGACGACTACTTCGTGCTGATGGAGCTCGATGACGGTGCCGACGGTGGCGTGATCGTCGAGCGGAGCGAGCTCAACAACGTGGCCGCCTCCGTGACGCAGATGCAGGTGCGCCAGGCGGATCTCACGGTCACCGCGGTTCGCGTGATGCGCGCGGAGGCGCCGTTCGACGAGCTCAACTCGGTCTTCTTCGGAGAGCCCACCCGCTTCGAGGCCTTCGTGGCCAACACCGGCGGAGCGACTGCTCCGAACGTGCGCGTCGCGTTCTTCATGTCTGACAACGAGTCGCTCAACGCGGTGACCGATCCGCTCGTGGGCACCGTGACGGGGCTCTCCTTCGCTCCCGGTGAGTCGCGCTGGGTGCCGCTCGCGAGCGCCAACGTGCCGACCCTCAGCACCACCGGGATGCCGCTCGCGGTGCAGCCTTACTTCTTCTTCGCCGCGGCCACGGGCATCGGGCTCGTCGAAGAGAACCCGGGCAACAACTTCACCAAGTCGCGGGCCACGGTCGCGCGCGCGCCGGCTCCGAACCTGTTGCCAGTGGAGATGCAGGCGCCGCTCCGCGCGGGTGCAGGTGAGCTCGTCGCGGTGTCGCGCACGCTCACCAACCGCGGCAATCGCGACGCTCCGGTCGCGAAGTATCGCTACTACCTCTCGGCGAATCCGATCGTGACGACTGACGATCTTCCGCTGATGCGCGTGACGCCCGGGGGCGAAGTGCTCGACGGCACGGTGACCCTGGCGATCAATCAGCGCGACTCGATGGTCGAGATCCTCCGCTTGCCGCAGAGCGTGTCGACCGCGCAGTGGTTCATCGGAGTGCTCCTCGATCCCGACGGAGAGATCGCGGAGGCCGAGGAGGCCGACAACGGACTTGCCGCGACCCGCACCGACATCGTGACGCAGTCGCTCACCGTGGCGACGCCCGTGCTGCCGGATGCGACGCTCGATCTGCCGTACTCCGTTCAGCTCGAGGGGCAGGGGAGCGCGGGGCCGTACTCGTACGTGCTCGCTGATCCTGATTCGCTTCCCGAGGGGCTCACGCTTTCGTCCACGGGCCTGATCAGCGGCACTCCGACGGAGCAGGGTGCCTTCATCGTCTACATCGAGATCTCGGCAAACGGCCGCAAGGTGATCGCGGCGAGGCCGCTGCGTGTGGCCCGGGTGACGTCTTCGCTCGAGCTGAGCTCGCGGGCTCTCCCGGCACCCACGCGCTTCGTGGCGTACCGCGCGGAGCTGGGCTCCATCGGCGGCACTGGTGGTTACCGCTACGAATTGGTGAACGGAATTCTCCCCGTGGGCCTGGTGATCTCCGAGGAGGGTGAGATCACCGGCACTCCGACCGACGCGCTGGGCACCTCTCGCAGCTTCGTGATCCGCGTGAGGGACTCGATCGGCAACCTCGACGAGCGTGCGTTCACGATGACCGTGGTCGACGCGGCGCCGTTCACGATTCAGACGCGCTTGCTGCCTGATGGGCAGATCGGTGCGGAGTACCTGCAGTCGATCTTCGTGTCGAACCCGAGCGGCGCGATGGTCTCGCTGCCGGTGACGTGGAAGGTGATTCAGGGGCAGCTGCCTGACGGGCTCGCCCTCGAGCCGTCCACGAGCGACACGTTGGTGATCTCCGGTACGCCCACGCTGCCGGGCCGGTATCGCTTCACGGTCGAGGCGGTCGATGGTCAGGGCCGCACCGATGCGTACACGTACTTCATGTTCATCGCGTCGGGCGCGGTGACCTCTTCGGTGAGCGGACCCACGCTGGTTCGTCCCGGCGACGCGGTGACCGTGACGTTCTCGGCCGCGCCGCTGCCCGCGGGTGCGAAGTGGTTCTGGCGCGAGGGCCGCCTGCCTCCGGGTCTGGTCGCGGGTGAAGACGGAGTGGTCACCGGCACGGTGCCCAGCGATGCGCCCATCGGCGTGTACACCTTCAGCCTCGGCGTAGGCCTGTCCCCGGGCGAGTTGCTGTCGATGGCGAGCTGGTCCGTCGAGGTGAACCCGGAGAAGGTCAGCAAGGCCACCTGCTCGGTGAGCGGGGGCTCGGTGCTGGCGCTTGGCGCCTTGTTGCTGCTGAGGCGCCGCCGAACCGGCAAGCTGCGCATGTGATCGCGAACAGTTGCTCCCTCTCCCTTCGGGAGAGGGTCGGGGTGAGGGCGTAATCCATGACCTCACGTGCCCGACCTCTAGTCATCACGCTGCTCCTCCTCTCGGGCGCGACAGGCCTCGTCTACGAGCTGACCTGGTCCAAACGGCTCGCGAACCTGCTGGGCA
Organism: uncultured Myxococcales bacterium; assembly: GCA_966211295.1. Classification (GTDB taxonomy): domain Bacteria; phylum Myxococcota; class Myxococcia; order Myxococcales; family Myxococcaceae; genus Archangium_A. Next base: position 1,956 of record CBIHPJ010000108.1, on the reverse strand, counting down.
ACACCGGCCAGGCCCACGCGATCGTCCTCTCGACCTTCATGGGCGGGCTCGCGCTGGGCGCCTTCCTCTTCGGCCGCCGCGCAGATCGCTCGAAGCGCCCGCTCGCGCTCTACGGAGTGCTCGAGCTCGGCATCGGTCTCTACGCCCTGGTCTTCCCACGCGTGCTCGAGGTCGCGGGAGATCTGTATTTGAAGATCGCTCCCGGCCTGAGCGGACTGCCGCGGCTCTCGGCCCGACTCGCGCTCGCATCCTCCGCGCTCCTGATCCCCACGCTGCTGATGGGCGGCACGTTGCCGGTGCTGATGCGCCACCTCACCGAGAAGCTCGGCTCTGCACGCCGTGAGCTCTCGATCCTCTACGCGGTGAACAGCCTTGGCGCCTCCGTGGGCTGTCTCTTCGCCGGAATGATGCTGGTGCCTGGAGTGGGCCTCACCGTCTCCGAGCGCCTCGCCGCGATGATCAACCTGCTCCTCGGCGGAGCGGCGGTCTTCGCGGGATGGAAGCTCTTCGTGAGCGCTCCTTCCTCCTCGGAAGCCGAAGCAGACGCGCCTGCCTTCGGAGTGAGCGCCGTGCGAGCGGCCCTGGTCGGCACCGCGCTCGCTGGCTTCACTTCGATGACCTACGAGACGGTGTGGATCCGCGTGCTCTCGATCGTCCTCGGCGGCACGAGCTACGCGTTCACGCTGATCCTCACCGCGTTCATCCTCGGTATCTCGCTGGGCAGCTTCTGGCTCTCGACCCGGAAGGACGAGAACGCCCTGCGCACCTTCGGAAGACTGCAGCTCGCGCTGGTCTTCGCGGTGCTGATCTCGATGACGGCGTACGCACGGCTTCCGTACGCGTTCATCCAGGTGCACTCGCGGCTGGATCACGGACCGCAGACGTGGGGCGTGTACCAGGTGCTCAGCTTCGTGGTCTGCGGAGCGTTGCTCCTGCCTCCGACGTTCCTCCTCGGCGCGAGCTTTCCAGCTGCAGCGCGCGTGGCACTCCGAGCGGTGTCTGACGTCGGCGCGCGGCTCGGCACCACGTATCTGTGGAACACCATCGGCACGGTGAGCGGCGCGCTGCTGGGCGGACTGCTGCTGCTCCCGCTGATGGGACTCGAAGGGACCCTCGCGCTCGCGCTCGTCGCGAACCTGATCGCCGCGGGCTGGGCCTTGCTCGCTGAAGGATCTGGAGTCGAGCGCCCGCGCGCGATTCGCTTGTTGGTGCCTGCCGCCCTCGCGATGGTCGCAGCCGTCGTCATCACCTCAGGTTGGGCTTCCACGCTCGCGGCCTCAGGGCGCTACCGCGAGTGGAACCGGAGCTTCGACAGCTACGCCGAGTTCCTCGACGAGGTGGCGGCGCGCAGCACCATTCGTTTCTATCGAGACGACGTGTTCGCCTCGGTGCTGGTGGGCACGCAGGAAGATGATCGCCGCTACCTGCGCATCAACGGCAAGGTCGACGGCTCGAACGGCAGCGACATCGACACCCAGATTCTCGCGGCGCACCTGGGGATCCTCACGCATCCACAGAAGGTGAAGCGCGTGCTGCTCGTGGGCGTGGGCGCGGGAATCACCGCGGGCTCCTTGCTCACGCACGATCTCGAGCGGCTCGACGTGGTGGAGATCAGCCCCGCGGTCGTGGAGGCCGCTGCGATCTTCAAGCCCGATCACCACGACGCCTTCAACGATCCGCGCTGCGTGGTGCACATCGAAGACGCGCGCACGTTCCTGCAGCTCTCCACCGAGCCGTACGATCTGATCGTCAGCGTGCCGAGCAATCCCTGGGTCTCCGGCGTGTCTGGATTGTTCTCGAAGGACTTCTTCGAGATGGCGAAGGGCAAGCTCGCTCCCGGAGGGCGGCTGGTGCAGTGGATTCACACCTACGAGTCCTCGGTGTCGCTGGTGAAGCTCGTGGTGCGCACGCTGCGGGGCTCCTTCGCGCACGGCACCACCTGGGTCGGTCCCGATG
>CBIHPJ010000107.1:0-16220 GCA_966211295.1 uncultured Myxococcales bacterium | reverse complement strand
CATTCGATGAGCAGTTCTCGATTTCGGCGGGAGGCTGAGCGTGGGCGAGAGGCTTGCGGCTCCTGAGAAGGAGTGCGACCTGGTTCTCAAGGGCGGAATTACGAGTGGAGTTGCATATCCACCCGCCATCGTTGAACTGAGCGATACCTACCGCTTTCGCAATATTGGGGGGACATCCGCCGGGGCCATCGCCGCGGCTGGAGCCGCTGCCGCCGAATATTCCCGACAGTGCGGGGGCCTGGGGGCCACGCAGGGGTTCCCTGGCCTCGTCAAGTTGCAGGCCGAACTCGCTGCCCCCGGTTTTCTCTTCAGCATCTTCGCTCCGCGGGATTCGGCCAAGCCTGCCTGGGAGGCTGTCGCTGGGCTCGCCGCGCGTGTGCTTGAGGACAAACCCCGGCCGCGGTGGGACCAGAGCAAAGTCCGATGCGCATTCTGGTGGTTTCTTCGGGCTGGACCCTTTGCGTGGACGACGAGCCGCCGCGGGTACTGGAAGGGTTTTGCAGCTGCGGCGTCGTTGGCTGCGGCGGTCATTGCCGCTCCGCTCTTCATCGTACTCAGCCGAAGTTTGGCCGCCCACGCGTTGCTCATCCCCGTCTTGTCGGGCGTCTTCGCCCTCGGCTGGGTGATTGCGCTCGGACTCTGCGGCGCGCGCGTGGGAGGCGTCGGTGCCCTGTTCGGTGTCGCCCGCGGATTGTCCTCAGCGGGTTTCGGTCTATGCCCAGGTTCAGCCGGAGGAACTGAGGCTGGCGCTCTCCATCTCACCGATTGGCTTCATCTCCGTCTCCAAACGATCGCAGGCAAACGGATTGAAGACGAGCCAATCACAATCTCGGAACTCGCCTCACGAGGGATCATATTCCGCTCGGTCAGCAGCAATCTTTCGCTTGGGCAACCCTATGTCCTGCCATTGCGGCGCGGGGCAAAGTCGTTCCTCTTCCACGAGGACGAGATGCGTTGCCTCTTTCCAAAAGGCGTCGTCGACTCGATGATCGCGTGGTCGAGGAGGAATCCTTCTTCCATTTTTCGCATGCCCTCGAAGTGGCACCGATTCCCCATGGGCGACGAGATGCCGCTCGTCGTCGCGACCCGGCTTAGCTTGAGCTTCCCACTCCTGGTGCAGGCGGTCCGACTCTACGCCGTCACCGAGGAGGCCTACGCGGAGTTCCGTCAGCGCAAAGGTGAGAACCGCGAACTGCCAGAACTGCGGATCGACCAACTCGAGGAACACTGGTTCAGCGACGGTGGGATCGCGAGTAACTTTCCCATTCACATCTTCGACGAACTCGTCCCTCAGCGGCCCACGTTCGGCATCACCTTGGTGAGCCTGCCCCTTGGACAGGCACTGAGCCCAGAATCGAAGGAATGCGACGTCTTGCTGCCTCTCCCGCGAGACTTCCATTATGCGCGGCCGCGCCACACGCAGCTCTCGTCGACCGCTGACTTTCTCCGGGCGATCTTCGAGACCGCTCAGAATTTCCGCGACAACGCTCAATCTTCGCTCCCGGGCTATCGGGAGCGGATCGTTCAGATCGGCCTGCGCGATGGCGAAGGAGGGCTCAATCTCAAAATGGATGCGAAGACCATCGAGGGGATCGGGAAGAAGGGCCTCCTCGCCGCCCAGTTGCTGGTGGAGCACTTCCACAAAGGGGAGAAGACCAGCTTCGACGAGCACGTCTGGGTCCGGCTGTACGTCTTCATGGCTGAGATGGAGAGAGAGTTCGCGAAGATTCGCGGGGACTCCGCTGACTGGCGCGACGAGCGGAGGAAGCAGCTTGGGGAAGTGATCCGTCGTCAGCAAGAGTCACGCGAGACCGATCAGCCCTGGTACCGCTCGATGGACGCCGAGAAGAGCGTCGCTGCGATTCAACGGATCGAAGACCTGCTGGAGCTGGCCGAAAAATGGAGCGTCTCCGGCGCGCCGAATGGACCCGCGCTCTTCTCCAGGAACCCGCCCGCACCCGAGGGCCAACTGCGAATCACTCCGGAGATCTGAAGATGACTCGAGCGCAGTTTCTGGCGGAGCTGGCGACGGTAACTGATGCCTTCGAGTTCCTTCGGCTGTTGGGCAGAGCCGCGGATCTAGCTGGAGGGGGCGTGGCGTCTGTACACATCAGCGCTCTGGTAGTCGCGATGAACGCAGCTCGCGACCTGTTTGAACGTGTGCCCGTTCAGCTGCAAATCGATGACGCACAATGGCAGGAAATCAGACTTTGGGTTTTGGGGAGGCCGGCGAAAGAAAGCGTCGCGCTCACGGCCTTCAGTATTCTCAGGGCACTCGATTCGTTGCCTTCGTTTGGACCCGAAATCATCAGGCTCTTCGAGAACCAGGAATTCCGAGTCGGCGTCGGCGATCTCTTTCCAGTTGTTTCACTCAATCTCAGGTGCCTCTACGGGCGAGCGGCTCCTTTCGTTCCCCGTGTGATGAACACCGAGCAGCCCCAGCACGCGTTCGAGCATTTGGGATACTTGCCCACGATCCCCGCGGGCATGAGCGTCAACTTCGATACGCGTTCGTTTCTTGGGCTGGCGCAACTGAGTGCCAACCCTCGGGTGGCGATCTGTCTTCCAAACCTCGACGCTGCGAAGGAGTTCGACTTGGACGTCGATCCCGGGGGCCTCACCTTCTCGAACTACAGACCCATCGATCATAGCACTCAGGAGGCACACCTCCTGGCCGTGCTCGATCGGGCCAGCGCTCGGCAAGCCAACATCGTCCTGTTTCCGGAACTGTGCACCAGCAGAGCCCTCTCAAACACGCTCGGGGCGCGGGTACGCACCTCGCAACTGGGACTCGTCGTGTGCGGAAGCTTCCATGAGCGGGAGACAGCGACAGCGACACAGACGGCGGATCCCGAGTTCTGGAACAACATCGCAGAGGCCTATTCTCATGCTGCACCTCGTCGACATTTTGGGCATCAGAAGTTCAACCCCTTCGCGTTGACGAGGTGGAGGGGGCAAAACGTGGCTCCGCCCTTGCTCGAGAACATCGACACAACCGAACCGCAGCTCACGGTCTACTTCGGTTCCGGTTGGAGCTTTTGCATTCTGATCTGCAAGGACGCCTTTGCCGCGAATGCACTCCAACTTCTCAGGCAGATTCGTCCGAACTTTCTGTTCGTAGTCGCGCTCTCCGAAAACACGTTCCCCTTTCACGCATTGGGCTCGCTCGCGTCAGCCGCCCAGACGACGGTCGTGGTGGCGAACTTCGGCGGAGGCCCGCCGGCGCACGGCGCTTTCGAGGCGATGGCCATTCTTCCAACAGCCAGCGCGCAGCCAGTCGTGGGGCATCGAAGGCTTGGGGCGCACGGTGCGCGGGGTGTCCATATCCTCAATCTTCTTGAGCCTTTAGACGGATGGGAGTGGCATCAGGTCTGATCCGGCATTATTACGGTGAAGTCGTTGTTAGATCGTTGTCGGCGTGGTTGGATGAAGGGTGGAGGTCACGATCATGAACGTCGAAGCTGCAGCGCAGTCCTTCGCACGGCATCCGAGGGACCAGAAGGTGTGGAGACTCACAGCGTCCGAGCTGGGTTCTGCATGGGGAAGACTCTCTCACGAGGACGTATCGCGCCTGGCGTTGGCGGTCAGCAAGACCGAAAGCCCTGACGAGCCCGAGTGGCTAAGTGGCGCCAGGACAATGCTCCTGGGCGTGCTCGAGGCCATTCTCCACGCGCGGACGGCCGAGCGGGTTGCCGATCAGGTTCGCAAACAAGTTCTCGACGAGGCTTTAGCCCTACGTCCGAGTTGGCCGCCCATCTTGCGCACTCTATTGAGGAGGCCATCGCGTCCATCAGAGATCGCTGCTGCCGAACAAAAGGACGAATCTGGTGTCTCGAAGACACTTGGAGAAATGGAGACCAAAGGCTTCGTAGAGCGCATCGAGGCCAGGAAATCCGCGTCATCCGACGCACGCGCAGTCTTCTTTCAACTCACGCCAAGCGGGCGAACTCTAGCGGAGCGGTGCGCTCTCAGATCGTCCGAGAAGACCATCGAAACGCGAGAGCCCTTTGACTCCTTGTTCTCGGTTGAGCCTTCTCGCGACTCGCCTTCAGGAGCCTGGGAGAGAGTGGGCAATGTCTCCGGCGTGAGCATGAAGACAAGCGGCAAGTCTGTCGTTCTGAGCAAGGGCGACATGAAGAGTATGATCGGAAAAAGTCCTACTCAGCGCGGGGGCATGTCTGCGGCAATGCACGCCGTAACCTTGCTGCGAAAATAGATGCCTATTCATGTTTGGTCGGTCGTGTGCGAGCGAACGCTCATGAACACGGAGAATGGACAACTCAGTCTTGTCGACTGTGTCGACGAGCTGATCCTTTCCGCTGATCCGCCGAATGAGATTGTGTCTGTCGAAGTGAATCTGACGCTGGGATCGAGCTGGCTACGAAACGAAAGAGCCGCACCCGAGCAGGGGTGGACCCGATTCTCTGTGCTCTCGCCTACAGGGAAAAATCTCGCCACAGCTCGCGCAATCGAGATTGATCTCAATACTGCTATCCGTGTGCACACCTCGGGGCGAATCGAAGCTCTTCCGATTCAAGGACTTGGGCTGCACACCATCGTCGTGGAAATGAGTTCGGACAATGTGGCTTGGGTTCCGAGCGCGCGCTTGCCGCTCGATATCAGGGCCGGAGAGCTCGACAAGAAGCGCGACGAGTTCAGCGCAGCAGGTGCCACGCCCACCACAGCGTCATGAGCCCCGCGGCGCCGCCCCAGAAGCGCGTCACGTACATCTTGCTGCTCTCGGAGTACGCGATCTGTCCTGAGTCCGTGTCGGAGATCACGAAGTCCGACTTGCCCTTGCTCAGCGTGTAGCGGCCGGGCTGCTCGGTCACGGTGCCGAGCACGAAGACCTTCTCGCCCGGTTGCAGGGTGGTCTCGTTCGCGCGGAGCTCTCCGAAGCCGAGCATGCGATTGATGCCTCGCGAGGCGAGGTAGCGAATGAGCAGCTCGCGATCTTCGGTGCCGCCTTCGGCGACGATGGGAATCTCCGCGCCCGCGGGGTTCACCTCGATCATCCCCGGGCCTTTGCGATCCTTCAGCGAAAACGGCACCGCGGTGCCCTCGTCGTGGATCGTCGCCCAACGGCTGTAGCGACCCGCCTGCACGTATTCCTGAATCAGCATGCGGTACCAAACGACGGTCTTCCCGGTGAGCGGGCTCTGAAGCGGCTGGTTCGCCACCACCACTCCGTGCACCTTGAGAACGCCGGCGCCCTTCACCTGCGAGACGTCGAGCTCTTCTTGTTGGAAGAGCTTCAGCTTCTTCGCCTTGCGCTGCGCGAGGAAGAGGCCCAGCGCAGAGATGCCGCCGAAGACGATCGTGGGGGCGAGGTAGCCGAGATGCATCCGCGCCTTCTACCCTCCTTCCCCTTTAGAGTGCGGCGCGTGGTGATTCACAACGAGAAGACGCGGAAGGTGAAGCCAGTGAGGCGACGCGGCCTGGCCGAGCGCTTCGATGGCTTTCTCTCGCTGCGAAAAGTGGACGTGCGAGGTCACGGCGCGCTGCGGAACGAAGCAGATGACACGTCCCGGGGTTGGACGTTCCGAATGCCGCGAGAGAAGGATGGCATCGCGTGGTTCGCCGAGCGACAGCCGCCGCACCCCGGCTTCGACTTCGACGTCATGTGCGCCGGCGAAGGCGTCGCGGTGTTTCACGTCGAGCCGAGCTCGACTGATCACCCTGACCTCGGGCAGTTGAGAACTCCTGATGGAAGTCTGGTTGCGTCGGTCAATCGTGCGTTGTGCCGCGATGCCTCGGGGAATGAGCTCGTTCGGTGGAGCGTCGAGGACAAACGGTTCGAATCGAAGTGTCACGCCGATCGTCGATTGATCGGCACGCTTCAGCGCACAAAGCAGCTGGGCGCGATCCTCACCACGTACGATTCCGAGCTCACCTTCGAAGTTGATTCGACGGGCTTCGAGCGGCTGCTCTTCTGCTCGATGATCGTGCTGTACCAGGTGGTGCAGCTCCCTGAATGGCAGGCGGACTGATCAATGGGCATCGAAGACGAGAAGACGCGGCAGGTGAAGGCGGTGAAGCGGAAGGTCACCGAGGTCGAGACGCGGCAGGTGAAGGCAGTGAAGCGTCGCGCACCAGAGCCGGAGCCCGAGGCGTTCGCAGAGCTGCACGCCATCGAGCAGACCGCCGTGCTACCCCGTGGAGCGCTGATCAACGAGGCGGGTGAGGAGGAGAACGGATGGGTGTTCCGCGCGCCCGGCGAGAAGAAGGGTCGCTTGTGGATCGTGCTGAAGAGCGAGCCTCTCCTCGAGGACTTGAAGCGCGCTTTCACGCACCGCGGCTACGACTGGGACGTGATGTTCGATGGCGCGCGCGTCGCGAGCATGCACATCGATCCGTTCGAGTATCAGCGCGATGCGCACGCGCGCCTCTTGTCGCTCGACGGCGAAGGGGTGGCCAGTCTCCACCTCAAGGCCGGCGACGAGACCGTCGAGGCATTCGCGACGGGCGTACGACCCATTCTCACCCTGAAAGCCGAGCACGAGACGGAATCACGGCTCGGTGTCGGCCGCCGCTCCGTGGGCCGGCTGCTCCGCGTCGAGCAAGTTGGCATTCTGACCACGAGCTACACACTCGAGCTCACATTCGAGCAAAAGGCGTCTGGCCTGGAGCGGCTGTGCGGCACCGCGATGATCGTGCTGCACGAAGCGTGGAAGCTGGTTCCTCCGCCTCATCGGAGTCGCGAGGAGCGAGAGGGTATCCTCAGGTTTTTCTGAATGTGGCCCGTGCTCCTGCTTGCGCTCGGTGGTGCGCCTGAGAATGCGGACGCGATCCGCGCGGGCGTGAAGGCGGCGAAGCCCGCCCTCGAGAAGTGCGCTGGGAATTCAGAGTGCTTCTGCGCCGCGCTGAAGAAGGTGCGCTTCGACGTGGTGCTCGATGGGGGAACGCTCGTGGTCACCTATCCACTCGCCGGACACACGGGTCCATCGTTCACCCTGGACGCGAGCGGTCGCGTCATTGATTGCAAGCCGGGGAATCTGAAGTAGGCGCCGAGGATTAGAGGCTGGGTGACCATGCGGAAGTGGCTCCTCGGCGCTGCGCTGTTCACGACCGCCTGCGCTGGAGCGGCCCTGGCGACGCGCAAGCGCGCCTTCGCCGAGGAACTTCACGATGAGCTGGGCTCGTCGCGTCTGCAGAAGCACGCGCGGGTGATCTTCATCACCATCGATGGGCCGCTGCGGGAAGACGTGCTGAGTGGTCCGCACATGCGCGGACTTCAGGCGGCCGTGCGAAAGAGCGGCATCGCGTTCCCTGCGCAGGCGTCGTCGTCGATGGCGCTCAGTCTTCCCGGGTATCAGGCAATGGCCGCGGGGACCTCGACGCGCTGCCTCGACAACGAGTGCGGCCGCATCACCGTGGAGACCATGGGTGAACTGCTCGCGCGCCGCCTCGGGCTCGGACCACAGGACGTCGCGGTATTCGCCTCATGGTCTCGCGTGGCGCAGGCGGTGAGCTCGCGCGACGGAGTGATGACCGTCGACGCTCCGGCAGATGGGCCGAAGACAGAGAAGGGTCCGCCGTGGCGCAACGCGCGCTTCGATGACGAGACGTTCGCGCACGCGAAGACGCACTGGGAGAAACACCATCCGCGCTTCATGCATATCGCGCTGCTCGACACTGACGAGTGGGCGCACCTGGGTCTGCACGAAGAATATGAGCGCGCGCTCCGCGAGACCGACGCGCGCATCGCCGAGGTGTTGAGTTGGGTGCAGGCGTTGCCGGAAGAAGAGCGAGCGGTGACCACGGTGCTGCTCGCGAGTGATCATGGCCGCAGTCGCACTGATTGGACGAAGCACGGCTTCCTCGGTCCGGGGAGCGCGGACATCTTCATCGCGGCGATCGGTCCACTGGTGAAGGGTGGAGAGCCGGGCGCAGTTGATCACCGGGATATCCGTCCGACGGTGGAACGCCTCTTCGGTCTTTGTCCGGCTCGAGTTGAAGACGACGGTCGAGCGATCGAAGCGATCGTCGGCGGCCTCCCCTGCCAGTGATTTGTCTCCCTCTCCCCTCCCCCTATTTCTTCACGACCCGGATGGTTGGGCGTACTTCGCGCGCCACTCGAGCCAACACGCGGTGTGCGCGCACAACACAAACCCAAACGCATTCAGCGCGCCGTGCGTCGGCACCATGTCAGGCACGATCAACGCGGGCACCGACGGGAAGTACTGATTCGCCGCCCAGCTCACCCCGAGCACCATCGCGATCAGCGGCGACGCGCACGAGATCCGCCAGAGCCACTTCATCTTCCCGTCACGCGCATCAGGCAGCTGAAGGATCGCCACCAACCAAGCACCCGCGGTCATCAGACACGCACCACCGATCTGACCGAGCGCACTCCGCAGCACGAAGCCCGACGCGACGATCGGCGGAGCGATCAGCACCAACCACCGCGAGATCGAAGTCCATCGGCTCGGCCGCGCGTCATGCACCCGAATCGCGAGCGACAACGTCCCCGCACCTGCGTACGTGAAGTGCAACGCAGTGAGCTTCACGATCGGCTCGACGATCCCGAAGAGCGTCAGTTCGAGCCGCGAGAACGTGAGCGCGATCGACGCGGTTCCTGCGAAGCCGGCGACCATCGCTCCCCACCAGTTGCGATCTCTCAACGCGCCCACGCCGGCGACGATCGTGAACAACACCCACGGCGCGACGAGCACACCCGCGAGGGGACCGGCGGGAATCAGAATCGACACCACGACACACAGCCCCGCGATCGCCCATCGCAACGGTTGTTGCTTGAGCGAGAAGGGCATCACGGCGGCGACTCCGAGCACGAGCGCCGCGTTCATCGTGGGGATCATCAACTCAGCGAGCATCTGCCCGCGAGTTCTGCTGCTTCAGCGCTTGTACGTCCAGTGCCAGTACTCACCACCGACATCGTTCACGAAGCCGTAGCGCTTCGCGTTGCGCGAGAGCCAGCTGTACGCCGCGGTGCCGTAGCCATTGACGCCGCCGACATCCATCGCGATGCCGCCCTGGTGATTGCTGAAGCCGGGGCGCGCCGCGAGGTTGCCCTGCCCCGCCTGCCACAGCGCGTAGAGGTGCTTCTGCTCAGCCATGGTGCGGAAGCCGCTGGTCGCCGAGAGCGAAATGCCCGCCCGCTTCGCGCTCGCCTGCATCTTGAGGAAGGCGCGCGCCGCGTCGGTGCGCATGTACTCGCCGTTGCCGACCGGAGTGACGGTGATGTTGCGCGCCACTCCGTTGATGTACCCGTGCGTGCGCTTGGTGGTGTTGAGCTGCTTCAGCTTCGCCGCGGTGGACGCGTTGATGTCTCCGGTCGCCTTGAGGCCGTACTGCCGCTGGAGCTTCTTCACCGCGATGGTGGTGTTGTGCGTGAAGAGCCCGTCGGGCTGCGCGCGCTTGTAGCCGAGCTTGTGCAGCTGCTTCTCGGCGTGAAGGATGTCGGAGCCGCGCTGGCCTTCTTCAGCCGGCTTCTTGAAGCCCTTGCTGACGAACACGTTGAGGTTGCGCACCGCCTGGAACGTCTTCCAGTTCACCTCGCCCGTGGGGTCGATGTGCTTCGCCTTCTGGAGCGCCATCACCGCGCGCTTCGTCTTCGCGTCGAAGGTGCCATCAGGCGTGCCGCTGAAGAGGCCGGCGGACTTGAGGTGCGCCTCCACGGTCTTCACCGCGCCGCCGGTGTCGCCAGCGACGAGCGGTCCGTCAGTGCGGACGCGGTCGTTGAGGCGCTCGAGCGAGTTCCGAACGGTCTGTGCAGCCTTCGGGAGGACGCGGCGGGTGTAGATGGTCATGCACAGTTGTCGTCCCACACTGTGAGAGAGCCTCGTGTGGCGCTGTCAGCCCCGTTGACGATCCGCTGATCATTTTTCACGCATTTCTCCCTCTCCCTGCGCCAGCGGGGAGAGGGTCGGGGTGAGGGGCGGCGCGCCCTGATTCACGGAGCGCAGATACGTGCGACTTCCTCGTCCCTCGGACGTTTTCGCTGCAGTTGCTCGCAGTGAGGGCGGCGAAAATCAACGGGACCGCCGAGGGCGGCGTGGAGCTCGAGCATCGAGGCTTCTGGCGATTCGGAGACGCGGCTCTCGAGCGCGGACACCGCCTCAGGGCGATCTCGGAGTTCTTCGATGATCCAGCTGTCGAACACGCGGAACCGCGCCGCGGTTCTTGCGATCTCAAGCAGATCGTCCGCGTTCCGATGCGCGGGCCAGGCTCGCCAGAACCCAATGAGGAGACCGGCGGACAAGATCACGACCCGAGCAACCGTAGTGCTGGCGAGAAGCGGAAGTTGCGGAACAACGACCACCCGGCTGCGGGGACGAGCACCACGAGCGCCAACGCGAGGCCGACAACGATACCCAGCGTGAACATCGAGAGTGTCAGGAGCAGCCCCGCGAGTGCCGCGGGATACGCGCGAGGCGACACCGAGTCGATCTTCCTCCCGAAGGTGATCAGCGCGAACACGGCGCCCTCGAGGAGCATCGCGAGGAACAGCGTCGGAGCGACGCCGAGCCACCAGTGTCGAGACTGGAAGAGCGCGTCTGAACAGGCGGCGCAGGCGAGGAGCATGTCGCGACACTAGCTGACTTGCCCTCACCCCGACCCTCTCCCGAAGGGAGAGGGAGACACATGTTTCACGTGATTTGACATTTGCTCCATCTGCCGAAATATTGAGTTTATGCCGTCGCAGCCCTCAGCCGTGCAGGTCACCCTCGCCCTCCTGGGAGCGGCGCGAGACGAGCCGCTGACCACGGCGATGCTGATCGCAGCGGGAGACGTGCTGGGCCTCTCCTCGAACTCGATGCGGATCGCGCTCTCGCGCCTCACCTCGAGTGAAGACGTGATCACGAAGAGCCGCGGCGTCTACGAGCTCTCGAAGTCGCGCAAAGAGTCCTTCGAGCGCGTGCGCCGCTACCGCACCGCCTTCGCGCAACGCACTAAATGGAGCGGGGGATTCCTCGGAGTCCTCACCGCAGATCTCCCGCGCCGCAACGCGACCCTCGTGCGCCGCCGCGAGCACGCGCTGGAGCTCACGGGTTTCCGTCCGCTCACGCACGGACTCTTCATCAGACCCGATAACCTCGGACGCGACTCGGTCACCGCACAGCTGCAGAGACTCGGACTCGACGAGAGCGCCGAGCTCATCGGAGTCACTCTCGATGATCGCCAACTCGAGAAGGCTCAGCGCGCCTGGCCGATGAAGGCTGATCAACAGCGAGCCGTCGTGCTCACCCAGAAAATCCGCGCGCTCCTTCCCGTGATGAGCCGCCGCCCACCGCGCGAGGTCGCCGCGCAGAGCTTCTGGCTCGGAGACGAGGTGCTTCGCTTTCTCGCGAGAGATCCACTGCTCCCCGAGCAATGGGCCGACCCAGCCCCGCGCCGCACCCTCGCTGAACTCATGAGCGAGCTCGATGAACGCGGCCAGCAGGTCTGGCGCTCTCTCTTAGAAAATCTGGAGAAGGCCGCATGAAGACCACCGCCGCCAACTGGCTGTCCCGCGAAGAGATCAAGGAGCTGCTCGCGCCGTCCGATCTGCGAGGCCTGCTCTCCGTCATCACCACCTGGGGACTGATCGCCGCTGCCTTCGCCGTGCTCGTCCTCGTCCCCATTCGCCCGCTCGCGTGGCTGATCAGCCTGGTGCTCCTCGGTGGACGTCAGCTCGCGCTCGCGATCCTCATGCACGAGTGCGCGCATGGCTCGCTCTTCCGCTCACGCGCCCTCAACGAGCATCTCGGCAAGTGGCTCATCGCCGCACCGATGTGGCTGCAGCTCGAGGACTACCGCCGTCATCACCTCAAGCACCACGCGCACACCTCGCTCGACGGAGATCCCGATCTCGGCCTCGTCTCGCCCTTCCCCGTCACGCGCTGGAGCCTCACGCGGAAAATCCTCCGCGACCTCTCGGGCATCGCGTTCATCAAGCGCGTCATCGGCATCCTGCTGATGGACCTGGGCGTGCTCACGTACAGCGCCTCGACAGGTCAGCAGCGAGTCACCCCGCGTCCTCCGCTGCGCTCGATGCTGAAGGGCCTGCTAGTGCACACCGGACCCATGGTGATCACCAACGTCGCGCTGTGGGGCGTGTTGGCCGCGTTGGGGCACGGCTGGCTCTACTTCGCATGGGTGCTCGCGTACGCGACCACGTTCAGCTTGTTCCTCCGCATTCGCTCCATCGCCGAGCACGCGGTCGCCGAGGCGAGCGATGATCCGCTCACCAACACCCGCACCACGCACGCAGGCCCGCTCGCGCGGCTCACCGTGGCGCCGCACCACGTGAACTTTCATCTCGAGCACCACCTGCTCCCCACGGTGCCGCACTACCGGCTGAAGAGGCTGCACCAGCTGCTCTGGGAACGCGGCGCGAAGACTCGAGCCACGTTCGCGCACGGCTACTTCGAAGTGCTGAAGCTCGCGTCGCAACCGCGCTGACTCCTCCACTGGAGAGGCGTTACGAATCGGGCACATCGGATGCAGCCCTCGGAAACGTCGTTTGCGTTTCTCAGGGGAGCAACCAATGAGTCGAATGAGTTGGAGAGCAATGCTTGTCGTTGGCGCGATGAGCGCCTCAGTCGCGTTCGCCGCGAGCGAGAAGAAGGAAGAAGAAGGAAAGATCGACCCCAAGGCGGACGAGGTGCTCAAGAAGATGGGCGCCTACCTGTCTGGCCTGAAGACCTTCCGGGTGGAATCTGAGACCGCCGACGAGAAGGTCACCACCGACGGCCAGAAGATCCAGGAGCTCAAGACCTCGACCATCACCATGCAGCGGCCGGGCAACCTGCGCGTCGATCGCGTGGGCCCGATGGGCAAGTCGACGCTGCGGACCGATGGGAAGCAGGCGAGCCTCTACAACCAGGACAAGAACGTCTACGCGCTGGGCCAGGCCCCAGGCACGCTCGACAAGGTGGTCGATCAGCTGCGCGAGAAGTTCATGATCGACGCGCCGGGCGGCGACTTCCTCGGCACCAAGCCGTACGACGACCTGATCGATGGGCTCGTCACCGGCCATTACATCGGCCTCGAGCGCGTCGACGGGCAGATGGCTCATCACATCGCCGTCACCGAGAAGGACGTCGACTGGCAGATCTGGATCGCTGATGGTGAGCAGGCGGTGCCGCTGCGTTACGTGATCACCAGCAAGGACATGCCGAGCCAGCCCGAGTTCACCATTCGCATGAGCAATTGGGAGCCGAACGTTCAGATCACGCCCGACCTGTTCAAGTTCAACCCGCCGGCCGGCGCCAAGAAGATCGACTTCGCTCCTCCGAAGCCGACGAACTGAAAGACAGGAGGACAGATCATGTTTCGCAAATGCCTGCTGCTCGCGCTCTCACTCTCGAGTCTCTCGATGGGCGCGGTTGATCCCTCGCAGTTCGTCGTCGACCAGGTCGAGTCGGTCGTCGGCATGCCCATGACGCCGATGAGCTACGCCGGAGTCGCCCGGCGCACCACGCGGCGCACCGTCGCCGTCACGGCCGCGGTCGCCAACCCGTACTGGTGACACTGGAGTTCGTCATGCTTCGGAAATGTCTGTTGCTCGCCGTCGCGCTCTCGCAGTTCTCGTTCGCCGCGCCGATCTCGTTCGTCGCTGATCAAGTCGAAGCCATCATCGGCATGCCGATGACGCCCATGAGCTACGCGGGCGTCGCGCGTCGCACCACGAGGCGCATGGTCTACGCGGGTGCGGTGGTCGGGGCGTCCGCGACGGTGCACTCGCCGTACTACGCGCCGTATTCCGCGCCCTACGCGCCGTATTACTGGTGACGAGCACTCCCTCTCCCTGCGCAGCGGGGAGAGTGTCGGGGAGAGGGGCGAGCGGACCCTTACGCCAACGCCAACAACTCCTGCCTCAACTCGAGAGCACTCGAGAAGCGATTGAGCGGCGAAGGATCCAGAGTCCCCGCGAACACGTTCGTCCACCGCGCCCAACTCGCAGGCAACTGCGGAGGCCGCGCGTGCTTCGCCAACATCCTCGACTCCACGGGAGTGCGCCCCTTGAACGGCGCCCTCGCCGTCAGCAGCTCGAGCAACAACGCACCAAAGCCCCAGATGTCGCTGAACGCAGATCCACGATTCCCCGCGGCGCGCTCAGGACTCAAATACTCCGGCTCCACCACCATCACTTTGCGAGTCGTCGAGAGCGAACGCTCCGAGCGAAAGTGCAGCAACGTCGTGTCCGCGAGCCGCACCGAGGGAAACGACTCCGCCCCATGCAGATGCACATGCCGCGGCGCGAGACACCCATGCGTCTGACCGCGATCGTGGATCGCACCCAGGCCCTCGCAGAGCGCGACGCCCCACTCGATCGCCATGCCCTCAGGCACCGTGCTCTCCCGCAGCACATCAGCCGCGGTCCACCCGGTGATCGCCTCCGAGCGAAGGAGGAACCGCCCATCACCCGTCATCGTCGCTTCCTGCGTGTTGAGCAGCTCGGGATGCCTGGTGGCGGTGACGAGTTCCTTCGACGCGTCGACGAAGCGGCCCATCAGATCAGCGGCGCGCCCGAGCTCCGGGCGACTGAGCTGCACCAGATAGTGAGTTCCGTTTTCCCGAGCGAGGAACGCTTCCACCGCCGAGCCATCACCGATCTTCCGGACGAGCTCGAGGTTGCGCACGACGCGAGTCTACGGAGCGAAATGCTCGCGCAGGAAATCGCACAGAGACTCAGGTCACTGAACGACGACCTGCACCGGACCCGCGCGACCATCGGAGCCTTGCCGTCCGTCGTACCCGTTCTGCCCATCGCTGCCGCTGGGACCGGAAGAGCCGCCCGGGAGGTAGTTCGAGCTGCTGCCATTGGAGCAGCTCGTTCCTGATCCGCCGTTGCCTCCCCGCCCTCCGCTCCCTCCGCGTCCGCCACTGCCACCGCGTCCGCCAGTTCCACCTCGGCTGTCCACGAGCGTGCGCACCCACTGCGCGTCCTGCTGACATGCACCGCCACACTGCAACGTGACGGTCACGTAGCCGCCGTCGCCGCCGGGACCTCCATCGCCGCCGTCATCACCGCGAGTGCCGTTGCCTCCGCGTGAGCCATTGCGACCAGGGGTCGAGGGACAAAACGCGCTCGCGCCATCGTAGCCCGCGGTGCCATCGCGTCCTCGACGTCCATCCTGTCCCGCGTAGCCGCGCCCACCGACGCTCGCGACCTCGAAGGAAGAGGCCACATTACGCGGCAGCACCGCCATCTTCCGCTCACCGAACTCGCTCACCGTGGAGAACAGCAGCGCCGACGCAGCAGGGGTGACGATCACATTCACCGAGGGACCGTGCCGTCCTTCATTGCCCTCGAAGTAGATCGCGTTCGGCGCCTCGAAGCGCAGCGGCACCTGGAGCGAGGTCACCAGCTGGCCCGACATGCGCACCGGCAAGACCAGTCCTTCGTCGGCGCGCGCGAGCTCCATCACCGCCGCCATCTCGATCTTCTCGGGGAGTCGCACCACGCCCTCGGCGTCGAAGGTGACGATCGGATTCGCGACCTCGACTTCCTTCGCTTCGATGCAGGGATCGACGACGAGCGCGCTCGGTGATCTGCAGAGCGAGAGCGGCTGACTCCAACCTACGGAGAAACGCAGCGAGTCCTTCAGATCGATGACGGGCATCACCTCCGCTTGCTGATCACCAGGCAGGAGCAGCCGCGCCGTCTGACTCTCGACGTTCTGTTTCACGATCGCGCTGAACGGGAGTGCGAGCGGGAGCTCAGGCCGCGCGAGCTTCAACGACGCGACGGATTGCACCCAACGCCCGTAGGTCATCACCGCGTTCTCCACTTCCGCAGCGCGCGCCTTCACCTCGGTGAAAGGAGAGCGCTCGATGCGCATTCTGATCAGCCGCTGTCTCGCCACGATGCGCAACGTTTGATCTGGGAGCCGCGCGGACATGCGTGAGAGCAGCAGCTCGTCTTGCGTGGCGACGATGTCCTCTTGCGTGAGCGTCTTCCCGCGGAGCATTCCGTGATCGAGCTCGAGCGTGCCCACCAGCTGATCGAAGATCGGAGGCATCGCCGGAGAGAGCCGCTGTCTCGGATAGTCAGTGAGCTTCTCGAGCAAGCCCTCGAGCGCGACGGAGGGACCTTGAGGTCTGGTCGCCAACACCTCGTGCGCGGCGATCAACTTGGGCGCGCCCTGATCAGAGTCGAGCATCGCGAGGATCACGCGCGAGAGGCGGGAGTACGCGAGCTCCTGCTCCTTCGAGCCGAGCGACGGGACCATGCGCGTGGCGCAGCTCTGCCACCGCTCAGGCGCGAGGAT
>CBIHPJ010000106.1:0-16270 GCA_966211295.1 uncultured Myxococcales bacterium | reverse complement strand
GCTCGACCTGCGGCTCTCCACTGCGCTCCAGTCGATCGTCGCCGACAAGCCGACGGGAGTGTGCGGCGCGTGCACGCAGAGCCCCGCGCTCAAGCTCAACGGCGGATTCATCTACCGCACGCCGGTGAACCTGGATCTCTCGGCTGACGTGAGCTTCGTCACGGGCACCGTCTGGGTGGAGCGCGAACCGTCGCCGCAGGACCCCACGCAGATCACCAACCTGCAGAACCCGCTGCCGAACCCGTACGCGGTGATCAACGCGCGCGTGGCGTACCGGCTCTTCAACGACAAGCTCACGGTGGCGGTGGTGGGTTCGCAGCTGGGCCCCAATCACCAGGAGCACCCGTTCGGCAACTACGTCAACCGCCGCGTCTTCGCGCAGATCACGGTGCAGCCATGAAGAAGCTCCTCTCGCTCTCGCTGCTGCTGATCGTGGGGTGCGAAGCGCCCGCGGTGTTCCCGGGCACGGACAAGCGGCAGAACACGGACTCGGGCCGCATCGAAGGCAAGGTGATCGTCAACACCGCGACGCGTGGACGGATCATCCTCTTCCTCTACGCCGCCGAGCGGCCGCCTCCGCCCATCGGGACTGGGCGGCCAATCACCTTCACGGTGGTCTCGCGTGACGCGGTGTTCGGGAGCGCGATCGAGAACGACGTGGGGCCGTTCACCGCGCCCTTCGCGTTCAGCCTCGTGGCTCCGGGCCGCTACCTGATTCGCGGCTTCATCGACTCGAACGAGGACTTCATCCCCTGGTACGGCGCGACGGCCGACACCACCGAGGGCGACGTGGGCGGCGCGTACGTGGATCCCGCCACACGTGCCTCGCGCATCGTGGAGGTCGGAGTGACCGAAGAAGGACACCCCATTCCCGCGCTCGACGTGCCCGTGAGCTTCTCTGACGCGGCGAAGCTGCCGATCGATCGCCCGATCTTCTCCGTGACGGGCGGCATTGATTCGGTCACGGTCTCGGGTACGCCGCAGATCATCGAGCTGCAGGCGACGCCCATCGATGAAGGCGTGATGAACCAGCCGACGCCCGCGTTCATGGTGCGCTTCGTCGACGACAACAACGACGGCGTGCCCGACGACGCGAACGGCGATGGAATCCCCGAGGTATGGCCGCGCGTGATCGTGCGGAAGATTCAGGCGGAAGGGATCGCCCTCATCGACGAGAACGATCTCGACAAGAACGGGATCGTCGACCCCAAGAATGAGGTCAGTCGCAGCTACGTGCACATGGACGGCACCGACGACGAGCAGCCCGACGTGGTGGTGCTCGCCGCTGGGTTCGACGTGAGCGCGCTCGCTTCGCAATTGGTCGACTCGATGGGCCGTGTGAAGCCCACGCCGATCCTCGTGCCGAAGCTGCGCCTGGTGCTGCGGCCTCTCGCGCTCGACGTCAGCACGCCCAGCGCTCCCCAGCCGCTGCGCGCGGCGCCCATCGGCCGCTACGCGATCACCGTGATTCAGCTGACGGGTCAGACCTGGCGCGTGCCGAACGAGCTCGGGCTCGAGGGCGAAGAGGCGATCCCCGGTCTGCCGTTGGTCGCGTCGCAAAAGTTCGTCGTGCAGGTGCAATAAGTGACCGATTGCCCCAAGCATCCCGGGGCGGAGTCCGTCGGCACTTGCGAGCGCTGCGGCCGTTTCTATTGCGCGGCCGAGCGCATCGATCTCGACCTGCACTTCTACTGCGGCGACTGCGGGATTCGTGACGACGTCGACTGGCTCGGCAAGCACTACCGCAAGTTCGAGGGCAGACGCTCCGGGCTCGCGTGGTTCGTCTTCGCGATCGGAATCCTCGCGAGCGCGCTCTCGACCGCGGCGCTCCTGAACGCCGAGAACTGGAAGGAGCGAGGGTTCTTCGCGGGCATCCTCCTCTTCGGCGCGGTGTCGCTCACCGTGATGAGCGGCAAGCCGTGGAGCCGCCTCGCGATGCTCACCAGCATCCCCTTCGTGGCGTTGATCTTCGTGGTGAGCACGGGCGAGCCGTGGTCCGCGATGGCCGCGCTGCCGCTGCTGCTCCTCACCGGCTCGATCTACAACGACGTCCCCACTCGCCTCTTCTTCCGAGTGCCCGTCGGCCGGCCGACGCTGCGCAAACACTACGATCGCGAAGGCAGCAACCCGCTCGCGATCCAGGCCTCGCGACTCGCGCTGCTGGGCCTCTTCATTCCCGGCGTGTGCGCGCTCACGTTGGTGATGGGCGTGATCGCGCTGACCCGGGTGAACTCGAAGGCGGTGCCACCGGTGGGCAACGTGTCGGCCGCGGTGGGCGCCATCGTCTTCTCGCTCTTCACCTCTTTGATCTGGCTTTCGGCGCTGTTGGGCATGCGTTGACGTCAGAATGGACACTCAATAGAGTCCACCTGACTCTATGAACGCCATTTCGATACTTCCGAACGTCGAGCACGAGCTGGCCACCCGGAACCCGCTGGTGCTGACGCTCGAGGGCGTGCTGACCGCCCCCGAGTGCAAGGCGCTGATCGAGCGCATCGAGGCGGCGGGTCCCACGGCGGCGCCGATCACCACCAACCGCGGCTTCGTGATGATGCCGGACGTGCGCAACAACTCGCGGGTGATGTTCGACGACACCGAGCTCGCGGCCCTGCTCTTCGAGCGCGTACGCCCCTTCGTTCCCGAGCGGCTCGAGGGTCATTGGAAGCTCTGCGGCGCCAACGAGCGGCTGCGCTGCTACCGCTACGCGCCGGGCGAGTACTTCGCCCCGCACTTCGACGGGGCCTACGTGCGACACCCGAATGAGAAGAGCCTGCTCACCTTCATGGTGTACCTGAACGAGTGCGAGGCGGGCGGCCACACGGGCTTCGAGGATCTCGAGCTCGAGGTGCGCCCCAGCCCGGGACGCGCGCTGCTCTTCAACCACCGTCTCCGCCACGAAGGAGCCACCGTGGTGAAGGGCATCAAGTACGCCGTGCGGTCCGACCTGATGTACCGGCGTGACGAGGTAGCGAAGGGCTGATAGCGAAGGCGGCCGATGTTGACCGCCTTCCTTTCTCGCGCGGACGTCTCGCGCCACCTGCAAGCGCTTCACCTTCTCCAGGAGCTGCGCGAGGCGCTCACGAAGAAGCGGAAGGCGTCCTCCGTTCCTTTCCAGAAATTCTCCGCTGGGCCCGGAGAGGCGATCTTCCGGCAGGCCTCGCTCGAGGGCGTGCCCGCGTGGATGGTGTCGGTGCGATCTCAGACTCCGAAGGGAACGCGCTCGGTGCTGCAACTGCACGAGCCGGAGACGGGACAGCTGCTCGCCCTGATGGATGCGGGGCACCTCACGATGCTTCGGGCGTCACTCCTCAGCGCGCTCGCGACCGACGTGCTCGCACGACCTGACGCGAAGAACGTCGCCGTGCTCGGTGCCGGAGCGGCGGCGAGCAGCGCGCTCAAGGCGCTTCGGCTGGTGCGGAGCATCGAGTTCGCGTGGCTCCACGAGCCGAACGTGGTCGACAACTTCGCGCTCTCGCGTCGGCTGCAGACCACGCTCTCCATGGCGCTGGCTGGCGTGGACACTCCGCAGGACGCGGTGGCCGATGCCGACATCGTGGTGCTCACCGGCGGCGTCTCACTCGAGGGCGTGCAGTTGAAGCGCGGCGCACACGTGACGGTGCTCTCCGCGGAGGCGTTCGCGAAGCCGCCCCTCTCTCCCTCCACGCTCGCCGATGCGCGGCGCTTCTGTGACGCACGCGAGCCCGCGCTGAGCTGGGGCGTGCCTTTCGAGACCGAGCTCTCCGAGGTGCTCGCTGGAGAAGCGCCTGGACGCATGTCGGCGGAGGAGATCACGTGCTTCGCCAGCGTGGGTCCTGCTGCACTCGATTTGCTTGCCGCGTGGCACGTGTATGAAGGAGCCCGGCACGATGAGGGGCTGACCCGCATCGACTTGGAGGCGTGACATGGGGCGCAAGATTCTCTCGCTGGTCGTCTGCTGCGGTCTCTTCAGCGCGTGTCCGAAGAACGTGGATGCCAAACCCGCGGTGGAGCGAAAGGCAGTGCGCTTGCTGGCGCTCACCGCCGAGCGAGAGACGCTGAAGATCCCCGAGCTCGCGAATCAGCTCGAGGCCGATACGGATCAAGAACGAATCCCGCACATCGTGGCGGTCGGTGAATCACCGCTCCTCGCCGCGGAAGGTGCCGACGTCTGGCTCGCGGGCAATGAGTCGGGCAGCGAAGGTTTCGGGGTCGACAACGCCATCCTGCTCGAGGTGCTCTCGGAAGACGGCAAGCGCATCGGTCGCGCGGCGGTGGGCTACTTGAATGGTCTCTCAGAAGGCAAAGATCAGATCGATCTCCTCGGGCGGCGCGCGTTCAAGTTCGAGCCGAACGAGGTGAACCTCGCGACGCTGATCCCCGAGAAGGGTCGCTTTCGCATTCGCGCCACCGTGCTCGACATCGGAGGCGTCGGGCAGGTGAGTGACGTGTTTCTGATCATCGCGCCGCGTTCGACTCCCGCGGCGGATGACCTTCGCGACACCAGGTAGAACTTAGAAGCTGCCCATCGGACGGAAGCCTGCCTGGCAGGACAACCCGATGCAGCCGTCGCAGCCATCCGCTCCGCAGATGTCACGCTCGTTGAGCGGAGGCGGCTGACCCGCGGCCACACCCGCGCCCACGGCAACCGCGACCACGACCACGCCCGCGGCGATACCCGCCCAGAAGTACCACTTGCTGGTGATGGGCTCGGCAGGAGCAGCAGACACGCCCGTGATCGGTCCCTCGTTGCCGACGTTCGGAACGAGCTTCGTGTCGGTGGGACGATCAGAAGAAGCGATCGAGCTGAACTTCACGACGATCGGGTACTCCTTGCCGACCTGGAAGTTGATCTTCTGGCTCTCTTCCTTGAAGCCATCCTTGATCACCGCGACCTCGGCGGGACCCGGAGGAACCTCGAGGTCATTGAGCGGCACGGTGCCGATGGGGCGACCGTTCAAGAGCACCTGCGCTCCGGGAACGTCGGAGGTCACGGAGAGCACGGCGGCGACCGCGGTGAGCTTCGCGTCGAGATCGACGGTCTTGCCACCGGGCACGAGGACCTTCTTCACGAACGCAGCGAAGCCGGGACGCTTCACCGTCACGGTGTGCTCACCCGACGCGATGTTCTGCGGACCGAGCGGGAGCGCGCCCACTTCCTTGCCGTCGATCGAGAGCGTCGCGCCCGCGGGACCCTTCACGTTCAGATCACCTTTGGCCGCGATGGGAGCGATCGGCGCGAGGTCGTCGTCATCCGTCACCGGGGCGGGCTTGTTCTTGGTGGGCGTGTTCTTGGGCTTGGGCTTCGCCTTCGGCTTGGGCTTCGGCTTCCCCAGCGGCGCGAGCGGAGCGAGATCGTCATCGTCCTGAGCGAAGGCAGCCGTCGAAGTGAAGGCCGAACCCACCAAGGCGGCCACCAGCAGCACCACGGAAGACCGGAGCGTCATGGGCATGGAGGGTAGCACGCCTCTTCCGGAGGCAAGGTTCCCAACTCTCCCGAAGTGGCGCGTCGAGAAACGGCGTGTAGGGTTGGTGCCGATGCGTGGGCCGCTGATCATCGTGTTTCTGCTGGTGGGTTGTGTTCGCACGGCGAGCCAACCGCTCCCTGAGCTGCCTCCGCCAGCGCCGAAGATCGAAGTGCCGCCGGGCTGCCTCGACTCGTTCGCAGGGCCGTGGATCCACGCGAGCGATCCCTCGTATCGCTACTCGGGCGAAGACGACGGCGGCACCCTGGTGCTCACCGTCTCGCACGTGGCTGTTCCGCTCGATGCGGGCTTTTCTCCTCGGCGTTTTCGTCCCGTGGATGCAGGCGTCGATGCGGGGATGCCTGACGCCGGCACCGACGCGGGAACCGCTGACGCCGGAGTGGAGCCCTGGGCCGTGAGGGTCGAGTTGCAGCGCACCGCGCACGGCTTCGTGGGCCAGACGATCGCTCCCCTTCCCCACCCCACAGGACGCGTTTGCGAAGCGCACTTTCCGACCACGGTCTTGAGCTGCGCTGATGCGGGTTTGCTCCTCGAGACGCAAAGCGCGACGGCCCTTGGGGATGCCTGTCAGGCCCCCGCGCGGCCCCTCGGGTTGCTGACTCAAAAGCACCAGCTCGTGCGCCCAGACGCCGGCTGAACGCAACGCATCAACCGAGCGCAGCCGGAGTACCGGCCTGAAGCGAAGCGAAGGTCGCGGAGGCGAAGCGACCATGAAAACTGTTTTTTCCCAGAGGTCACCCTGACGCCTTTGTCCGGTGTAGGGTGACGCGCATGTCTCGATCGTTCTCGAGGGGCCTCCTGGCCTTCGCGGTGCTCGGTGTCTTCACGGCTGGCTGTGACAACTGTGGGAAGCCGATCGTGGTGCCTGTCAATCAGTGCACGCAGGTGGCGGGGGCTCAGGTGGATCGTCCCAACGCCTGCACCGACAACTCCGACTGCGGTGAGCACTTCGGCTGCAAGCCCGTGAAGGACATCGAGGGACTGACCTGCTGCGTGTTCCTCGATCGCTCGTGCACCACCGAGGCTGATTGCTGCCCCGGCCAGACCTGTCCGGCCGATCGCAAGAAGTGCTTCGACAAGTTCATCGGCTGCCAGACCGATTCGGAGTGCGGTGATCGCGGCGATCGCGTCTGCGAGATCTACACGGACACGTACGGCACCTCGTCGCGTTGCCGCTTCCGTCAGTGCGGCGCGCTTGGTGAGTGCCCCGAGGGCCAGTCGTGCTTCCAGGGCGAGTGCATGGCCGATCTCCCGTGCCAGGGCGCGTGCCCGGCGGGCAAGGGCTGCGTGGCGACGATCGATCGCTGCCAGGACTACTCGATGCCCACCGATCGCCCGCAGGCCGCGTGCCCGGTGACGTGCAACGCCGGCTTCATCGCCACCTTCCAGGACGCGCGGAACATCTGGGACAGCTGCAATCTCCCCGCGGTCGCGTGCGTGTGCGCCGAGCTCCCCGGGCTGCACTCGAACGACATCGGCCGCTTCTCCGCGGTCGCTGCTGATCCGGGCAACGCGGTGTTCGTCTCCGCCTACGACGGCCAGTACGGCGACCTCGTGGTGGTGAAGTACGGCATCGACGGCAAGAAGATCTCCACCGAGTACGTCGATGGCGTTCCCACCGCGACCGTGAAGTACGGCCCCTCGGGCGCGCGCGGAGGCATCGTCGAGCCGGGTGATGACGTGGGCCGCTACACCGACATCGCGGTGAGCCAGGGCCGCGTCTACGTGAGCTACTACGACAACAAGAACGGCGATCTGAAGGTCGCGATCCGCGGCAACGCGGGCACCTGGACCAAGCACACCGTCGACGGCGCGCAGGCTGACCTCGGCCTCTACACGTCGATCGCGATCGACAGCGACGGGATGCCGGGCGTCTCGTACTTCCCGCGCGGCGGCGCCGCGACGTTCAACGTGATGGACTGCCCCACTCCGCGGCCGACCGGCCCGGTGAAATACGTCACCGCCCTCAAGTTCGCGCGCGCGTCCTCGGCGAATCCGGCGAGTGCGTCTGACTGGTCGATCAAGACCATCGCGTGCGCTTCGCGTCCGCCTCCGATCTGCGACGCGTGCAACGGCATCTGCGCCGATCCCGGCACCGGCCCCGCCTGCCTCACCGCCGGCAACGGCTGCACCGGCTGCAACGCGAGCACCGAGTCGTGCGTGAGCGTGAACGGCAACAACGTCTGCGGAAAGAACTTCACGCCTCCGAACCTGCAGCAGGTCTACCCGGGCGTGGGCGTGTTCTCGTCTCTGGCGTTCAAGCAGAAGGACGCGGTCATCGCGTACATGAAGCGCACCGCGCCGACGATGGGCGCCGCGGATGGCGATCTCTACGCGGTGACGGTGAATGGCTCGGGCACCATCGGCGCTCCGGTGCTGATCGATGGCAGCGGCGACACCGGCTACTTCCCCGACGTGAAGATCGAGGCGTCGACGATGAGCGTCGGCATCGGGTACCACGACTTCTCCAGCAAGGCGTTCAAGTTCTACTTCTCGTCGCAGCTGCAGGCCGGCGTGACTCCTGAAGTCATCGACACCGGAGTGGACACCGCGATGCCGGGCAATCAGAGCTGGGTGGGCACCGACAGCGCGATCGTCTTCGGCTCGACCGGCGTCGTCTGGGCGCTCTACCAGGACGCGACCAGGGGCGATCTCAAGCTCGCCAAGCGCACCTCGTCGTGGGCAGTGCAGAGCAGCCCGCGCACCGATGGAGCGGTGGGCTTCTTCGCCGACGCGGTGATCTCCGACGGCAAGCTGTTCGCCAGCCACGCGAAGATTCACGCCAAGCTGGTGCAGAGCGAGCCGCAGGTCGACAACTCGCTGATCCTCGAAACGCTGCCGGGGAACTGAGCTCGAGCGCGTGGGGGACTTGATCGAGGTTCAGCTCGAGGTGGATTCGCCGCCCGAGCTGGCCGAGCGGTACTACCCCAACGGCCGCCTCGGCGGCCTCTCGGTCGAGGGCAAACCACCGGGCGCGCTGGGGCAGCTGGTGCTGCTCAAGGTCCAGGTGGTGCGGCCCGCGCGGCAGTTCGTGCTGCACGGTCAGCTCGCGTGGGTGCGGCACAAGTCAGGTGGGCCGAATCAGCCCACGGGCTTCGGTGTCGACTTCACGCCTGAGGATGATTCGACGCGGGTGCGCTTGCTCGCGTTCGCGCGGCAGGAAGTGCACTCAGATGCGACGCGCGTGGAGAAGCGGCAGCAGGTCGAGCTCAAGGTGCGCGTGGTGCACGAGGGGAACCAGCGCAAGGAATTGACCGCTGATCTCTCCTCGGGTGGCGCGTTCATTCGGAGTTGGGATCCGCTGCCCGTGGGATCGAAGGTGCAGCTCGCGTTGAGGCCGCCGCTCTCGTTGATGGCGCTCGAGTTGAAGGGGCACGTCGCGTGGGTGAGGCGCGCGGGTGATCATCCCGGCATGGGGATCGAGTTCGAGCACGACGATGGTGCGGGACGCGAGAAGTTGGAGAAGTTGTTGTCGAAGTTGGCTCGGTGACGCTCGACCCCTCACCCCGACCCTCTCCCCGCTTCGCAGGGAGAGGGGCTAGCTTTCGTCTTGTTGAAGGCGAGCGCGGCGATCGCGGTGGTAGTGCGGCGCGCACAGCCCACGCGCCAGCACCGGGCGCTCGCAACCTTCGACTGCACACCGTGCCGCGCGATCTCCGCCCGCACGCTCGGGGGAGAGCCCGAACATCGCGTGACCCACGGCGATGAAGCGCTCCACTTGCTGACGTGAGAGCTGCGCGCGCCGCGCGAAATCCACCAGGCGCGAGTGCGACGGCTCCTGAGCCTCGAGCGCGGAAGCGCCCTCGCGAAAGAGCTCCGCCACCGGAACTTCGAGCGCGCGGGCGATGGTGAGCAGCGTGTCGTAGCTCGGGCTTCGCTCTCCGCGCTCGAGCAGCGAGGCGAAGCTCACCGAGATTCCGCAGCGCTTCGCGAACTCTTCCTGAGTCAGCCGCAGCCCTTCACGGAGGCTGCGCACCCGCCGCCCCAGGGAGAGCAGCGACAGCTCTTCACGTACGTCTTCGCTCACAAGCAGTAGCCGTTGGTGGCCGTGCCCTGGCCCGAGTTGCACGCAGGCGTGGTGGTCGTGCAGGCGCGGTAGTACCGGTTGCCGCAACAGAAGCCGTTGTTGCACCGGCCGGTGCTGCACTGCGCGTTCGAGGTGCACGCCGCGATGCAGGTGGCCTGATCACTTCCCTGCACGAGGTAGCGATCGCACACGTAGCCGGTGCGGCAGTCACCGCGCGCGCCGTCCCACGCGCAGTTCTTGAGGCAGTAGGCCGTGCCGCTCACGAGGTACGGCGAGCAGCTGTTCCCCGCGCCGCAGCTGTTCGCGGTGCAATAGGGATCGGTGCAGTAGCCGCCCAGCCATTGGCCATTCGTCTCCGTGAAGCACGCGTTGCCATCGCAGTCGGTCGTCCAGTTCACACAGGGAGAACCGACCGGAGCCATCGCGGCAGTGCCTCCTCCGGCTCCGCCTCCCGTCGGGGTTCCGCCACCCGCGCCACCACCGGTCGGCGTTCCGCCGCCGGCGCCACCTGTGCCGCCGCCAGTGCCGCCACCGCCCGCGCCACCGCCGGTCCCGCCAGCGACGCAGTTCCCCGCGCTGCAGGTGCTGCCACCCTGACAGGTCGAACCTTCGCAGCACACGAAGCCGGGAGCGCCGCAGCAGAAGCCGCGCGAGTCACACGTCGGAGCAGTGCCGCACATCGTGGAAGAGGTGCAGCCCGGGAAACAGACCGGAGCACCTGAAGTGCCCGCGTGCGCTTCACAGACGTAGGCGGTGCGGCAGCCGCCCGGCGCCTGGCCGGGCGAGCTGCACTGCTTCAAGCACACCTTCGCAGGGCCGACGCCCGAGGGATTCACGCCGCACTGGCTGCCCGCCACGCAATCAGTCGAGGTGTTGCACGCCTTGGTGCAGTAGCCGCCGTTGAAGCCGAACACGAGGCACGCGCCGTCGATGCACTCGCGATCGAGGGAGCAGGCATCGCCCGTCAGCTTGGTGGCCGCGGCGCCGCCCCCTCCGGTACCGCCGCCCGTGGTGCCACCGCCCGACCCGCCACCCGCTCCTCCTCCGCTCGTACCGCCACCAGCGCCGCCACCCGCACTGCCGCCAGCGCCGCCGCCGGAGCCCCCGCCCGAGCCGCCGCCGGTGCCGCCACCCGTGCCACCGCCACCACCGCTCATGGGCACGTCGCAGATGCCGCGCTGACAGGTCAGCGAGATGAAGCAGGTCTGGGCCGCTCCGCAGCACGCCTGGCCGCGCGCGCCACACTGCACCTGTCCTGCATCCATCGGGTCGATGGGATTGCCCGCGTCATCGAGCAGCACGCTGGCGTCGGGGTCTCTGAGGCACTGGCCGGCGGAGCAAAGCTGCGAGGGCAGACACACTCGGCACGTGGAGCCCGCGGGGCCACAGGCCTGTCGCGACTGCTTCATGGCGCTGAGGCACTCGTCGTTCTCGGTGCAGCACCCCGAGCAGTTCGCCATGGTGCATTTCACTGTCGACGGAGTGCCGCAGCCCGCGAGGGAAACCGCGAGGCACAGCAGGGAGCCCAGGGTGAGCACTCGAATCATGGACGCCACTCTGTCTTCAGAAAGGCATCGATTCAACTGACCGCGGGGGTATCTTCCGCGCACCATGACTTCGGCAGACGCCGCGCACTACTACTTCAAGAAGGCTGCTCGCATCATGGACGTGGGCGAGCGAATCGAAACGCTCCTGATCACGCCCATGCGAGAGCTGAAGGCGCAGATCAGCATCGAGCTCGACAACGGAGAGATCCGCACGTTCCAGGGCTTCCGCTGCCAGCACGACAATTCGCGCGGCCCGATGAAGGGCGGCCTCCGCTATCACCCCGAGGTGAACGCCGAAGAGGTGCTCGGCCTCGCGTCGCTGATGACGTGGAAGACCGCGGTGGTGAACCTGCCCTACGGCGGCGCCAAGGGCGGAATCACGGTGGATCCCTCGACGCTCTCGTTGAAGGAGCTCGAGCGCCTCACCCGCAAGTTCGTCGACCAGGTGCACGACGTGATCGGGCCGACTCGCGACATCCCCGGTCCCGACATGAACACCAATCCACAGGTGATGGCGTGGATCATGGACCAGTACTCGAAGTACCACGGGCACGCTCCGGCGGTGGTCACCGGCAAGCCCGTCGAGCTGTACGGCAGCCGCGGCCGCGAGACGGCCACCGCGCGCGGGCTCCTCTCGGTCTGCAAGCAGATCCTCCAGGACGTGGGCCTCCCGCTGAAAGGCATGCGTTTCGCGGTGCAGGGCTTCGGCAACGTGGGCAGCCACGTGTCACGCCTCTTCCATGAAGCGGGCGGCGTGCTGGTCGCGGTGAGCGACGTGCACGGCGGCGTGCAGAACCCCAAGGGCATCGACGTGCCGGGACTCTTCGAGCACGTGCGTCGCCACGGCAGCGTGAAGGACTTCGGCGGCGGCACTTCGTGCTCCAACGAAGACGTGCTCACGGCGGACTGCGACGTGATGGTGCCCGCGGCCCTGGGCAGCGCGATCGACAAGCGCATCGCGAAGGAAGTGCGCGCGCGCATCGTGCTCGAGGGCGCGAACGCGCCGTGCACTCCGGAAGCCGACGAGGTCTTCGAGCAGCGCGGCGTGCTCGTGGTGCCCGACATCCTCGCGAACGCGGGCGGCGTGACGGTGAGCTACTTCGAATGGGTGCAGAACCTCCAGCACGTGACCTGGGACGAAGAGCGCGTGGGCGGTGAGCTCGATCGCATGATGACCGAGGCCTACGAGAAGGTCGGGCAGATCAGCCGCTCGAGGAAGCTCCCGCTGCGGACCAGCGCCTACGTGCTCGCCATCGGGCGCGTCGGTAAGGCGACCGTGCTCCGCGGCATTTGAAACTCGCTGTTGATGAAGGAACGACCATGTCCATCTCGACGCAGCTGGTGAAGAAGCTGGTGCAGATCCCGATCTTCGGAGGCCTCACCGTCGCCGAGGCCGCGGAGTTCTTCGAGGTCGCGCAGGAGACCTCCATCGCCAAGGGAGCCACCCTCTTCCGCGAGGGAGACGACGGCGATTCGCTGCTGGTGATCCTCGAGGGCGAAGTGGTGATCACCCGCAAGGGCATCGAGCTCGCGCGGCTCGGGAAGCACAACGTGCTGGGCGAGATGAGCCTGATGGGTGAAGGCGAAGTGCGCTCCGCCACGGTCAGCGCGCTCTCCGACGTGAAGGTGCTCAACGTGCCCTGCAAGCGCGTGCAGAAGATGCTGAAGGCCGATCACGTGGCCGCGCTGAAGGTGGTGGCGAACCTCGCGCAGGTGATGAGCAAGCGCCTCGCGGCGATCAGCGAGCGCTTCGTGAGCGTGTCCGGCGGCGGAGGAAAGAAGAAGGAGGAGCTGGCTGACTTCGGCCGCATCCTCACCAGCTGGCAGTTCTGAAAGAGTTCCGCAGACGAATGCTCTCCGCGCTCCTCTCGCTCACGTTGACCGCCGCGCCGACCGCCGCCCAGGCCGCGGCGTTCGCCAAGGGCAAGCAATGGGAGGAGCTGTACCTCGCCTTCGCAGCCGCCTCTCCCGAGGGGAGCCCGAAGGGAGATCGCCCGAAGATCGCGCAAGCGCTGCTCGCCGGTTGCCGTGCGCTGGAGGTTGACGACGCGGTGATGGCGTTTTCGCTCGGAGAAAAGAGCGTCGCCTTCGCGGCTTCGGCAGACGCGCTCATCTGCACGGCGATGACTGGCAAGCGCAGCGATCAACGCGGCGCCGCTGAGGAAGCGCTCAAGAAAGGCAGCTCGAGTTTTCCGAAAGACGCGCGCTTCGCGCTCGAGCTCGGCCGCCTCTACCTGGAGGACGGTCAGCCCGGTGAGGCCGCCGCGCTGCTCGACAAGATCCCTTCGAAGTCGAAGCAGAGCGCGGAGGCGAAGCGCTTGTTGGTTCAGATCGGGCGTGACGCAGTGATCACGGTCGGGCCCCACGTGAAGGTGCAGCTGGGGGCGGAGGTCACGTTCGAGCAGCCCAGCAGCCGCAGCTACGAGTCGAGCGTCGACGGAGATGGACGCCGCGTGCGGCAGAACCAGTACTTCCGTTTCTACTACTTCAACCAGAAGCGCGACTTCGGTCAGCGCGCTGAATACGAGGGCAAGGTGCAGGGCGCGCTCGAAGATTCGCGCCTCACCGCCCAGCGCCTGCTCGGCGTGGCCCGCGAGAAGCCGGTCGACGTGATCCTCTACTCGCGCGAGGAATTCCGCCTGCACCACGGGCCCCAGGCCTCGCAGGCGATCGCCGGCTTCTACGCGGAAGACGCGATTCGCATGAACGACTCGGCGGAGATCAACGATCGCAACCGCTCCACGCTGGTGCACGAGTACGTGCACGCGGTGATGGATGAGTTGGGCAGCTTCAACCAGCGCGCGCTCCCCACGTGGATGCACGAGGGCCTCGCCGAGTACATCGAGTGGCGCGCGGAAGGATCGGAAGGGCCCCCGAAGAACTACGCGACCGCGCTCCAGCAGCTGGCGCTCCAGAATCAGCTGCCGCACCTGAGCGAGATGACCAATGGTCCGCTCATCGCCACCCGGAATCCTGGCCTCGCCTACGCGCTGGCGGCGGTGGCGGTGCGCCTGCTCGTCGAGCGCCGGAGCATGGGGGAAGTGATCGAGCTCATTCGCGAGTGCGGCCGGGGAGCGCCCTTCGAGCAGGCCCTCGAGCGCCGCTTTGGCACCGACCTCGCCCGCCTCGATGAGGAGTTGACGTCCTCCCTCAAGTAAGGGCGGGAAATCGAGAATTTCCCCAGCGGCAAGGCCGGGTTAGGCTGCGGCAGCCCTTATGTCGGACACACAGGCGGCCATGCGTGAATTCCGCTTTCTCGATGAGAAGCGGAAGACGAACGGCCTGACACAACCAGAAGAAACCCGGTGGCAGGAGCTCGGCGCCTCGCTGGGGATCGATCTGAGCACGTCGATGCAGCCTGCCGGGTACTACGGCGAAGACGGCAACTGGTACGCGTACCCGCCCGGCTACGACCCGAACACCGGCGCCTACGCTGATCCGAACGCGGCGTGGCAGCAGCAGCAGCAACAGCAGCCGTATTACCCGCCGCAGCAGCAGCAGTATTACGACCCGAACACGGGCTACGACCCGAACACCGGCGCGTACTACCCGCCGCAGCAACCACAGGGCTACACCCCGCAGTACGGAGCGCCGGCGCAGCAGGGCTACTACGACCCGAACACCGGCGCGTATTACCCGCCCGACGCGTACGCACAGCAGCCGTACGATCCTTCGCAGCAGGCTCCGTACGATCCCTCGCAGCAGGCTCCGTACGATCCTTCGCAGGGCCAGTACGATCCTTCGCAGCAGTACGCGCCGCAGCCGCAGGCTCCCGTACCGCAGCAACAATGGGGCGGCTACCAGCAGCAGCCGCAGGCACCCGCGCAGCAGCAGTGGGGCGGCTATCAGCAGCCGCCGGCTCCTGCTCCGCAGCCGTGGCAACAACCCGCGGCTCCGGCGGCTCCGTCGTGGCAGGCGCCCGTTGCTGCGCCCGCTCCGTGGCAGGCGCCCGCCCCTGCTCCTGTTCCGGTCGCGGCTCCGGTTCCTGCTCCCGTTCCGGCGCCCGCGGGGCCGATGACGCCGAAGCCTTCGGCTCCGGTGTTCGTGCCGTTCAGCTTCAAGCCGTCGACGCCGAAGCCCCCGGCGCCTGCGCCTGCACCAAAGCCCGTCGACCCCGAAGAGGTCGGCACCGACGACGTGATGGAGATCTCCGACGAGGAGGTGCTCGACGCTCCCGCGCCGAGCCCCGTGCCCGCACGCTCGGTGGTTTCAGCGCCGGCGCCCTCGCAGAGCGCGCTCGATTCGGTGGATGATCTTCGCTCGTCGCTGCTGGACGACGATGTTCCCGCGGCGAAGCCTGCGGCGGTCTCGGCTCCGTTCAGTCCGTCGAGCAAGTCGTCGCTGCTGGGTGATCTGCCTTCCGGCAAGTCGTCGCTGCTGGGTGATCTGCCTTCCGGCAAGTCGTCGCTGCTCGGCGACCTGCCTTCGAACCAGTCGTCGCTGCTCGGGGATCTGCCTTCGAGCAAGTCGTCGCTGCTCGATGATCTGCCGTCGAGCACGTCGTCGCTGCTCGACGACGTTGCGATTCCCGAACCCACCTTCTCCGCGCCGCTCCCGGTGACCGTGGAAGAGCCCGCGCCTGCACCTGAGCCTGCGCCGGCGCCGCTGCTCTCTGATCTGGGAATCCCTGCTCCCGCTCCATCCGCGCCGGTGACGGTGGGGGACGATGCGCTGCCGGATCTCGCGGTGGATCTCGAAGACGACGCCGAGCCTTCGGTGGCCGAGCAAGCGGCCGCGCGTGTCGCTGCCGAGCCTGCGTGGGAGCCCCCTGCCCTGGCGGACCTCGCACCGAGCACACCTCTCGTCTCGGACGTCGCGCCGATCGCTGAGCCGTCGATCGTCGTGGCCGATGTCGCGCCGATCGCTGAACCGTCGATCGTCGCGAACGTTGCCGCTGTCCCCGAGCCTTCGATCGTCGTCGCGGAGCTCGCGCCGGTTGCTGAGCCCTCGATCGTCGTCGCTGACATCGCGCCGCTCGCTGCAGAGCCGTCGTTCGACGTCGAGGCGTCGGTCGATGTCGAGGAAGCT
This sequence comes from uncultured Myxococcales bacterium, assembly GCA_966211295.1. Lineage (GTDB taxonomy): Bacteria > Myxococcota > Myxococcia > Myxococcales > Myxococcaceae > Archangium_A. The sequence continues at coordinate 206 of CBIHPJ010000106.1, read as the reverse complement.
CCGGCCGTCGTCGCTGCTGCTCCGGCTGCGGAGCCTGCGGGGGAACCCGCCGTCGTCGTCGCGGACGGTGTTCCGGCTCCTTCGGCTGAGCCCACCTGGGAGCCTGCGCCCGTCGTCGCGGACGCCGCTCCCGTCGCTGCTGAGCCCGCATGGGAACCCGCGGTCGTGGTCGCGGATGCTGCGCCCGCTCCCGTCGCTCCTGCTGC
>CBIHPJ010000105.1:0-16279 GCA_966211295.1 uncultured Myxococcales bacterium | reverse complement strand
GAATGGCCTCAGGAGATGATCTTCGTCTCCCGCGCGATCCGCACGACCGTCTCAGAGATCATCGGCCACGTCTGCTTCGCGCACGCGAGCAGTCCGCGCGAGTTCACGATCTCGCGGCCCTCGTAGCCGTACTTGTTGCCCGCGAAGTCCATGAGCATTCCGCCGGCGGCTTCGATCACCGCTTGAGGCGCGCAGGAGTCCCACCGCGAGCTGCGATCACTCGGGTGCAGATAGAGATCGGCTTCGCCCATCGCAAGCAGCGCGCACTTGAGGCCGACGCTCCCTTGCTCCTTCACCTGCGTGATGCCGAGCGCCTCTCGAATCGCCGCCGTCTTCTTCGACTTGTGTGAGCGCGAGACGAGCAGCCTCAGATCTTTCGTCTGCGCCACCGGCTGCATCTTGAGCTCTCGCTTCTGATCGCCCAGGTGCAGCACGCAGGGAGAACCGATCGCTCCCGTCCACATCGCACCCTGCACTGGAGCGAGCACCACTCCAGCCACCGGCGAGCCATCGATCGCGAGCCCGATGTGCACCGCGAACATGCCGTTGCGATCAACGAACTCGCGCGTGCCGTCCAGCGGATCGACGAACCATACGCGGGTGGTCTTCGGAGCGAGGTGCGTCGACTCCTCGGCCACGATGTCATCGCCCGGGAACGCGGCCTCGAGGCCCTTCACGATCAACGCGTTGGCGCGCTTGTCCGCCTCGGTCACCGGCCCCGCGCCGCCCGACTTGTTCACCACGGAGAACGGCGTCTCGTACACCTGTCGAATGACCACCGCGGCTTCGCGGGCCAATCGTGACGCGACCTCGAGTTCCTTCTCGTCCACCCCAAAGGGATATCAGCGTCGCGGCAGAACCGTCAGCACGACATCGCCATCCGGAGTGGCAGGCACGGACAACAGCGTGATGTGCGTGACTTTCAGCAGCTCGCGCATCCGCACGGCCAGCGCCATCGGAGTCTCACCGCGCGTCGGTCGCAGGCGGAATTCCCGGTCGTTGATGCGCACCTGGATGTCGCCCTTGCCGCGCGCGATGCCCTTGAGCACCAGCCGGTTGGTGCCGACTTTCCGTGCACGCATCGTGGTGTCGTACGAGGTGCAAAAGAGATGCGGCGTGGGCTCGACCTCTGTCGCGCGCGCGATGGTCACGATCAGCGCGTCGTCGCTCGGGTGGGCGAGCACGAGGTAGCCCTCGGGCAGCGCGCCGTGGAGCGCCTCCTTCAGGTACTCGGTGCCCAACACGCGGGGAACGGTGAGCGTGACGAACGAGCCATCGACGCTCAGCGAGACCGATGCGAACGGCTGATGGGTGACGGTGTTGTCGAACTGGAGGTGCAGGGTGCCGGACGTGATCTCGGTGACGCTCAGACCCTGACCCGACGAGAGAACGCTGACGTTGGCTGAGCGGGGATGAACGAGGGAAAGCGGATCAGTCTTCTCTGCGGACCACATGCAGACGTTGTCGCGCTGAGGTGTCCGCGAAATTCAGTGCCGCGGCGTCAACGCACTTTCCAAATGTGGTCCGCAACCTGCGCGCGACAGGTCAGACGGTCTCGGTCGGCTTCTCGGCGTGCGTGCGCCAGATGAACGAGCTGACGTCGAGCAGATCGCGCGGCTTCTGGCCGGCCTCGAGCAGCTTCGCCTGGGTCAGCTTCACCACTTCGTGGAAGGCCGTGTACCCGCGCGCGTTGATCGCCTGCTTTTGATCCACCACCAGCCCCAGGGTGGCCGCCTGGCTGGCGAAGGGCGCGGGCTTGATGACGCTGTTGACGGTCGGATTGAAGAGCGCACCGAAGACGGTGGCCAGCGGCCAGCTGACGGCCTTCGGCTCACCCTTCTTGTTCTTGAGCGCCAGCGAGCCAGTGAAGCGCTCCACGCGCAGCCCGTAATCACCTTCACCGTGGAGCAGCTGCTTGAGGCCAGCGACCGCGGCGGCGCGCGCCTTGGGATCCATGTCTCCGAAGGGAATGGCGCCCTCGAGGGTGAAGACGATGTTGGTGCCCTTGAGCAGCTTGAGGGCGCTCTCGAAGAGCTCCTCGGGAGTGGCGCTGGCGAACTTCGCCGCCGAGAGCTCGTCGCGGGCCACCGTGATCGCGGTCGCGTTGTTGCCGCCCTTCTTCTTCGCGACGCCCTCGACACCGCGCTCCTCGTTGGTGAACTTCTCGCCCTCGAAACCGCCGGGGAAGAGCTTCTCGAAGAAGAGGATCTGCTGCGCCAGGCTTCCGAAGCGGGCCACGGCCTTCTTGGGCAGACCCGGCTTCTTCGGCTTGGTCTTGGTGTTCGGCGCGGCGCGCGCGGCGCGGCCATGCGACTTGGTCTCGAGCGCGGCGAGGGCCTTGGGCTCGAGCGTCACCGCATGGAGGCCCTTCGTCTTGCTCTTGATGAACTTCTTGCGACCGCCGTGTTCGAAGAAGATGACCCAATGGTCGGCGCCGTCTTCGATCACGAGGCCCATGCCCCAGTCCGGCTGACTATCGCTCTTGAAGACTGTCGTCATCGAATGCCCATGTCACCCATGGGCCTCGGTGTCACCAGATGTTCAGAAGATGTTCAGAACGGCTCAGGCGACGGCGGAGAAGAAGTCGGCGTCCTTCCAGACGCTGACGACCGGTCCATCGACCAGCGCGCGGAAGCCGTGCGGAACGTTCGCTCCCACGCGGGCCGCGATCGCCTGGGCAGACGAGCCACCGGGGAGGGTGATCGTCGCGCGGCGCGAATCGCAGAGAATCGTGATCAGGCACTCTTCAGCCACACCGCTCACGAACTCGATCTTGTTCTCGTCGAGCTGCTTCACCTTCAGCAGCGCGTCGGTGGAGAAGGTGCGGAAGCGGGGCGTCTTCGCCGCGGGGACGAGCGCCTCCTGGAAGATCACTTCGACGCCGTCTTCGACGACTTCGTGGCGCATCGTGATCGAACGCGGGAGCTCACGGCGCAGCAACGCGACCGCGTGCTCAGGCGTGCTGCGGCGCGCGAGCGAGATCTCCACTGCGTCGTTCGGCGTCGAGAGCTCGAGCTCGGCCGAAGGATCGAGGCTCACTTCGCCGGTCAGCGCGAAACGCGAACCACCACGCCAGGCCACGTGAAACGAGGGGTCCTCAGAGTGGACCCGGAAACGAGAGACCGACAGCTGGATGGGCTCGTCGAACATGGCGCGCTGCGGCAACTACGCCCATTGGGTCCCCCAAACAAGACCCCGACGAACTGCCTCTGAATCCAGATGTTTGGCAGTCTGCGGCGCCTGATGACGACTCGAAACCTCTGGGGCTGGGGAACCCTCGAAGCCGCGGTGAGCCTCGAGGAAACGCAGGCCCGCGTGGAGCCGTTTTTCGGGCCCAGCGAGATCGAGAACGCCGTCGCGCCCGTCGTTCCGAAAGCGCGCGTCGAGGTGCCCGCCGAGTTGAAGAGCTTCGCGACCGCGGACGACACCGAGCGCGCGGCCCACGCGATGGGGAAGGCGTACCTCGATCGCGTGCGCGGCTTTCGCGGCGATTTCTCGGTGGCGCCCGATCTCGTGGTCACTCCGGCGGATGAACGCGAGCTCTCCTTGGCCCTGGAGATCGCCGAGCGCGAGAAGCTCTCCGTCACTCCATTCGGTGGTGGCTCTTCAGTGGTCGGCGGAGTCGAACCGGAGCTGGGCGCCGGTCATCGTGGAGCGCTCAGCCTCGATCTGCGCCGATTGAACAAGGTGCTCGAGGTCGATGAACGTTCGCACGTCGCGCGCATCCAGGCCGGAGTCTTCGGGCCCGCGCTCGAGCAGCAACTCGCTCCGCACGGACTCACGTTGAGGCACTACCCGCAGTCCTTCGAGTTCTCCACGCTCGGCGGTTGGATCGCCACGCGCGCCGGCGGCCACTTCGCCACCGTGCTCACGCACATCGACGACTTCGTGCAGTCGGCGCGAATGATCACTCCGCGCGGGGTCTACGAGACGAAGCGTTTCCCCGCGAGCGGAGCGGGCATCGATCCCAACCGGCTCGTGATTGGCAGCGAAGGAACCCTGGGCGTGATCACTGAGGCGTGGATGCGCGTTCGTCCGCGCCCCACGTTTCGGGTGGGCGCGTCGATGCACTTCGAACACTTCGACAAGGCGGTCGAGGCCACGAAGGCCGTCGCGCAGTCGGGGCTCGCTCCCTCGAACTGCAGATTGCTCGACGCGAACGAGGCGATGATCAACGGCGTCACGTTCGATGGATCCTCAGTGCTCGTGCTGGCCTTCGAGTCCGCCGGTCATCCGCTCGACGCGTGGATCGATCGCGCCATCCAGCTCTGCGAGACCTTCGGCGGCACCTGCCCCAAAGGAAAGAACACCGGCTCGAAGCAGGGTGATGCGGGTGAGAGCTGGCGCGCTTCATTCTTGAAGGGGCCATACCTGCAGGACGCGATGATTCGTCTCGGGATCATCGCCGACACCTTCGAGACCGCGTGCACCTGGTCCGCGTTCCCCGAGCTGTACGGCTCCGTCACCGAAGCGATGCGGAACGGTCTCGAGAGGCTCTGCGGCGGCGGCGTGGTCAGCTGCCGTTTCACGCACGTGTATCCCGATGGTCCGGCGCCGTACTTCACGTTCCTCGGGCGGGCGAAGCGGGGCGGCGAGGTCGATCAATGGGCCGAGCTCAAGGAGCTCGCTGGCGACGGGCTCGCGAAGGCGGGCGGCACCATCACGCACCATCACGCCGTCGGGCGCATGCACCGGCCCTGGTACGACAAGGAGCGGCCTGACCTCTTCGCGAAGTCGCTCCGTGCGGTGAAGCGCGAGCTGGATCCCGCCGGGCTGCTGAATCCTGGTGTGCTGATCGACTGAATGAGCATCGCCACCGAACAGCTGATCGCTTCGCGCGATCGTTCGATCTTCCGCTGGGCGAGCTTCATCATCGCCATCGGCACCTTCGTGAACCTGCTCATCGGCGGGCCGGTGGTCCCCGTGGTCGCGCTGCACGCTGGCTGGGCGGCCTGGGTTCTGTTCCTGGGTGAGCTGCGCGGCCGGCAGCAGATGAGCATGCGCACCGCGGGGCTCGCCTCGACCACCGTCGCGTTCGCTTTCTTCGTGCCCGCGCTCGTGCTGGTGAGCGGCAAGCAGAGCGGTGCGTTCTATCTCTTGTTCGTCTGCACTCCGCTCCTCGTGGCCTCGATGGCCCCGAAAGATCGGCCCTCCGTGATCATGAGCGGCGTGGCCGGCATCGCGTGGATCGTCGTCTTCGAGGTAATGGCCGGCGCCTCGGTCTCGCGGGTCCTTTCGTGGACGCTCTTCTCGATGCTCTGCCTCGCGATCGGAATCTGGGGCTCCGTGCTGCACCAGCGCACCGAGGCTGAACGAGAGCGCGCTGAGACCGAGCGGCTGGCTGCCGTCACGCGCCTCGCGGAACAGGAGCGCCGACAAGCTCGCAGCGAACGCCTCACCCTCATCGGTCAGCTCGCAGCCAGCATCGCGCACGAGGTCAACAACCCGCTCTCCTTCGTGGCGGCGAACGTGCGCTACCTCGGCGAGGTGCTCGACGGCACCGCGCCGGGAGCGGATCGCGTCGAGGTGGTGAACGAAACCCAGGAGGGCATCGAGCGCATCAGCAACACCGTGCGCATGCTGCAGGTCTTCGTGCAGCCCGGCGGAGGTCCTGCGAGTGGTGACGTGCGAGACGCGGTGAATGAAGCAGTGACGCTCTCGGCGAGCAGGCTCAAGAAAGTAGTCAGCCCGACGATCGAGATCGCAGATGGCTTGCCGCCCGTCGCGATGGGACATCGGCGGTTGGTGCAGATGATGGTGAATCTGCTGCTCAACGCCGCCGACTCCGTGGAAGGCACGCCTTCGCCGCGCATCGTGATCAGCGCGTCGCGCGACGAGAAGGGGCTGCGTCTCGTCGTCGAGGACTCGGGTCTGCTTCAGCCTCGCCTGAAGAGTCCCACGCCTTCAGAGATTCCTCCCCGCTCGGGACTGGGACTCTCGCTGTGCCGGGAGCACGTGGAAGAAGCGGGCGGCACGTTGATCATCGAGCCAACCGCCGAGGGCGGCGGACGGATCGTCGTTTTGGTGCCGTTCGCTTCTGTGGCTTCGGCTTCGGCGGCTTCGGCTTCGACGGACCTCGGGGCGAGCTGAGCCCCCTCACCCCGACCCTCTCCCGAGGGGAGAGGGAGACGGTGGTCCTGAATCTGCGGCTGGTCCAATGCGCCGCGAAGAACGGGCTCTCGAGAAACTCTGGAGCGAGCTTCGGATCGAGGCGGAGCGTGGTCTCGATCGCTCCATACATCTCCTTGCGCTCACCCCGTCGCGCGTGGAGCGCCGCCCGATAGAACCACGGCCATGCGGCGAGGCCCTTCGAGTTCGTCACCGCTGAGTCGAGGTGCTGCTTCGCTTCTTCGAGGCGACCGAGTGAGAGCAACGCCTTCGCGCGTTGGAGATGCAGCGCGTAGTCCTTCGGTCTCTCAGCGAGGTACTTCTTCGACGCGCTCACCACCTCGTCGAACTTTCCCGCATCGTTGAGCCGGTAGAGGCGGGAGAACCAGGCGACGCTCACGGCTGCGGTGCGAGCGGCGCCTGCGCCTGATTGAGCTCTTGCTTCAGCTGGCTGACCGCCATGCGCATCATTGGCGGCTGCTCAGCGGGAGGCGCGAGAGCGACGTAGAGCTCGAGGTTCATCAGCGCGCGGCGTTGATCGTTGTCTTCCATCGACAACATGCCGGCGAACATGCGCGCGTCGTAGGCCTCGGGATAACGCGAGGCGAGGGCTTCGAGATCGGTGATCGATCCACGCAGATCTCCCTCGAGCGCACGCACCACTGCGCGACCCACGCGGCCCTTCGGGTGGAAGGGATCGAGGAAGGTGGCGCGATCGACGAGCGGGCGCGCTTCTTCGAAGGCCTGCCTGCGGATCAAATAGATCGCGAGATCCGCCACCGCGTCGACGTCGCTCGGGTTGCTCTGCACGCGATTCGCCATCGCCTCGAGCTTCGGATCAGCCTTCGGCTGCTGCATCGGGCCGCCACCACCGCCCGGAGGCACCATGCCCGTCGCCTGCATTCCGTCTTCGCGCACGGAGGACGCCTGCGTGAGTTGCCAGCCGAGGATCGCGAAGAAGGCGACGACCGCTCCGCCGACCAGCGCGCCCATCAGGCCGGGGTTCTTCGCGGCGAAGGTGGTGGGAGCAGCTTGCAGCTTCTCCTGGCGAGCCTGCTTCTTCGTGTCTTCGTGCTTCCTGCCGTCGCGGCTGCGGAGCACTTCGGCGGCGGCGAGCTCGAGGCGCGTGCGCTCTTTCGCGAATTCCTCGGGCGGGAGCAGGTGCTTGTTCGCCACGTGCTCGCGGAGCTGCGCCAGCAGCGACTGGTAGCGCGCATCGAAGTCGTCGAGCGTCTCAGGCGTCGGATCGTCGGTCTTGAGCCCCTTGGAGCCGAATAGGTACGCGAGCGCGACCGCGATCCCGGCGCCCAGCACCATCAATCCAGGAACCCAGTTGGTGACGTGTTGTGGATTCATCTCAGTTCCTCCCTCTCCCTGCGCAGCGAGGAGAGGGGCAGGGGAGAGGGGCGAGCGTCACTTCTCGAGATCCGCACGAACCTTCGCCAAGTAATCGTCAGTCTGCTCAGCAGGAGGCGCCTCAGCCGCCGGAGCCACAGGCTTCCTCGTAGATCCCATGATCAACAACACGCCCAACACGAGCAGGATCACCGGCGCCACCCACAAACCAAGAGTCACGCCGGACTTCTTCGGTTCCATCAGCGCCCACTCTCCGTAGCGCGAGACGAAGTACTCGAAGATCTCCTCGTCGCTCTTTCCTTCGGCGACGAGCTCACGAACCTTGTCGAGCTGCGCGCGCGCCATGGACGCGGGTGAATCGGCGATCGACACGCCTTGGCACACGGCGCAGCGCAGCTGCTTGCCGATCTGCTGCACGCGCGCTTCACGCGTCGCGTCGAGCGGGTCCTGGCCTTGACGCAGCGGCGCGTAGCCTTGCGCGAGCACGAGCGAGAGCACGAGGGCGATCACTTGGTGAACCCTCCCTCACGACCCTCTCCCGAAGGGAGAGGGAGACACATGGCGTTCTCCATCACTTGAGGATCTCCGCGATCTGCTCCTCGAACTGGCTCGGGTGCTGGAACGGGTAGATGTACTTCTTCACGATGATGCCTTCGCGGTTGATGAAGTACGTCTCAGGCACTCCCGACACCGCGTAGTCCACCGCGACGGTCGACTTGGGATCGAAGACCTGCGGGTAGACCGCTCCGTTCTGCTGCAGAAAGCCGCGGGTGTTCTGCTCGGTGTCTTCGAAGACGATGCCGATGAAGACGGCCTTGCCCTTGTACTGCTCGGCGGCCCAATCGAGGACGGGCTGCTCGACCTTGCACGGCCCGCACCACGTCGCCCAGAAGTTCAGGACGATCGGTTGGCCGATGTAGTCGGCGAGTTTGATCTCGCCTTCTTTATCGAGGCGCTTGATCGTGAAGCGCGGAGCCGGCTTGCCCTTCATCATGAAGGGCACTTCGTGAGGATCGGTGCCGAAGCCCGCGGCCATCACGTAGACCACGAAGGAGATGATCGAGAGCGCGGCGAGCACCGCGACCACCCGCTTCATCGGGTTGCTCTGCACTTGCGGCTTGTTCCCCTCCAGCGCGGTCACTTGGCAGCTCCCGGAATCGCGTCAGCGGGGGCCGCGGCGACGACCTGCTTCGTTTTTCTCTGCGGCCAGAGCGCGATCAACGTGCCGAGGACGAGCAGAGGAATCGCGTACCAAATCCATCCCACCAAGGGGAACACCCACATGTTGAAGCTCGCGGTGTTCGCCTTCACGTCGTACGAGAGCAGCGAGACGTAGACGTCGCGCAAGACCATCTCGCTCACGCTCGGCGACCCGATCGGATCATTCGAGCGCTCGTAGAAGTTCATGCGCGGAGCGCTCTTCCCGTGACGCGCGCTCTCCACCCCATTCGGAGAGATGAGCGTGAGGTTCGCGGCGATCCAATCGCGGTGCGGTTCCTTGCCTGTCTCGAGTCCGTCGAAGCGCACCGAGTAGTCGCCGATCTTCATCGACTCGCCGAGGTGCAGCAGCCCCGTCGCGTGCGTCTTGTAGGCGCTACTCGCAGCGACCGCGACCATGATGGCCACGATGCCGAGGTGCACCACGTAGCCACCGAAGCGGCGGCGCGCGCGAGAGGCGCTCACGAAGATCGCGGTGGTGAGCGACTCCTTCTGCTCGGTCATGCGCTGCTGCGCGGGGAGGAACAACTCGCGCAGCGTGACCACCGTCACGAAGCCTGCGAGACCGAACACCGTGAGCGGCATCCAGCCGCGGAAACCCATGGCCCAGCACGCGAGGGCGACCGCGAGCCCCACTCCGCCGGGAATGAGCGCCTGGCGCTGCACCACCTTCGGATCCGCGACGCCCCACGGGAGCATCGGCCCCACGCCCATCAAGAAGAGCATCGCGAGCGAGAGCGGCAACGCCATCTGGTTGAAGTAGGGCTCACCGACCGTGATCTTCTTCTTCAGCAGGCCTTCGGTGATGAGCGGGTAGAGCGTGCCCAGCAGCACCACGAAGGTGATCGCGGCGAAGACGAGGTTGTTGAGCAGGATGCTGCCTTCGCGCGAGGCGATCGATCCCAGGTGCGACTCGGCGACCAGCATGTGCCCTCGAATCGCGAGCACCAGCACGCTGAACACCAGCAGCACTCCGATGAACACCAGGAACGTGGGCCCGATGTCCGACTGGGTGAACGAGTGCACCGAGTTGAAGACGCCCGAGCGCGTCATGAAGGTGCCGACGATGGTGAGAATGAAGCTCGCGAGTGCGAGCGCGATCGTCCACAGCTTCAGCGACTTCTTCTTCTCCAGCACCATCGTGGAGTGCATGAACGCGGTGGCCGTGAGCCACGGCATGAACGACGCGTTCTCCACGGGATCCCACGCCCAGTAGCCGCCCCAGCCGAGCACGGCATAGGCCCACCAGCTGCCGAGGATGATTCCCACGCTGAGGAAGATCCACGGAACGAGCGTCCACTTGCGCAGCGGCACCAGCCACGCGTCGCCCAGCTCACCGCGCAGCAACGCGCCGGCCGCGATCCCGAACGGAATCGTCATGCCCACGTACCCGAGGTACAGCATCGGCGGGTGGATGATCATCAGCGGGTGGTTCTGCAGGAGCGGGTTGGGCCCCGGTCCATCGCTGAGCGGATTGGGAATGTGCGTCCACGGGTTTGCCGGTCCCGCGATCAAGAACGCGAAGAAGGTGGCCACCGCGGCCATCACGCCGAGCGACAGCTGCATGTAGCGGCCGTGCTCCTTGCGGTAGGTGAACGCGAAGGCGAACAGGTACGCGCCCATGATCGCGCCCCAGAAGAGAATGGAGCCCTCGAGCGCGCTCCACAGCGACACGATGGTGAAGATCGTCGGAGTGGCGCGGCTGCCGACCTGCGACACGTACTTCACCGAGAAGTCGTGACTGAGCAGCACATAGACCATCACCAGGTTCGCGCCGAGCATCGAGGCCGCGAAGCCGTAGATGGACTTCTGCACCAGCGGCAGCGCGCTCTCCTTGCGCATCAGGCCGGTGGTGATGCCGACGATCGCACCGAAGGCCGCGCACGCCAGCCCAAGCAGGATGAGGCCGTAGCCGAGGGTCGAGAGGTTCACTGGGAGTTACTCAGCCTTCGTGAGCGAGTCCTTCCACGCCTCGTCCGAGAGCGTGCCGCCGTCGGTAGGAGCGCGGTACTCGTTGCTGTGGTTCACCATCAGCCGGTTGGTGCGGAACACCTGATCGGCGGCGAACGAGCCCTCGACCACCACGCCAATGCCTTCGCGGAACATCTGGGGCGGGGTCTGCTCGCTCTTCACTGTCACCTTGGGGGCATCAGGCTTGTGGGTGTCGGCGACCGTGAACGTCAGCGCGGTGTGCGAATCGTTGAACACCACGCTGCCGGGCACCACCACTCCGCCCAGGCGCACCGTCGCGCCGTAGGCCTTCTGTCCCTGCGCGAGCATCTCGGAGGGCTTCCAGTAATAGACGAGGTTCTCGCCGATGTTGCCGAACGCGATCCACGCGAGGGCGGCGCCGGCGACCAAAATGGCGCCCAACGCGATCAGACGATTTCTGGCTTCTGAACTCATGACGCTCCGGGAGGCGGACCTTCGTGTGCTTCAGGCCGACGCAGATACAGGCTCGCGGCGTACGCGATGAGGCCCAGCAGGCCCGCTCCGTACGCGGCGTAGACATACGCCCATCCCCCCTCAATCACACCCATTTGCCCGCCAGGCATCTTCTCGATCCCCTGCGGATGCTGGGGGGCTGGAGCAGGCGCTTCGGCCGGTACGTCCTTCTCGGGAGCAACATCTGCCATTGCGGGGAGGGACAGCCACAACACGAGTGCGAGGTATTTCATGCCGCCACCGGTGCTTTCTCTTTCTTGGGCGCGTTCTCGGGAGGCAGCTCGAGGGCGCTGCTCTGGCGCGCGCGGGCGAGCTCGTACCGCTTGATCATGAACGCGAGGAGGAAGGTGAGGAAGGTGACGTTGCCCCAGTTCATGACTGCGCGCATGGCGGGGTCGATGGTGTTGGTCGTCGACTGCACCTGGTGCAGCGAGTTCCACCAGCGCACCGAGAACCAGACGATGGGCAACGAGACGTAGCCGAGGATCGCGGCGGCGGCGCTCCACGCAGCGCGGCGCTCGGGATCTTCGGTGAACGAACGGAACGCGAGGTAGCCCACGTACGCGAGCAGCATCACCGTGGTGCTGATCAGGCGCGGATCCCAGTCCCACCACACGCCCCACGTCGGGCGCGCCCAGATGCTGCCCATGAGCACGCCGACTCCGCCGAAGTAGACGCCGATCTCAGCGGAGGCCTCGGCGAGCGCGTCGGTGCGCCACGACTTCTTCATCAGGTACGCGATCGCGCAGCCCACGTTGATGGTGAAGGCGATCAAGCAGGCCCACACGTGCGGCACGTGCACGTAGAGGATGCGGCCCACGTCGTTCATGAACGACTCAGGAGGAGCCCACACCAGTCCGAAGTAGAGCAGGGCGCTCAGCTCGAGCACGCCGAGCAGGCCCGCGACCTTCCAGACCCACGCGCGCGCGGCCGGCATCGCGAGCTGCGCGACGGTCAACGCCGCGAGCACGATCAACCCAGCCAATGGAATCCACGGCGCCATCAGTCCTCCTCGGCCACTTTCGGAAACAGCAGAAAACCCACGGACAGATAAATGAGATCGAACGCGGTGAGCAACTTCAGCCACCCAGGTAGCTGCTCCTGTGCGTCGGGGCTCAGCGTGTAACGAGTAGCGCTTACGGCGGCCAGAAGCAGAGGCACCAACACCGGAAACAGGAGGAGCGGCAACATCACGTCGCGTGCGCGCGCGTTCGCGGAGATCGCCGAATAGACGATGCCGGGCGCGCTGATGCCCACGCTTCCGAGGAAGAGCACGAGCAAGAGCGTGAGCGGGGCTCGCGAGATGTCGATGTCGTAGAGCGCGATGCCCACCGGAAGCAGCAGCAGTGACAACCCGAAGAGCAGGGAGGCGTTGCCGAACACTTTGCCCACGAAGATCGCGCGGGGTTCCACCGGAGTGACCACGAGCCCGGTGAGCGCCTGGTTCTCACTCTCCACGCGGAACGATTCGCCGAGGGACAGCACGGAGGCGAACAGCAGCGCGAGCCACAAGTATCCCGGCGCGTGGCGACGGAGGGCTTCGATGTCGGGCCCCATCGCGAACGAGAAGAGCAGCAGCGTGCTGAGCGCGAAGAAGATCAGCGCCGTGAGCCGCGCGCGCGTGCGCCACTCGATGAGCCAGTCCTTCTTGAGCACCAGCCAGCTGGCGCGAAGGAGTGAGATGCGTCGCCCCTTCACGACGGATCTTCCTTCCGGCCTTGATCGAGGTGGAGCCGCTCCTGCGTGAGTGCCTGGCCCTGCTCGACGAGGTGAGTCGCGAGGACGATGGTCGTGCCCGCGGCCTGGAGCTCCTTGAGGAGTCCTTCCATCTGCTGAATGCCAGCGGGGTCGAGCTCTCCGAAGGGCTCGTCGAACAATGCGAGCTTCGGCGCCTTCATCAGCATGCGCGCGATGGTGAGCCGCTTGCGCATGCCCGCCGAGAACTGGCGCACGGGGCTGTCGGCGCGCGGGCTGAGACCGATGCGCTCGAGCAGGCTCGCGACGAGCTGCCTGCGATCGTCGAGGTCGAGGAACTCGGCGACGAAGTGAAGGTTCTGCGTGGCGGTGAGATCTTCGTAGAGGTACGAGGCGTGCGAGAGCAGCGCGACCTCGTGCCGGAGTGCCTCGCGGTGCTGGCGCGTCTCGCTCCCGAAGATCTTGATGTGGCCGGCGGTGGGAAAGGTCGCGGTGGAGATCATCCGCAGCAGCGTGGTCTTGCCCGAGCCGTTGTGGCCCGTGAGCAGCAGGGACCGGCCCGCTTCGAGCTTGAAGTTCAGTCTCGCCACCGCCCAGCGCGCGCCAAATCGCTTGCTGACGTCTTCGAGCTCGATGGCAAAAGGCGCAGACATCGGGCCCTGCGCTCTATGACGAAGCCTCGACCGAGGCCAGCGCTCGTGCAGTAGGCTCGCGACTCTCGTGCCCCGCCTCGTCTTCGCCGGGATCCTGGCCGTTCTGCTCCTCGGGTACGCCACGTATGCGGCGTTCACGACCTGGGTCATTCCGAGCAACGCGGCGCTCAAGGGGCGCTGTGACAGCTGGCTCGAGAAGCCGCAGGCACAGTGGATCGCGCTCAAGGGCTGCGTGCTCGACGTCGACCTGGTGATCCTCGAAAGCGAGGAGGGTGACTTCGAGACGCTCCAGAATCGCAACGAGGGGATCTCTTCGAAGCCGTACCCGGTGCCCCCGAACTGGGTGGCGGTGTGGATTCCGATTCGCACCGAGTTCAAGAGCGCCAGCTTGGTGCGCGCGGCGTACCGGTTGGACTCGAAGGACGCGCTCAAGTGGGTGAACGAGTTCGAGCGCGCTGACGAGAAGAAGAAGGAAAAGATGTGGGCCGATCCCGCGCCTATTCGCCGGCTCTCGCGGCCCGGGGTGCTGCCGGGCAAGGCCGAGAAGCCCTCGAACGAAGCGATCGTGAAGACCTTCGGTCCTCGAGCCTCGGCGAACTTGCTCGCGGTGATCGCCGGTGATCCGCCTCCGATGGATCCTCCCGTGGTCGGCATTCTCTCGGGGATCCTCGGGTTGGTCGCGTTGGGCTACGTGCTGCGGCGCAGGCCCGCGGGTGATGACCTCACCGCGGAGCAGCTGATCACCAACGTGAACGTCAGCGACGTGAAGTTGGAAATAGGCGCGCTGGAGCAGCTGCGGCTCGAGGAAGAGGAAGAGCGCAGGAAAAAGCGGAACCAATAGATCGACTGAGGTGTTGGCGCGTTTCTGGAGCTCATGGCCATCCAGCTCCGAATCGCCAGCCCTTGCGAAGAGAAATGGGAGTCGATGCAGGGGGATGAGCGGGTGCGCAACTGTGCGCGCTGCGCCCTCAACGTCTACAACGTGAAGGAGATGAGCGAGCCGGAGGTCAGGGCGCTCTTCCTCAAGACCGAAGGCCGCGTGTGTGGCCGGGTGTTTCAGCGCAAGGACGGCACGGTGCTGATGCGCGATTGCCCCACCGGGCTCGCGAAGATTCGGCGCAAGGCGTTGGCTGCGCTGGCCGCGGTGGTGAGCATGGTGATCGCGGTGATCTACTTCCGCTTCAGCGCGGGTCCGGCGTGTCCGACTGGAGAGACTCAGCAGGAGGGTTGGTACTCGCGAGTGGTGGAGCCGCGCTTCATCGATGCGCGCGAGACGCTTCGTGAGACGAAGACCTTCGGGCCGATCATCAATGAGCTCTATCCGCAGCCGATGCCGCCCGTGGCGGGGCTGATGATCATGACGCCGCCTCCGGTCATCCCGCCCGGGCCGCCTCCGTCGTCGCCGTGAGGCTTGTTCACACTTTTCTCGCCGGTGGCTCCTTCACTCCATGACACTCGAACTGCGCATCGCGAGCCCATGTGACGAGTCGTGGGCCAACATGAAGGGCGATGATCGCTCGCGGCATTGCGCGCGCTGCAAGTTGAACGTCTTCAACGTGAAGGAGCTGAGCGAGCAGGAAGTTCGCGCGCTCTTCGTGAAGACCGAGGGTCGGGTGTGCGGGCGGATCTATCGGCGGCCTGATGGCACGGTGCTCACGCGCGACTGTCCGACCGGGCTCGCGAAGGTGCGGCGGAAGGCGCTTGGTGCACTCGCACTTGCGGTGACGATGTTGGTGGCGGTGATTGGCTGCCGGGCGAATGCCGAGCGCAGCTGTGCCACGGGTGACGAAGAGCGGAGCTGGTTCACCAGGCTGTTCGAGCAGCGCTTCATCGATGCGCGCGAGACCTTGAGGGACACCCGGAGCTTCGGGCCCATCATCAACGAGCTCTTCCCGCGGCACTTCACCACGGGGAGGATGATCGCGATCCCGCCGACGACTCCAATGCCGTGAATCCGTCTCCCTCTCCCTGCGCCAGCGGGGAAAGGGGCAGGGGAGAGGGGCGCACTCCGCGCCTTTCAGGACAGGGTCGGAGTGAGGGTAAGAAGTCTTGTGCGCTTCGTGGCCCTGACCTCATTCCTTCTCCTCTCCGCCTGCGTCGAAGGCACGCCCGGGATCACCGTCGGCACGGGCGCAGAGAACTACGCGCCGCTCAGCGACGGTGACGAAGTGCACATCGCCCGTGGACTCCAGGGCGGCACTCACATCTGGGGCGCCGTGAGAGCGAGCCGCGGCCTCGACCCGATTCAGATCGAGCTCAAGTACAGCGTGCTCAAGAACGGGGTGGAGATCGGCGGGGAGCCGTCGGTTTTCCGCATCAACCTGATCGGCCACGGCGAGTTCAATGAGGTGGCTGGACTGCGAGGCATCGTCCCTGATCCTGAGGCCGTCGCAGGGCAGGAATTGGTGTTGAAGATCGTTGCGACCGCCACCGGCGGGCGCGCCGCCGAACACCAGCGCAAGGTCATCGCACGGGTACCCTGAGGATGCGCCCGCGATGAGCCTCAAGGGGCAAGGTGGGCGTGGGCTCCTTTTGCGCCGCGTTCGCGCTGGCCCCTCTGCACGCCACTCCATTCACGACGTGACCAGGCTCCGCGAGAAGGTGTCCCCCTGGCGGCGAGATCCGGCTTGCTAGAGGGATTTGCATGTCAGTGGAGGCCGCGAGCGGTTTCGTGGGCATTTTCGCGCTCGATGAGAAGCGAACCGGCCAACTTCTGGAGCAGGGTCACTCCACTTGAGGCCATTTCAGTGAGGGAATGCGTGTCAGCCGGGAAGTGACATGCAATTCCCTCTAGGCGCCCGGAT
>CBIHPJ010000104.1:0-16313 GCA_966211295.1 uncultured Myxococcales bacterium | reverse complement strand
ACGGTGCGGGACTTGAGCGGCGTGACGGCCGCTCGCTCCGTCCACGTCGGCGAGGGCGAGGTACCGCAGTCGCAAGTTCGCCGCGGCACGGAGCTCGTCGTGCACCACGTTGCCTCCTCCGAAGAAGAGGCAGAGCGCGTCGAGGTCCTTCATCATTCCGTAGAGACGAGGTGCCTTCTCGTGCGGTGTCGAGGCGAGGAGGAGTGCTTCGGTTGGTCCTGGACCGAGATCGTTTGGATCCGTTGCTTCGACGATGGTCGCGAGGACTCGGCGGTGGTGTTTGAGGGCGATGCGGTGCACCTCGCCTTCGACTCCGGCGGAGGTGCCTCCGGTGACGAGCAGCGTGTCTTCGGGGAGCTCGGTGATCAGTTCTTCGAGGACTTCGATGATCTTTCGGCGGCTTGAGTCGGAGGCGCTCGCCCAGGATTGCTTCCATGCTCCGGCAATTGAGATCACTCTCGTCGCGCGAATTTCGTTCGTGAGTGGTGGGAGTTTTGCGCGCAGTGCTTCGCGGCGTTGATCTCGCTCGGTTCGTTTTCTGGTTTCGACTTCCGGCGTGTACGCGCGTGGCGAGAGTTCGGGCGGGATCTGGAATTGACTTGCCCTCACCCCGACCCTCTCCCGAAGGGAGAGGGAGACATAGTCGTGCTCGTGTTTGCGCAGGAGCGCGAGTTGGCTGTCGGTTACTCCGGCGAGTCTTGCGGCTCTGAGCTCATCGCGCGGCGTGGTGCCGTAGAGACCGGGGCCGTCAGTGCCCAGCACGCAACGCACCCCCGCATCGAGCAAACGCGTGAGCGGCACTTCCGCGGTGGAATGAATGTTGTTCAGCGTGAAGTTCGAGGTCAGGTTGATCTCGACGAACGCGCCCTTCCGCAACAACTCCAGCGCTTCGTCACTGCCGTACAGCGCGTGACCAATTCGCAGCGTCACGTCGCAACCAGCCACTGCCTCGCACGCCAGCCGCACGTTCTCCGGGAACGCTGGGTTCTCACCCGCGTGCACTCGAATCACGAAGCCGGGACGATTCGCGTGAGCCCATTTCGCCACTCGCGTGATCCGCTCCTGAAACGCACGCGTGGAGTTCGTCTCGTGGCCCATCCAATCCACGCCCACCAACTCTTCGCATCCACCGAGCGCCTCGAGGCGCGTGAGCAGATCCTCGTCCCACTCCACGTCGTTGTGCCGCGAGATCCCCGTGAGGAATCGCAGGCGCAATCCGTGGCGAGAGAACGCGCGCGCAGAAGCCTCGATGGCCGCGCGCAGCCAATCGCTCCGATAGAGATCTCCAATCGAGAGCTCCACGTGACGCACGCCCATCGCCGCGTAGTCCGCCGCCACCGCGTCGAGCAGCGCGGGGAACAGGCGCAGTGACTTGGTGAAAGGCCCGCGCAGTCGATAGGCGCGCTCCATGTCGCGGAACGTGCTCTGGCGATCCGCGGGCAAGGTGAGCGCAGCGGCGATCCGCTTCAAGTGCGGCGTCTCGAGTGCAGAGAGCTCGACTTCACCACTCAGCCCGCGCACTCCGACTTCCTCGAGCAACGCTGCGCTCAGCTTCAGGCCGTGCGCGAGCCCGGCCTCGATCAACGTCTCCGCGCGAGGACATCCCGCGAAGTGCGTGTGGAGATCGGTGATCGGTGAGTCATCACGACCGGTGTGCGCGCGCGGATGCGGAAAGCCCGTCTCGGCGAGGTAGCGCAGCTCGAACGGACACAGCGTGGTGAGGGGAGTGAGCGTCGATCCATCCCAGCGCGCGAGCTCGGTCTCCCCGAGCTTCAGCGTACCGGTGCCGTGGAAGACACCTTCTTCATCAGCGTGCGCGCCGGAGAGCACCACGTGCTCTCTCAGCGCTCTCAACGTCCGCGGTGGGACGTCGAGATCTTCACGGCTCTCCAGCGCGAGGCCCCGTGGAGTTGGTCTCCACAGGAGTGTCTCTGCGGTGTCGAGGGAGAGAGGTGGTGTACTTACTCGCAGGTCGACGTGGCGCCGTTGCAGACGCCCGAGAAGCCGAGGTCACAGTCGGCGCCATCCGGCACGCAGCTCGAACCCGACGACGAGAACGCCGCGGTGATCGGCTGGCAGCACTTGTTCGCGCCGCACGGGAGACCCGCGAGCGCGCAGACGTCGAAGGTGCCGCCACCACCGTCGGGGAACGGGAAACCGCCGCCGCCGCCCGCGCCACCACCCGTGGCACCGCCGCCGACACACGCGCCCGCGTCCGCCGCGTCACACGTCGCACCCTGGAGGCAGGTCACGCACGCCGCACCGGCGGCGCCCTGGCCGCACTGCGCGTTGGTGAAGCTGCCCGGCATCAGGCAGTTGTTGCCGTCGCAGCAGCCGGTGCACGTCGAAGCGTTGCAGCTGGTGCCGCCGAAGCACGTGCCGTTGTTGCAGGTCTGGCCCGCGTTGGTGTCGCACGCCTGGCAGAAGCCGCCGTTCTTGCCGCACTGGGTGAGCGTCATGCCGCCCTGGCAAGCGCCGGTGTTGATGTCGATGCAGCCCGCGCACGGAGCGCACGCGCCGGCCACGCAGGTGTTGCCCATCGTGCAGCTCATGCACATGCCGCCGCCGGTGCCGCAGCGTGAAGGAGTCGTGGTGGTGATGCAGACGCCCGCGGCCGTGCAGCAGCCGTTCGCGCAAGAGGTCGGGTTGCAGCTGCCGCCGTCCATCGAGCCGCCGCCGCCGCCCGAGCCACCGCCCGTGGTGCCGCCGCCCGTGCCACCGCCGCCAGAGCCGCCGCCCGTGGTGCCGCCGCCACCGCCCGAGCCCGCGACCGCGCAACGACCGCCGAACTCAGCGTTCGGATCGAGCTTCGTGCACTGCTGACCGGTGGAGCACACGGAGCAGCTCGCGCCAGCAGAGCCGCACGCCTCGGTGGAGGTCCCCTTGAAACACTGCGCGCTGTCGTCGCAGCAACCGTCACAGTTGCTCGCGTTGCAGCGAACGGGGACGCCCTGCTTTCCGCAGGAAGAAGGAAGAACCGAGAAGACGAGGCCAATCGCGGCCCCGAGGATCAGTGCCTGGGTCGAAGTCGTACGCATGTGTGGATTGCTCTCCCTGAAGGGAACCGGCTCGCTCCCCCGAAAAATCGATCGAGCCTCTACACATTGCGCGAGGGAGCCACAAGTGGCTCACCCCAGAGGTTCTCAGCGTTTGAGAAATCCATTCGGTGTGCGGACCAGTGCGTCAGTGCATTCTGAACCCAGTTCTACTCGCACATGTCGGGCCCTTGATCTCCTCATCCCACAGCGAGATTGTGCGCCGCCGTTTTCATCACGCATCCGCTTCACGAGGTCCCCACATGAATCGTTCGTTCTTCGCGCGCAGCGCGTTGCTGCTCATCTCCGCCGCGCTCGCGGTCTCCGGCTGCAATTGCCCCGGCCAAAACATCGGTCGCACCAACGGTGAGATCGTCGTGATCTGGCGCGACGCGAACGGCGAACGCATCTCCAACCGTGACGCGACGTACGACTTCGGTCTCGCGCTGGTCGGCGAGCGCAAGTCGCTCACGATGACGCTGCGCAACCAGGGCGCGAACAAGCTCACGCTCAGCAAGCTCGAGGTCAGCGAGGGCGACGAGACCGCGTTCGGCCCTCCGCCGGGACAAGTGTTGAGCGACACCGCTCCTTTCCAGGCGCAGTTCGACAACGTCACGCTCAACTCGACTGAGCAGGTCGAGTTCGAGCTGAGCTTCAAGCCGAAGGGCCTCAAGGGGAACTACGTCTCGAAGCTGCTCCTCACCACCGAGGGCACGCGCTTCGAAGACTCCACCGCGGTGATCACGCTGCTGGGCCAGGGAGAGAAGGGCTCGTGCGATCTCCCCACCATCATCGACTTCGGCAAGACGCCGATCGGCGAGACGCTGCCGTTCGCGGTGCCTTTCCAGAACCCGACGAGCCTTCCTGCCTTCGGCAGCGCGGGTGCGATCGCCGGGCCTGACGCGGCGAACTTCGGTTACGGCGTGAACTCGCCCATGGGCCAGGTGCCGGTGCGCGCGATGTCGTCGACCGACGTGATCCTCACCTTCACCCCCACGGAGCTGCGCCAGTACGAGGCCACCGTGGTGCTCACCGGCGCCGGCGAGTGCCCGCAGACCACCGTGATCCTCCGCGGCGAAGGCAGCAACGAGACGCTCACCTGGAGCCCGACCTCGCTCAGCTACGGCTTCGTGAACCCGGGCTCGGAGGCGATCAAGGAGGTCACGTTCATCAACCCGGCCTCCGTTCCGATCACCCTGACCGCGATCACCTCGACGAACGCGGCCGACTTCTACCACGCGATGCCCGCGGGCTCCGATGCGACGCGCCTCACCATTCCCGGCGGCAGCGTGCCCTTCCCCATGCGCATCGCGTGCAACCCGTCGACGCTCGGCGCGCGCACCGGCACCATCACCTTCCTCACCGGGCTCACGCAGAACCCGGGTGGCACCATCACCCTCGCGTGCACCGGCGGTGGCCCGCGCATTCGCGTCACGCCGCGCCCCACGCTCGCGTTCGGCCGCGTCGGTTACTTCCCCGGCAATCCGAACTTCCAGGTGCAACGCAAGGTGAACGTGCAGAACGTCGGCAGCCGCCCGCCGATGCCTGACCCCACCTCGAACCTCTATCTCGGCCAGGTGATCAGCGACGTGCCGGGCCAGCTGCCGCTCTTCGAGCTCACCCCGGGTCCGGGCACCGCGATGGACGAGTTCACCGTCGCGCTCGGCTCGCCGTACAACCCGGCGATGGGCCTGCAGGCGATCGCCGGCTCGAACTTCGTGGACCTCTCGGTGGTGCTCAAGCCGCAGTCGGTCGGCATGAAGACCGCGACGCTCACCATCTACAGCAACGACGTGGGTGAGCCTTCCGTCACCGTGAACCTCACCGCCGACGTGCAGATGCTGCCGCCGTGCACCTTCATCACCGCTCCGGCGATGGCGAACTTCGGTCTGGTCACTCCGGGTGTGACGAAGGATCTGCCCATCACCATCACCAACACCTCGGTGACCGCGGGCGAGACCTGCTACCTCTCGGGCATCGAGCTCGGCGTGGGCAGCGACCTCGCGTTCTCCATCGTCGGCGGCAACATCGTCGAGAAGGAGCTGCAGCCGCAGGAGTCCTTCCAGGTGGTGGTGCGCGCTGCTCCGTCGGGCCCCACGCCCACCATGCTGCAGACCCTCACGGGCACGCTGGTGTTCAACTCCACCTCGGCCGCGCGGCCACAGGCGTCGATTCCGCTGCGCGCTTCGGT
Source organism: uncultured Myxococcales bacterium (assembly GCA_966211295.1). Taxonomy (GTDB): domain Bacteria; phylum Myxococcota; class Myxococcia; order Myxococcales; family Myxococcaceae; genus Archangium_A. The sequence continues at coordinate 11,087 of CBIHPJ010000104.1, read as the reverse complement.
GGGCCCCGCGTGCCTCACCGTCACTCCGGACCCGATGGACTTCGGCACCGTGCGCGTGAGCTGCAGCTCGGCCTCGCGAAACTTCAACATCTACAACACGTGCTCCGCGCCCATCACCATCAACGCCTTCTCGATGCAGGCGCCGGCCGGTCAGCCGCCGGGCGGGCCGAACTGCCCGGGCATGAGCCCGTGCCCCGAGTTCCGCCTCGTCTCCACGCCGACGATTCCGGGCGGTGGTCTCACCATCAACCCGGGCGGCAGCGCGCCGGTGACCTTCCAGGCCGCGTACCGGCCGATCGACGTCGGCCCTGATTCAGGCGCGGTGGCGATCGACGCCATTCAGAACGGCCAGAGCATCACGTACCTCGTCGGCCTGCAGGGGCGCGGCGACACCACCGGCATCCAGGTCGACACGTACACGCAGGATCTCCAGCCGAAGGCGGACATCCTCCTCGTGGTCGATGACTCGTGCTCGATGGGCGACAAGCAGGCGGCGCTCGCGGCGAACTTCAACTCGTTCATCCAGTACGCCGTCGCGGCGAACGTCGACTACCAGATCGGCGTCACCACCACGACCGAGGCGCTGACGGAGTGCGTGCCGAACCCCTTCGGCGGTCCACCCAGCTGCTTCTCGAACATGTCGAAGGGCTGGGGCGGCAAGCTGGTGCAGGACACCACCACCGGCCTCAAGTTCGTGAAGCCCACCACGCCGGCGGTGAGCCAGGTGTTCTCGCGGCTGGTGAACGTCGGCACCAACGGCGCGGGCGGCGAGATGCCGCTCTCCACGGCGGTGATGGCGCTCACGCCTCCGGTGATCAGCAACGAGAACGCCGGCTTCGTGCGCACCGACGCGAATCTCGCGGTGGTGGTGATCAGCGACGCGTCCGATCAGTCGACGCAGCCGGTGAGCTACTACCAAAACCTCCTCGTGAACGTGAAAGGCTTCCAGCGCCTCTCCTACTTCACGTTCAGCACCATCAGTCCTCGTGCGTCGGTCGTGCCCGCTGGCTGCAGCTACGACAGCAACGCGGCGGGCGAGCCGGCCACCGACAACTCGCAGCGGTACACGCCGATCGTCCAGTACACCTCGGGCATCTCGGACGAGATCTGCAACACGAACTGGGCCGCGACGCTGCAGAACCTCGGGCGCACCGCGTTCGGTTACCGCACGCAGTTCTACCTGAACAACGCGCCTGATCAGGGCACGGCGCCGGTCACGGTGCGCGTCGATGGCGTGCCTGTGATGGGCTGCCCGTCGGAGGCTGGCTGCACCACGTGGTGGTACGACGCGGCTTCGAACTCGATCAAGTTCGCGTCGATGGCGACCCCGCAGCCGGGCGATCCGCTCGAGATTCAGTACGTGCAGAGCTGCTTCTGAGCTGAAGCACGGCCTCGAAGAAGGCGGCCGTTCAGTGAACGTGGTTTGAGTGCTCGTCGCGAGGTTGCCTCTCGCGGCGAGCTTCTTTTTCACGGGGTGACGTCGCTTCGTGAAAGGTCCATCACCTCTCTCGAGGCGAACGTCACTCCTTCGGGAGCGCGCGAAGGATGGCCTTGCCGTCCTTGATGACGACCTTGAACTCGACCGACTTCGCGTTGTGCTGCTTCATCAGCTCAGGCACCTGCTTGCGCAGCGAGCTGGCGACGGAGTCGAGCGTCACGGCCTTGGTGTCTTCGCCGCAGCGCTTCTTCGCCATCACATACGCGTCGTAGATCGCCTTCACCTTGGTGTCGGACAGTCCACCGTCGGCGCCGCCTGCGGGACGAGAGGGCGCCGAGGCCGCGGGCTTGAACGCAGGATTGGAACCCGTGACCGGGGGCCTCACGGCCGGATTCGAGCCGGTCGCACCCGGCGGCTTGATCGCAGGGTTGGAGGCTGGAGCAGCGCCAGCCGCAGCGCCAGCCGCAGTGATCACCGGCTTGATCGCCGGATTCGATCCCGTGACCGCGGGCTTCAGCGCGGGCGTGACACCCGTTGCCACGGCCGCGGTGATCTTCGGCGGCGCACTGGGCTTCGGCGGAACCGCTTCAGCAAACGGATTGGTGATCGGCTTGAGGCCCGCGACCGGGGGAATCGGCGGAGAGAGTGGCTTCACTCCGCCAGCGGGAGTGACCGGCACGATCGCAGGCGCGATTCCAGTCACCGGCTTGATCTGCGGAGCAGCCACCGCGGGAGGAGGAGGAGCTGCGGCTCGCGCGTTCGCTGAAGCTTCTGCAGCCGCCAGAGCCGAGGCGAGATCGTCATCGCCCTCGTCGAGATCCGAGAGATCGAGATCCTCATCGACGTCGAAGTCGGCGTCCTTCTTCGTGGGGCTCTTCTGGTGCCGCTTCAGGCGCATCACGTCGCGCTTGTAGGTGCCCGCTTCGATCTGCTGCAGCGTGCGCTCCCACAGCCGCTCGAAGGTGAGCATCTTCTGCCCGATGCTCTCGATGCGGAACTTGGCCGCCGTCTGTTTGACGTGCGAGCCCTTCAGCCTCATGAACGACTTCTTGAAGACGTCGTGCTTCTTCAGCGGCGGAAGGCGCTCGTTGCCCTGGAAGTACTGATCGTAGGCCGCACGCAGCTCAGCGAGCTCCGACTCGAGCTCGTTGCAGCGCTGCATTGCGTCTTCGGAACCTTTGACCCCCTCGAGGGCCATCGGCCTTTCGCTTCTCGCCGGCACGGGACCGTCACTCTAACCACAACTTCGCGAGTCGTCAGGAGCGGAGCGCGGTCCAGCTTGAGGATCAGGCGGCGGTCAGGGCGGCGAGGTCGACCGCGGGGCGGGCCTTGAGATCCCGCAGGTTCTTCACCAGCAGGTACGACCCGAAGCTGAACATCGCGATGGAGATGAACTGGCTGGTCGAGATGTTGTACCAGGCGTCGGCGGGGATGCTGGAGATGAGGCCGTGAATGGTGCCGCGCTCGCGGTCTCCGCGGAACAGCTCCACCGAGCTGCGCAACACGGCATAGGCCATCAGCCACATCGCAAAGATCTGCCCGTGGAAGCGGCGCCAGCGGCGCGCGGTCATCAGCACCGCGAAGAGGATCATCTGCCCGAACGACTCGTAGAGCTGAGTGGGATGAACGGGGAGGGTGTGACCGTGCTGCGCCACCCAATCCGACACGCGCATCGCGCCGGCCACGGCCTGCTCGCTCACGTGGCCCGCGCTGTCGACCCAGCGGCCTTCATTCGCCGCGTCGGCCATCGAGGAGTACGCGAGGCTCGGAGTACCGCCCGAGCCGCCGAACAGGTTCATCGCGTTGTTCCCGGGAAACTCGACCGCGAAGGGCGCCTTGTCGTGGGTGGTGATGTCGCCCCAGCAGCAACCCGCGGAGAAGCAGCCCAGGCGGCCGAAGGCCTGGCCCAGCGACACCGTGGGAATGGCGAGGTCAGCGAGACGGAGGAACTCGATGCCCCGCTGCTTCGCGAACCAGATGGAGCCGATCGTCGCGCCGATCAGACCTCCGTAGAAGACGAGGCCGCCGCCGAGGCTGAAGATCTTGATGGGGTCGGCCGCATAGTCCTTCCAGTTCACCATCACGAAGAGCACGCGCGAGCCGATGATGCCGCCCACGAAGCAGTAGAACGCGAGGTCGTACATCTGCTCGCTGCGCTTCTTGCCCTCTTCACCCGGCCACTCACGCAGCGCGAGCCACGAGATCACGGTGGTGGCGGTGATGAAGCCGAGGCCGATCATCACGCCGTAGGTGTGAATCGGAATGCCCTCGCCCTTGCCCCGGCCGATCACCGGCACGTTGGGGAGCGCATAGTAGAGACCGAACGCCGCCAGCGCGAAGCCCACCACGCCGTAGGTGATGGCGCGGTTGCGCTTCTCATCGGGGCTCGCGGGCACGGGCTTGCCTGCCGCGTCGACGCCGTCCGCATTCCGGTAGCCGTTGAGCGCCGAGTAGATCACCAGGCCGAGCGCCACCACGTAGAGAAGGACCTTCGAGAAGTCGGTGTCGAAGACGAAGCGATACAAGACCGGCAGCATGGGGGCTCCGTACTCCTTTCAATGGGCCACGCCAACACGCCGAAGCAGCCAGCTAATCCCGGCCAATGAGCCAGCGGGAGAAACGCCCCTGAAGATCTGGAGAGCACTCGTTACCTCGCGGCGAGCATGCGCCCCGCGAAACAAATCAGCGAGCGACTGAGGAGGCCCTCGGCCACCTCACGCATCGGTGGTCCCGTCGGAGTGGCGACGTTCCTCATCGTGGTCAGCTTCCTCGCGTCGCTGGTGATCTCGCAGTTCCGCTTGCGGCACATCGAGAAGCGCGCGCTCACCATCTTCGAAGACGCGCTTCCGAGCATGGAGCACCTCTCGAACCTGCGCACCGATTTGCGCCGCATGGGCATGTACGTGAGCGAGTACGTCTCGCACGACTCGCCCGGCGCCTATCCCTCGCGCGACGACATCGCGCAGGTACGGAACGCGATCGAAGCGCAACTGATGGAGTACCAGTCGAAGCCGCTGACTGGCGAAGAGCTCAGGGTGATCCAGCTGATCCACTCGAAGCTGAGCGCGCTCGATGAGTCGGTGATGGAGACGCTGCAGCTCACCGACTCCGGGCCCGAGCCGCCTTCGCAGCAGTGGCTGGTGCAAAACGTCCACGCACGCGTGGAGGACGTGGACAAGACGATCCTCAACCTGCGCCAGGTGCAGGTGGATCTGGTGAAGCGAGACACCGAGCGGATCCTCGCGGCGCGCGACGCAAGCCTCAGGCTGGCGATGGTGCTCGGCGGCGGCAGCTTCCTGTTGGCGCTGGTGGTGAGCGCCTACGTCGTGCAGACCCTGAGAGAGCGTCTGCGGCTCACTGAAGAAAACGATCGCCTGATGCTCCAGCACGCCAATCGCCTCGCTACCGTGGGCCAGCTCGCCGCGGGCATCGCGCACGAATTGGGCACGCCGCTCCAGGTCGTCGCCGGGCGAGCGAAGATGATCTCCACCGGCCAGACCGAAGGAGAGCCCGCTCGCGAAGCAGGCGCGGTGATCCTCGGGCAGGCGCAGCGCATGACCTCCATCATCCGCGGTTTGCTCGACTTCGCGAGGCGACGTCCTGCGCAACGCAAACCGATCGAGCTCTCCGAGTTGGCGGGAGAGACCGTGCACGTGCTCGCGCCGATGGCGCGCAGGAAGTCGGTGTCACTGGAGCTCGACGTGAGGGGCAGCACGCCCGTCGAGGTGGACAAGCTGCAGATTCAGCAGGCCCTCACCAACCTGGTGATGAACGCGATGCAGGCCGTGAACAGCGGCGGCCACGTGAAGGTCACCGCCGAGCTCGAGCGCACCTACGCGGCGCTCACCGTCGACGACGACGGCCCCGGCATCAGCAAGGAGGATCAAGCGCGCGTCTTCGAACCTTTCTTCACCACCAAGGACGTCGGCGAAGGGAGCGGGCTCGGGCTCGCGGTCGCCGACGGCCTCGTCCGGGAGAACGGCGGGTGGATCGATGTGTTCAGCGAAAAGGGGCACGGTGCCCGGTTCTCCATCTTCCTGCCTTGTCAGCAGTGCGCTCCGGAAGGCGGCGCGCTCGAAGCGAGTTCTTGAAAGCCATGATGACTCAAACGTCCCCCACTCCCCCGCCCCGCAGTCCGCAGGTTCTCCTCGCTGAAGACGACACCGAGCTCCGCCGCTGGCTCTCGGAGGTGCTCACCCAGAAGGGTTACGAGGTCACGCAGGCCGTCTCTGGTGACGAGCTCCTCGAGCGGCTGTGGGAGCGCTCGCACGAGAAGACCGACTTCGATCTGATCGTCTCCGACGTGCGCATGCCGGGACTCTCGGGGCTGTCAGTGCTCGAGGGATTGCGCGACGAGTTCGAGCCTTCCATCGGGCAGACGCCGATCATCTTCATCACTGCGTTCGGCGACAGCGAGGTGCACGACGAGGCGAGAGAGCTGCACGCTGTTGTCTTCGATAAGCCCTTCGACGTCGACGAGCTGATCGCGCACGCTGATCTGGTTCTCGGTCGAAAGCTCAGTTAACGAAGATTCATGACGGTCGAAGTCGTTCGTGTGGTGGTGCCCGAGACCTTCGAGGCGACCCTGGTGTCCTCGAGGCCGGTCACTCCGCGCGTGCGTGAGTTGGTGTTCGAGCGCGTCGACGGCAAGCCCTTCGAGTTCCGCTCGGGTCAGTGGGTGCAGTTGATCCTTCCGCTGCTCGACGACAAGGAGCGACCGCTGCGCCGCGCGTATTCCATCGCGTCGGTGCCGAACAAGAGCTCCCGCTTCGAGCTGGTGATCTCGCGGGTCGATGATGGGCGCGCCTCGCCGTGGCTGTGCGATCTGCAGGTCGGCACCAGGCTCGAGGTGAAGGGACCTCAGGGCACGTTCCATCGCCTGCCGAACGCGGGACCTTCGCTCTTCGTCGCCACCGGCACCGGCGTCGCGCCCTTTCGCGGAATGATTCACGACGCGATCTTGAACGGAGGAGAGACGCCGTTGTGGGTGCTGTTCGGCGTGCGCACTCCGGACGACGTGCTGTACCGCGAGGAGCTCGAGGCGCTCGCGAAGGCGCATCCCCGCTTCCGCTTCATGCTCTCGATGTCGCGTCCGCCCGCGGAGTGGAACGGGCTCAGCGGCTATGTGCAGACGCACACGCTCGAGCTGTGGAAGGAGCTGGAGAAGTTCGGCCGCCCCGAGGCGTACGTGTGCGGCGTGAAGAAGATGCTGCTCGAGGTGCGCGACGTCTTGAAGAAGCAGGCGAACGTGGAGCGGCACCAGATTCACCTCGAGAGTTACGACTAAGGCGGAAAGAGCGCCCCTCACCCCGACCCTCCTTCCTGGGACGCTGCTGCCTCGGCACCGCTTCGCGGCGCCGCGAGACGGCTCGCGATCCCCGCTTCGCAAGGAGAGGGAGAGCAGGGCTGTGCCATGCTCTCCGCCCCCATGCTCCTTTCGCTCGTCGTCGCCACCAGTGTGCTCGCGGCCTCCGATCGTCCTCGCGAGTACGACGCGTTTCTGGAGAACACGAACGAGCGGTCGCTGAGCGACGGGCTTCGCCCCGAGGCGCTCGCGCTGCTCTCGCGGAGCCTGGTCACCGCCACCGAGCCGCGCCGTGGAGTGCCCACCATTCTCTTCGCCGAGCGCTTTCCTCTGCTCCGTGCGCCGCGTGAGCAGGGACTGAGCTCCACCGAGGCCGCACGCCAGCACCTGCTTCGGTATGCGGGCGTCTACCGGCTGCGCCCCGAGGAGATCGGCCGGCTGGTGGTCTCCGAAGTGCACGATCTCGGCAAGGGCGCGGTGATCGTCGGCTTCGCTCGCGCGTTCGAGGGAGTGCCGCTGCTCCGTGACGAGCTCGATGTGGTGATGACCGAGGGCTACGAGCTGGTCGCCTTCACCGGCTCGCTGTCCACGCAGCCGCGTCCCGTGGGCGAGTTCCGGCTGAACGCGAGCACGGCGATCGCCACCGCGGCGCAGCTCCTCACCGGCACCTTCGCCCTCCCCTCGTCGCTCGAGGTGAAGCAGCAGCGCGGCGGTGGTTGGACGATGCACGAGCAGGGCGGCGTGTTCGCTTCACCTCCGCGGGCGCGGCGCGTGTTCTTCGACGACGCGAAGACCCTGGTCCCCGCGTGGCACCTCGAGCTCGAGCTCGGAAATTCGCTGCATGCACTCGTGGTGAGCGCGGTCGATGGGCGCCTGCTCTGCCTCGCTGACCTCGAGGCGAACGCCGCGCACACGTACAGAGTGTGGGCTGACTCCACGGCGCCGTTCCGGCCCTTCGATTCGCCGATCGGCAATGCGGCGTTGCCGAATCCCCTCGGGCTGCCTGTTCCGTTCGCGCCCTCGAACGTCCCGCCCAACCTGATCACGCTCGACAACGCAGGGCTCTCGTCGAACGACCCCTGGCTGCCCACGGGCGCGACGGAGCTCAAGGGCAACAACGTGCACGCCTACGCGGACATCTCCTCGCCTGACGGCCTCGATTCCAACGATGTGATCACGCCTCCCAGCGGCGCCGCGTCGTTCGACTATCTGTACGATCTCGATCTGCCCGCCGACGCCGGAAACTCACAGCGCCACGCGTCGGCCACGCAGGCGTTCTTCGTGACCAACTGGATGCACGACGCCTTCTACGACCTCGGGTTCAACGAGACCGCGAAGAACGGCCAGCAGGACAACTTCGGGCGCGGCGGCCTCGGCAACGATCCCGTGAACGTCGAGGTGCATGACTCCGCGGGACGGAACAACGCCAGCTTTCTCACGCGCGCGGACGGAGAGTCGGGCCGCCTGCAGCTCTTCATCTTCGACGAGCCGCGCACCAGCACACTCGACGTCGCCACCAGCGCGTTGGGCGATGGAGGGATGTTCCTCGGCGTTCCTCCCGCGGTGACGCTCTCGCGCACGTGGGATCTGAGCGGCCCCCTCGCGGTGGTGACCGATCTCGACGGAGGACACGGCGGCTGCGATCCCTGGGCGAACGCGGCCTCGTACACCGGGAGCGTGGTGCTCCTCGACGCGCCGCCCAACAGCTGCAGCATCGGCCGCCGCTTCGACGCCGCGAAGGACGCGGGAGTGGCCGCGATCATCTTGAGCGTGCCGAACTGTTTCGCGATCAGTGAGCCCTCGCTCGTCGCGGTGTGCGTGGATCCCGATGCGGGCACCGTGCTTCGTGACCTCGCCCTCGACGGCGGCGCTCCGCTCTCGGCTCACCTGGTGCGGCCGAGCGGCACACGCGAACGCGACGTGGCCCTCGACACCACCGTGGTGGTGCACGAGTACACGCACTTCATCACCAACCGGCTGATCGGCGACTCGATGGGACTGATGAACTCGCCCGCGCGCGGCATGGGCGAAGGCTGGAGCGACTTCGTTTCGCTCTGGTTCTCCGCGCAGCCGGGAGACGATCTGCAAGGCGTCTACGCCATCGGCGGTTGGTCGGTGGGCGGTCCTGATTTTGACGGCACCGTCTTCCCCTCGCACTACTTCGGCGTGCGGCGTTACCCCTACTCGACCGATCGCATGAAGAACCCGCTCACGTTCAAGCACGTGGGCACCAACGTCCCGCTTCCCACCACCGCGCCGCGCAACCAGGGCGGTGGACCCGACAATGCTGAGACGCACAACGCGGGCGAGGTCTGGGCGAGCATGTTGTGGGACGCGCAGGTGAAGTTGTTCAACAAACCGGGTGCCACCTTCGACGCTGCGCGCACCACCATGGGGCGCTATCTCGTGGGTGGGCTGAAGGCCACTCCGGTGCTGCCTACCTTCATCGAAGCGCGCGACGCGCTTCTCGCGGTGGTGATGGCCGAGAGCCCGACCGGCGATTTCCCGCTCATTCAAGATGCGTTCGCGCAGCGTGGCCTCGGCGTGCTCGCGTCGTCTTCTGATCGTCGCTCCACCACCAACACGCCGCTCGCGGAGGACTTCACCGGCGCGGGCGGCAATTACCGGCTCGTCTCGATGAAGCTCGACGACACCGATGACGACTGCGATTCCGATGGGCAGCTCGACTCGAGCGAGACAGGCACGCTCACCATCACGCTGCTCAACGTGGGGTCCAGGCGTCTGACTCGCGGCACCATTCGCGTCGCGAGCAGCAACCCGGCGCTCAACCTCTCGCCTGCGCCCGTGCCGGTGCCCGCGAATGATCCGTTCACCACCGTGACGATCACGTTGCCCACTTCGCTCGGCGTGGTGGGCGGCTTCCAGTCGTCGGTGATCACTTTGGCGGTGACCGACCCCGACATCTCGCTCCTGCAGGGACGCTTCGAGGCCGACGCCACGCTGCGGTTCAACGCCGACATCATTCCTTCGATGCGCGAGACCTTCGAGAACGACGCTCCGGGTTGGGAAGTCGACGGCGACGGCAACTTCCCCTGGGAAGAGACCTGGTTCGTGCGCGCGGTGAATCCGATCTCGCACCTGCTCACCGGCCGCGGCATGGAAGGTCAGGGAGACAACCTCGCGACCACTCCGCCGCTCGCGGTCGGCTCTGGCGCTTTCACCGTCACCTTCACGCAGACGTACACCTTCGAGACCAGTCTCACGATGCAGTACTTCGACGGAGGACGGCTCGAGATCTCCACCGACGGAGAGAACTTCACCGCGGTGCCTGGCTCGGCGCTCACGCCCACGTACAACGCGACGATCGCGCCCTCGAACAATCCGCTCGCGGGACAGCAGGCGTACGGCGGCCAGGTCGCCTCGGCGCAGACGGTGACGGCGGACTTCGGCACGCAGTACGCGAATCGCACCGTGTGGCTGCGCTGGCACATCGGCGCTGACGCGGCGACCGGCACCAGCGGGTGGAGCATCGACGACGTGCAGGTGAACGGAGTCACCACGCCGCCCTTCATGGACGCGGTGCCGCACCGGAACATGTGCACCAATCATCAGCCGATCGTCGCGGGCACTACGAGCTTGAACGTGCCCGAGCGCTCGGAGGTGAAGCTGGTACCGGGCGACGTGACCGATCGCGATGTCGCCGACACGCTCACGGTCACCTGGATGCAGACCTCAGGTGCCTCGGTGACGTTGAACGGAGACACCTTCACCGCGCCGGAGGTGACCACGGCCGGAACGACGCTCGGCTTCCGGGTGACGGTGAGAGATGACCGTGGCGGCATGGATACCGACGACATGACGGTGACCGTGCGCAACGTGAACCGCGCGCCCGAGGTGCTGGCGGGTGGATCGATGACGGTGACCAGCGGCGAGACGGCGACGCTCTCGGCGACGGGCACCGATGCGGATGGGGACGCACTCACGTATCTCTGGCAGCAGCAGGGCGATGCCACGGTGAACATCGCTGAGCCGACGAGTGCGGAGACGACGTTCGTCGCGCCGAAGGTCGAGATCCCCGAGCTGATCAGCTTCAAGGTGATCGCGCTCGATGCGGATACTTCGAGCGAGCCCGCGTACATCGCGATCACGGTGAATCCGCCCGCGAACTCGTGCGGCTGCACCACCGTCGAGCCGTTCCTCGCGCTTGCTGCGTTGGCGTTCTTCGCCCGTAGAAGAAGGTCATGACCGTGTCTCCCTCGCCCTGCGACAGCGGGGAGAGGGTCGGGGAGAGGGCGAGCGAGATCCACAGTCTCCCTCTCCCTGCCGCAGCGGGGAGAGGGTCGGGGAGAGGGGCGAGCGCGCCTCGAGATCCTCGACCAGTCC
>CBIHPJ010000103.1:0-16329 GCA_966211295.1 uncultured Myxococcales bacterium | reverse complement strand
ATCGCACCGCGCTCTCGTGCAGTCCGCTCCCAGTCCCACGAAGAGAGCGACGCACCTCCCCTCGTCGCAGCGCCCCTCCATGCAATCAAAGCCACTCGTGCATGGCTCTCCGCGCTCGAGCAGGTGCGCACAGAAGCCCGCTGCGCAGCGCAGTCCAGACTTGCAGGGAAGCTGCGCCGAGCAGCCCTCACCTCGTTCGGAGGACGGGCGGCAGCTCGCACCGCCATCACTGTGCACAGTGCAGACCCATCGCGCACGCATGCATGGTGCACTCCTCGCCGAGGCCTACGTAGGGTTCGCAGGTGCCCAGACACGCGAGGCCTTCGGCGCATCCGGGACCGGCGACGTCAGGGCATGACTCGCCAAGTTGATGGCGCGCTGGTGGCGGATCGCGCGGGCGGCAGCGTCCGCAATTCACGCTGAAGAAGACGCACTCGAGGCCAGCTCCACAGGTTCCACAGTCGCCGCCTTCAGTGCCTGTTCCGACGAAGACGTCAGCACAGACCTCAGGCACTCGGCTCAAGGGATCGCACGCCCGATTCGCCCACGCTTCGACGCAAGCAGCCCCTGCGTCCGCATCGAAGAACAACTTCTGCGCAGCAAGCAGCGGGCGCTCGAGAATCGCGCAGTCCTCGGGGGCGCGCGGACAAACGAACTGGCTGAAGACGCCGCATCGCTGCAGCCACTCACAATTCGCCGCGGCGCGCGCCTGACAGTGTGCTGTCACAGGGTCTGTCGGTGGTGGACACGCGCTGAGCGCGACCCCCACGAAGGCGAGAACTTCGCGAGCCCGACTCATTGGCAGGCGAGTACCGGGTTGACGCAGACGCCTTGAGTGCAGTCCGCGCCGATCTCGCAAATCTGATCGTTGCACGAAGCTCCGATTGGGAGCGGGATGACGCAGATGTGTTCGGCGGAGCACCTCATCCCTGAGCTGCCGCTCGCACCGGTACCGTCGACCACGAGCACGCCGAGAGAATCACCAACACCAACAACACCGACCGTCCCATGCACCCCTCACTCTCTCAGCGAAATACTTCCTCAGGCAGCGGGTGCCCCAAGAACTGCAACGGACTGAAAGTCATTCCGTAGGCACCCGAACAAACCACCGCGAGGAGATCTCCGACCTGCGGTTCCGGGAGCTGCAGCTCGCCGAAGGTGTCGAGCGCCGTGCAGAGTGGACCGGTGATGGTCCGGGTCACTCTGGCTGCACCTGGCCGCGAGAGGTTGAGCATCCGCACGCGCGGCGCGTCGCGAGGAGCGAGGTGCGGAGTCGCTCCGAGGTGGTGATTCATGCCGCCGTCGAGGATGACGAAGTGTTTCCCTCGCGACTGCTTCTCCGACACCACGCGCGCGACGTAGAGGCCCGCGGGTCCCGCGATCCAGCGGCCGAGCTCGAGCACCGCTTCGATGTTCTGTTTCGTCGCCGCGCGGAACTTCTCGAGCATCGCGCCCAGACGCTTGCCTGCGCCCTCGACGTCGAACTCGTCACCCGGACCGAGCACTCCGAAGCCGCCTCCGAAGTTTACGCTGCGCAGCGGAAGACCGTGATCGCGATTGATGCGCTCCGCGAGTTCCAGCGTCAAAGCAGCCGCCGCGGCGAACGCACCTACGCTGGTGCACTGCCCGCCGGGATGAACGTGCACGCCTTCGAAGTCGAGCGCGCTTCCGTGCTTCTTCAGACGCTCCACCGCGGCGGGCAGCTCTTCTTCATCGATTCCGAAGGGAGAAGGCCCGCCGATCATCGGCACGCGATACGCCTGCGCGCGTTGCACGGGATTCAGGCGGAGCCGCACGCGCACCGACTTCCCCAGCGCGGCGAGATCGTCGAGCTCACGAATCGACTCCACGCTCACCACCACGCCGAGCGCCACCGCATGCGCGAGCTCCTCTGGCGTCTTGCCCGGACCCGCAAAGCTCAGCTGCGACGGAGTGAAGCCACAGCGCAGCGCGAGCTCGAGCTCACCTGAAGACGAGACGTCGAGCCCACCCACTCGGCCACGCAGATCGCGCACCAGCCGCATGTGCGGATTGGCCTTCACCGCGTAGAGCAGCGTGGCGGGGAGCGCGTTGCGTGCGCGCTCCACCCGCTCACGAAGCACCTGCAGATCGTAGAAATAGAACGGCGTCCGGTGCTTCGCGGCGAGCGCTTCCGCGTCGGTGGAGCTCAGCGTGGCCCAGGTCATCGGTCGGGCGTGGGAGCAGCGAGCGTGAGCTCCACCATGATTCCGCAGTGGAGACAGTTGATCCGCGCCGGCCAGCCCGGGTGATTCGCGGGCACGACGACGGACTTGTGGCAACGCGCGCAGGCGACCTCAGCAGGCCCGAGGAGCACGCGCTCGCGCCACGCAAGGAAGGCCACGAAGGGACCCAGCAGGAACGCCAGCGGCACCGAGCAGAAGTGCACGTGCGGCGCGGGGATCATCAGCAGCATGAAGTTCGCGACGCCCAGCGCGACTCCCGACACGAGGACCATGCGGAGGAAGGCGCGGCGCGCGCGCTCCCAACGAGTGAGGTGCCGCGCGGAGAGCATCGCGACGAGCCCCGGCCGGGTCGAATCCATCATCCCGATGCGAACCGGAGTCTGCTCCATCGTGCGTCATTCGTACGCCCGTTGCCGAGCAATGTCAGTCCCCGGGACCCGGGCGTACGAAGCGGTACTCGGTGAGACGCATCGAACCTCGCGACCCGAGGTCGCCGCGTTCAACTCCAGCGGCTAGATCGCGGCTCGCAGTGGCAGTCGACAGCTTCACGTGGAGTCGGAGGTAGTGCGCGCGGGTGAACCACTTGCGCTTGAAGTGGGTGTGCGCCTGCTGGAGCCGGGACTCGAGCGTCTCTCGCGCAGGGCGGATGTCACGGCCGAACTCGTCGAGCGCATCGGCGAGCGCGCCGAGCGAAAATTCGAGGAAGGCGTTGCAGCTGATCGAGCGATCGGCGCGACGAAGTGCCGCGTAGTACTGCCGCTGGCGATCGCGAATGACCGACTCCACCGGCACGAATTGGAGCATCGGGCTGTGCTCGCGGTGAATGACCTGTTGCCACAGGCGTGCGAGCCGCCCGTTCCCGTCGAGGAAGGGGTGGATGAAGAGCAGCTCGTAGTGCACCACGCAGCCCGCGATGAGCGGGGGTGCTTCGCCTCGCTTCGACCAGCGGAGCAACTCACCAACTTCGTGCGCCACCAGGTGCGCCGGAGGAGCGAGATGAGCGAGCTTCTCTCCGCGAAAGACTCCGACGGCCGAAGTCCTGAAGCGACCCGGGGCTGGCATCAGGTCCTTCATCAGCAGCGCGTGCGCGGCGAGGAGACTCTTGCTGCTCGTCGGGTCCCAACGCGACAGCCGCTCGTAGGCGGAGTTCGCGTTGAGGATCTCGCGCACGTCCTTCTCGTTGCCGAGGACTCGCTTCCCCTCGAGCACCGCGGTGACCTGGTCGACCGAAAGCGTGTTGCCTTCGATCGCGGCCGAGGCCTGTACCGAGCGAACTCGGTTCTTCTTTCGCAAGAGCGGCTGCGGTTGCTCGACCGCGAGGCCCTGGAGCCGGCCGAGCGCCTGATCGATGCGGCTGACGCTCGCGAAGACCCGGGGCGTGATGGTGAACGACGAAGGCATGATGGTATCAAGTGATACTATCAGACATGCCCTCACCGACCCTCTTCCGAGGGGAGAGGGAGATACTAGCGACCGCCGAACTTTCGCGGAGGAAGCGAGCGCAGGTACGTCCAGATCGCCGTCAGCTCCTCGTTCGACATGCTCGTGTACACGTCCCACGGCATCAGGCTGTCGAGCACGCGCCCATCAGGCCGCTTCCCCGTCTGCATCGCGGTGGCGAACTGCTCGTACGTCCACTTGCCCAGGCCCGTCTCGTCATCCGGCGTCAGGTTCGCGGGAATCGCCAAGCCCGGCGCACCCGAGAGCTTTCCTCCGGACAAGCCATCTCCGTGGCACTGCATGCACTGCAGCCGCACCACGTACTGACCGAACTCTGGCGCCGCACTCGGAGCGGGAACGGTGTCGTTGTTGCGCTGATGGTCCACCTGGTCCGCCGAGGTGACGTCGAGCATGTCGAGCCCGTGGAAGATGTACGAGAGCGCGGTGATGCGGAACGGAGGGTTCTGCCGATCGACCGGCGGCACCGTGCGCAGGTACGCGACGATCAACCCGAGATCGCGGTCGGTGATGAACTGGTATTCCTTCGAGTCCATCACCTGGGTCGGGTAGCCGCTCGGCTTTACCCCGTGCCGCACCGTGCGCACCCAGTCGGCCTCGGTGTAACTCGCCACCGCGCTGCCTTTGCCCCGGGTCAGGTTCGCGCCGTACACCGTGCCCATCAGCGGCACGTCGAGGATCAGCACGCCGCCCGCGTCAGCGCCGTGGCACTTCTTGCAGCCGCGCGCGCCGAAGAGCCGCTCACCTTCCTTCGCGGCCTCCGGGTCATCAGGCACCTTCATCCCCGCGGGCGAGAGCTCCCACTTGTGATTCACCCGTGACATCGCGCGCGCGTACGCCCCGCCTGCAATGACCGCGGTCATCGTCAAACCAACCACCGTCACCCTTCCCGCCCATTTGAGAATCTTCTTCATCGATCACCTCGCGCCGATACAGTCGCCCCATGTCTCAGTCTCAGTACGATCTGCTCGCGGAGCTCAGCGAACAGACCGCCAACTCGCCGCTGCGGAAGTTCTACGAAGAACACACGATGTTCGAAGTCCTGGGAGACGTGACCGGCCTCACCGTGCTCGATCTCGCCTGCGGCACCGGCCTCTACACCCGCAGATTCAAGGAACGCGGGGTGAAGCGCGTGCTCGGCGTGGACAACTCCGAAGGAATGATCGCCTACGCCCGCCACCTCGAGAAAAAGGAACCGTTCGGGGTGGAGTACCTCGTCAAGGACGCCTCGGACCTCGGCGAGATCGGCACCTTCGACTGCGTGGTGGGCACCTATCTCTTGCATTACGCCCCCACCAAGGAAGCGCTGTCGGCAATTTGTACAAACATTCGCAAGGCGCTGAAGCCCAACGGCCGCATCGTCACCATTTGCCTGAATCCAGCCATCAACCTCACCGACCCCTCGTACTATTTGAACTACGGGTTCAAGGTCAGCGGAGGCGAGAGCGACGGCGCGCCGCTCTCTCTCGAGATTGTGGTGCCTGGAATGGAGACCACGCTGTCTGCCTTTCGCTGGTCCAGGGAGACCTACGAGGCCGCGCTGAAGCACGCCGGCTTCTGCGACCTCGTGTGGCACTCGCCGAAGCTCGATCCCCTGGGCATCGAGATCTTCGGCGAGGAGTTCTGGACGGCGTACCTGGCCACTCCGCACGCCGCCGTGCTCACCGCGCGCCCTGGTTAGTGCGCGAGCGCGAGCTCCTCGGAGATGTGACCCATCACCTCAGCCGAGTAGTGATCGCTCAGCTGCACGTACGCGCACTGGCGGCGCGGCTCGGCCCCCAGGCGCGTCTTCTCGACCTCGGAGTCCATGCCGAGCTCGAGCGTCTTCAGGCCCAGCTCCTTCGCGCGCGCCATCAAGCGCCAGAGGAGCTGCCGGTAGACGCTCACCTTGCGGTGCTCGCCGTCGAGGCCGCAGACGGTGGCGACCATGCGGTCGTCGGCCACGAAGCTGAGCACCATGGCCACCGCCTTGCCGTCAGCCGGGCCCTTCTTCTCAGGCGAGAGATAGAGCGCCATCAGTTCCCAGCCCGGCGTCTTCCACAGCTGCTGCACGATGTCGGTGGGGAGATCGAAGGTGTTGAGCCGACGCTTGCGGTCCTTCACCCGCTTGTAGAGCGAATAGAAGTACTCGAACTCCTCCTGGGTCGGAGCGGGATCCACGCCGTGCTTGAAGCGCCTCACGGTGAAGTGCTGCTGCACCGCCCGAATCTCGCTGGCGACGCGGCGCCGGGTGCGGTTGTTGAGCGAGGCGTAGAACTCGTCTTCGGTGTTCCAGCGCAGCAGGTCGATGGAGTGACCCGCGAGCATCGGCATCTTCACCAGGCCGTGCTCCAGCAGCACGTTGTCGAGCTCGGTGTCACCCTCGGGCAGGTCGCGCAGCACGAGGCTGGTGGCGCCCACCACCTTCTGCGCCGCGGAGGCCTGGTCGAGGATCATCGCGACAGCCTCCTTCCAGGGCCCGGTGCGATCGAGGAAGAGGTGGTTGCCTTCGGTGAGCAACGAGCCCATCGCCATCGCGCGCGAGGTGAGGAAGTAGGGATCGGTCGCGCGGTGCTGCTCGATGCGATCCGAGACCTCGGCGCGCATCAGCATGTCGTCCTTCCACAGCGCGTCGGTGAAGAACGTCGCCGCGACCGGCCGCGTGCCCGCGCGCACCACGTAGTAGTGGAAGCCCCAGTTGCTCTCGGGCTCCTTGTGGCCGGTGAAGATCTTCTCGAAAGCCGCCAGCGTCGCCCAGTCGAAGCTGCTGCGGTGACCGATGAGCGAGTCCCACTCGGCGCGAGGAATGGCCGCGATGCTGGTGTGCGCCTCGAGGGTGAGGCCCTGGCCCGTGGTGCCGGGGCTGACCACCGGGGTCATGCGGGCCGGCGCCGAGGGCGCGCTGGCCACCTCGAAGAGCCGGTTCAACTTGCCGAGGCGAGAGCGCTCGCGGAACTCGGCGTGGATGTCGAATTCCTGCTCGACGTCTTCGCGGGTGAGCCCCACCTCGTCGAGCGCCTTCGGGTAGTGGTGCTCGAGCGCCTGGGAGAGCGCGGTGAGATCGGCCAGCGAGTGGTGGCGCGTGATCGAGAGCCGCACCCCGCTGCGCTTGAGCGGCACCGCGGGGTACGTGGCCACCGTGAGATAGAAGCCTTCGTCGGCGAGGCGCTTCACCACCGCGTAGGACATGCGAATGGGGCCGCACTTGATGAAGAAGATGGGCGTCTTGTTCTTCTCGAGGAGCGGCAGCCCACGCGTGGTGAGCTCGTCGTTGAGGTGGCCCACGCCGGCCTGGAGCTCGGCCTGGAACTTCGTGATGTCGGGCGAGAGGTGAATGTCGGCGCTCGCGATCGCCGCGCCCAGCATCGGCGGCTGCACCGGCCCACCGAACGTGTACGGACCACCGCAGATGCGCACGTGATCACGCAGCTCGGGATCCTGGAACACCAGGCAACCGCCCGCTGAGGCGAAGGCCTTGTTGAGCGAGGTGGCGATCACCATGCGCGGGTGCCAGCCCATGCGGCTCAGGTGCATGCCCCGGCCGTTTTCGCCCGCCAGCGACATGCCGTGCGCGTCATCACAATACAGATAGAAATTCGGATACTGATTGAGCAGGCGCTTCAGCTCCTCCACGTCGGGGAGGTCGCCGAACATGCTGTACACCCCGTCGAGCAGGTACCAGACGCGGCGGTGCAGGGGCGCCAGCTTGGCGACCTGCTTCTCCAGCGCGGCCCAGTCGCCGTGGCGCACCATCTCCACGTGGGTGCCCTGCGCGCGCGCGTGCGTGGTGGCCAGCTGCACCGAGTGATGCACCATGCGGTCGAGGAGCACCGCGTCCTTCTCCTGGCAGAGCACCGGGATCGCCGAGAGGTGACCGAGGGTGGTGGTGCTCACCGGAAGGACGTGGCCGCCGAACAGCTTCGAGAGCTTCTCTTCGAGCTCGATGTACGGAGGGGCCGAGAGGTACGCGCGTGAAGCCGAGAACTGGGTGCCCCAGCGATCGACGGCGCGATGCACTCCCTCGCGCAGCCGGGGATCCATCTCCAGGCCGAGGTACGAGCACGAGCCGAAGCTGAGCAAGTTGCGCCCGCCCAGCTGCAAATGCTTCCCGTCGAGCACCGTATCTTCGACGTACTGGTGGAGCAGCCGCTGCTGCCTCCCCATGTTGACCACGTCGTAGATGGTTTTCTGCATTTCAGACGCTTCCATTACAACCTCCCCTTGAACGGCACCTTGAACGCAAGACTCCAGCGCCTCGTCGCGAGACATTCGCGACGAGCCCAACTGCATACATCCCCCGCTTGGATTTGATTGCCTCGCTGTGCCGCTACTTCGGCCGCGCTGTATTCAAGACACTGTCTTCAGGACCAGCTTCCAAGACCGTCTTCAGGACCAGTCTTCAAGACGTCTTCAAGACCACTCGATGTGCATCAGCGCCCCCGGGCCCGTGGTGGCCTGCAGGGTGATCTTCAGATCCTTGGCGCCGATCAAGACGAGAACCGCCTCGAACAACCCCTGGTAGTACGTCGGTAATCCAAACACTTCGCTGAGCCGCACCTTCGCATCGCGCTCGCTCAGCTCGAGCAGCGTTGCCACCTGGTAGTTGTTGTTGTTCTTGAAGATGCGCTCCACGCGCTGGAGCGCGCGGCGCGGACCGATGAGCTTGAGACCCGCGGCGAGGGCCTTGCCGATCAGGCCCTCCTCGAGGCCAGACACGGCGCGGTGACCGATGCGGCGCAGCGCTTCGTCCTTCTTGTCGCCGGGGTACACCGCCGAGGCGGCGTACTCGACCCACTTGTGAAAGTCGGCGGCCGGGTAGCCGGGCCGGAGCGGCTTGTCGAGATCGAGTCCCCTCGATCGGAGCTGGTCCTTCATCTGAGGAGTGACTTCTTTTCCGAGGCCCTTGATGAAGAGGCCTTCGATGCTCTGCGAGAATTCGATCAGTTCTGTGGGGGGCATTCGGGGGGCTGCAGGATCTCGTTTCCACCTCAGTGAGTCACGTAAATCTTCGAGACGATGAAGGGCGGGTGGAGCACGTCCTCGGTGATGAGCGCGTTGAGTGCAGCCAGCCTGTATTCCTGATCCGAAGCGACGACGAGCACCGAGACTCCACCCACAGGTGGGAGAAACACCGCACTCACGGGGAAGTCGAAGAGCTCGGGGTCATCGGCCACCACCTCGCGCGCGCCGGTGTCGGTGTCGATGCGCAGCACGCGGCGGTTGGTGGTGTCCGTCACGTAGAGGCGCGTGTCCGAGGGCTTCCAGCGGTTGAAGGAGAGGCCCTTGAGCGACTCGGTCGCCACGTTCGCCGCGCGAGGCGAGACGTCGACGATGTCTTCCGCGCGCTGCTGAGGCGTGCGCGTCATGTCGGTCAAGCTCGCGAGCGGAATGCGCGCCACGCCGCCGCGGCAGGTGCTGCCGAAATAGAGCTGACCGTCGCGCTGCACGAGCGAGCCGACGCCCGGCGCGAAGTTGCCCGCGGTGGAGAACGGAATGCCGCCGATCACCGTCGGGGTGAAGCCGCACGGACCGAGCGCCGGGATGCCGGCGCCAGGCGCGAAGCTGTCAGGCAGCAGACCCGGCGTGATCGCGCCGCCTGCGGAGACGTTCCACAGCGCGCCGATCACCGACTCCGAGACCACGTACCCGCCCCCCGGCAGATTCTCGAAGTCCTCGGCGAAGACGACCGGCAATCCCTCGAAGCTGATGGTGCGCACCAGCGTCGCCTCGAACGAGCGCGTGCGGCGGTTCCACGAATAGTCGTACTCGTAGAGGCGCGCGACCGAGGGGAAGAAGGGGTTGGGAAAGCCGCCCGCGTCGAGCACGGTGAGGTGACCGCTCGAGGTCACGCGCATGGTGAACGGGAGCAGCCAGCCGATCGGCGGCGGCGGCAGGGTGGCGATCTCAGCGCCCGTGATGCGGTTGTTCACCGAGACGCGACCCGAGAGCGGCTGCGTGACGAACACGAACTGCTCGTCACCGGCGATGCCGTGCGGCACGTGCGTCGAGGGGAAGTAGTCGTAGGCGATCGAGTTTCGATTCACCTCGATGCGCAGCGCTTCGCTCTGCGAAGCCGTCTGCGAAACGGGAGCGCGCTCGAGCTCTGCTGCCTCGCTGCTCGCTGCTCCCGCCTCGACGCCACAACCGAACATCGCCACCGACAAACAACCTGCGACCAGCCCAGCCCTCGTACGACTCATGGGACGCCTCGCTGCTTTGGGGGGAACAACGAGCAAGAGGCTACGGAACGAATTCCTGGTGAGTCCATCCCACGGGAAACGACGAAAGACGCATGGTTCGCACAGTCACCACACAGGCCCTGAGGTGGAAATGTGCGCTGTAATCGAATTGCTTCTGGCTGCACTGGAACTGCCGCGAGGGTGGAAGACACTATTCGCTTGACCTGGTCAGCGAATTCTCTGCCCGCGCCGCGTGTTTTCCGAAGCTGAAGCGGAGGCTCGCATGACGCTCAAGACTCTCGGCTCGCTCCTCGCGGCGAGCGCGCTGCTCGTGCTCTCAGGCTGCTATTTCCCCTCGGCGGTGGCGGTCACTCCGTCCGTCGGAATCTCGGTGGGCACGTTCGATCCCTACCTCGATCCGTACGGCTCGTGGGTGACGCTGCCGGGCTACGGAAGAACGTGGCAGCCCTCGCCCGCGTACGTGGGCGCCGACTTTTATCCGTACGGCACGGGTGGGCAGTGGCTCTACACAGACGCAGGTTGGGTATTTGAGAGTGATTACCCGTTCGGGTGGGCAGTGTTTCATTACGGCCGCTGGATGAACGACTCGAACTACGGGTGGCTGTGGATTCCCGGCACCGAGTGGGCTCCCTCATGGGTGAGCTGGCGAGTCGGAGGGCCCTACGTGGGCTGGGCTCCGCTGGGCCCCTATGGGCCGCTGGCGTTCGGCTACTCGAGCTGGTGCTTCGTGCCGACGGCGAGCTTCACCGTGCGAAACGTGCGGGCGTACACGACGGGCTATTACGACTTTCACCACGCAGTGGGCGTGACAGCCCCGGTGCGGCAGGCACGCGTCGGGCCGCCGCCGCGCTACGTCGGTTACGCGACCGGCACCAACATCACCCCGGTGCCGGTGGGCTCCGTGGGCAGCGCAGGCCGCGCGCCTCCCCCGCCGCCTCCGCGGGCGAGCTCGCTGTCTGGTGCGGTGCCGGTGAGGCCACCGCCTCCACCGGTGGGTTGGAGAACTCAGCCGGGAACTCCGCCACCGCCCGCCAGTGGAGGCTTCGTGCCGCCCCCTCCGGCGTCCACGTACCGAGCGCCGCCGCCGTCGACGTTCACTTCGCCGCGGAGTTACCAGCCGCCGCCTTCCACTCCATCGCCTGCGCCGATGCAGGCGCCCACCCGCGTGCAGCCTTCTGCGCCGCGCTCGCCTCCGCCGCCTGCGGCGATGAGTGCGCCGCCTCCGGCGTATCGAGCTGCGCCTCCGCCGCCCGCCATGAGCATGCCTGCGCCGGCTCCTCCGGCGTCGTATCGGAGCGCGCCCGCTCCAGCGCCCGCACCTCACATCAGCGCGCCGCCTCCTCCGAGCGCGCCTCGCTCTCCGCCGCCTCCTCCGCCGCATCGTTGAGAGTAAGAAGCGCGGATGCGCATTCTCCGTACGCCTGAGGACCGCTTCGCGTCGTTGCCAGATTTTCCGTATTCGCCAAAGCGCATCGACGTGGGCGGGCTCGAGATGGCGTGGGTCGAGGATGGACCGTCATCCGCCGCGCCGATTCTCTGTCTCCACGGAGAACCGAGCTGGAGCTTCCTCTACCGAAAGCTGATTCCCCCGCTCTCGCGCGCGGGGCATCGCGTGGTGGCGCCTGATCTGATCGGCTTCGGCCGCTCTGACAAACCTGCCGACCGCGCCGACTACACGTACCAGCGCCACATGGATTGGCTGACCGCGTTCGTCGAGAAGCTCGACCTGCGCGGCATCACGCTCGTCTGCCAGGACTGGGGCGGGCTGCTCGGCTTGCGGCTCGTCGCAGAACATCCAGAGCGCTTCGCCCGCGTGGTGGCGGCGAACACGTTTCTCCCCACCGGCGACATCCCGATGCCGAAGGCGTTCTTCAAGTGGCGTGAGTTCTCGCAGACGTCTCCGGAGTTCGACATCGGGCGCATCGTGTCGAATGGCTGTGCGACTGCGCTCTCGGACGAGGTGAAGGCGGCGTACGACGCGCCCTTCCCTGACGACACGTTCAAGGCCGGGGCGCGGCAATTCCCTGCCCTCGTTCCCGCGAGTCCTGAGGATCCCGCGACGCCTGCGAATCGCGCGGCGTGGGAGCGCCTCGCCGAGTTCAAGAAGCCGTTCCTCACTGCGTTCTCGGATCAAGATCCGATCACGCGCGGCGCTGACATGTTCCTGCAGAGCGCGATCCCCGGAGCGGAAGGCCGCGCGCACACCACGCTCACCGGCGGCGGTCACTTCCTGCAGGAGGACGTGGGCGAGCCGTTGGCGAAGGTGGTGGCGGACTTCATCGCGAGCACCTGAGAGAGTCCGCTCCCGATGCAAAAGTGTTCGAACTGCAGCGCGCCGCTGCAAGACAACATCGAGCAGTGCGGCTTCTGCGGAACGCTCACTGATCGCGGCGTGCAGGCGCGGCAAGAGCGTGCGCTCAAGGGCGATGCCGAGCGTCATGCCGCCGAGCAGCGCGCAGCCGTGGATCAAGTGAGAGCGCGACAGGCGGCGCAGTACTCCGTCGACTCCGCGGGGAGATGGGCGTTCTGGTCGTCGGTGCTCGGCGCGTTGCTCTGTTGCTTCGTTCCCGCCGGCTCCGTGATGGGGATCATCTTCGGCATGCGCGCGCGTGGGCTCGCGGCGCAGCATCGGCTCCCGGGCGCGGGACTCGGCACCACGGGCCTCGTGTTCGGGGTGATCGGGCTGGTGGCCTCGATGATGATGTGGATCGCCGTGGGCGTGATGATGGTGAACGAGAGCCGTCACAAGAAGGCGCTCCAGGCGTCGCTCGGCGATCTCACCGCGCAGCAGCTCGACCTGAAGACCGCGTGTGCTTTGACGGAGCTCGAGCTCCTCGAGACCAAGTTCGAAGGGTACAGCTCGCTCGACGATTTCGAGTGCGGGCCCTCCAGCGACCTCGACCTGAATGGAGACGAGGCGCTGCTCAGCGCAGTGCACTTCCTCAAGAGCGAGCGGCGCGTGCCGGTGTTCGCGTGCCTGCACCGGAAGAACAAGTGGTCGGTGCAACAGCTGCGTGGTGACGACGACTGCAGCGCCCCCAAGGAAGCCAAGCCGCGCAAGGTGAAGCATGACTAGGCTCACTTCATGGACGCTCGCTCGTACCTGACGAAGGTTGGTCTTTCGGTCGACGTCGCTGCGTTGCGTGAAGCGCAGCAAGCGCTCTGGGAGATCCTCGAGGAGGCGAAGAAGGCCAGCCTCCCGGCGACTCCGTCAGCGCTCAACGCGCTCTACACGTACAAGGTGCCGAAGCTGTCGCCCGATGGAAGCTGCTCGCTCAAGGGCGACCTCGATCCGACGCCGTACGATTTGTCGAAGGTGCTCGGTGGGCGCTCGGTGCAGAACAGCTTCGCGCTGCTCACGCTCGACGCGCTCGTGGAGTCAGTGCAGCAGAGCGCGGGCACCGATTGGCTCGGCATCTATCAGCGGCGCGAGCTCGCTTCGGGTCCGGCGCTGGTGAAGCTCGCGTATCGCGGCGTCGAGAGCCGCCCGGAATTTCCACTCACCGAGTCGTTCGCGAAGACGTCGAACAATTCCGCCGTGGGGCTCAGTGGAAAGGCGCGCGTGCTGCAGGACGTGAAGGCGCACCTCGACGGTGGTGGCGCCTATTACGAGTGCGATCCGAAGGTGCTGTCGGAGGCGTGCTTGCCGCTGCTCGATCCCAACGGGAAGGTGATCGGGATTTTGGACGCGGAGTCGACGAAGGCGTCGCACTTCACCGCGGAGCGCTTGGCGACGTTGGTGTCACTCGCCACGGAGTGCACCTCGCATCTGCCTCCCTGAACCTCCCTGAACCTCCCTGAAACAGTTCAGGAACCCAGCATCGGCACGGCCTCGAGCATTCCGACACCGATGAGCCGATGGGTGGCTTCCTTCACGTCCTTGGCGCTCGGGCCGCAGTCGCGCAGAGCGTCGGCGGTCTCCTTCATCGTGCGGCCTGCCAGCCCGAACTCGACCAGGTACTGCGCGTCTTCCGCCGCCAACCCACGCGGGGCACCCCAGGCCGCGCGCGCCGCATCGAACTCAGCCCGGCCACTGCCACTGCGAGCCGCCGCGATGGTGACCTCGTATGCCCTCACTGCCTCGGCGCCCTTCTCGGACAACCGGAACTTCTGCGTTCTGCCGTAGCGAGTCTTTTCGTCACTCAAGATGAGGACACCCTACGCGGTATTTGGCTCGAGGTGCTCTCGAGTTCCCTTCCATTCAGCGGGGAAAGAAAAGGGGCGGGCACCGGAAACCCGATGCCCGCCCCGAACTTCAACTCAACGTGAACTGCTTACGGGCAGCGAACGACGACCTTGTCCAGGTAGAGGTTCCGGTCCTGACCGCTGATCTGCGCGTCGTTGTCGAACGCGACGCGGATCTCCGCCGCGCCCGCCGCGCGAGTCACGTCGAAGGTGTACTCGCGCATCGTCGTCGAGTTCACCGTCACCGTGCCCACGAGCACGCCACCCACGCTGACCAACATGCGCGGGTAGACGCCGCCTGCCACGCTGCCACGCGCCGTCACCGCGATCCGAGTCGGAGCCGTGGTGAAGGTGTGCCGCGTGGTGACGTTGCCGTTGCTCCACAGGTTCCAGCCGCCGCTGAACGAGCCGCCGGTGGAGTGGGTCATCGACTCCGCCTCGTAGGTCGCGCCGCCGGTGCAGACGGTGGTTCCACCACCGCCGCCGGTGCTGCCAGTGCCGCCACCCGTGCTGCCGGTGCCGCCACCCGTGCTTCCCGTTCCTCCGCCAGTGCTGCCGGTGCCACCACCCGTGCTGCCGCCAGTGCTCGTGCACTCACGCACGACCTTGTCGACGTACAGGTTGCGATCCTCAGTGGTGGTCTTCGCGTCGTTGTCGAACGTGACGCGAATCGCGCCCGACGCCCCGGCCGGCACGTTGAAGCGATACACCGCCCAGGCCGTGCTGTTCACCGTGACGCTGCCCAGCGTGGTCGAACCGACGGCCACCGTCATCCGCGGGTACACACCCGAGGCGACCGAGCCGCGCGCAGTCACCGCGAGAGTCGACGCCGAAGCGAACGACACGCTCGAAGTGGTCTGCACGTAGCCGTTGCTCCAGAGGTTCCAGCCGCCGCTCGTGGTCCCGCCGGTGGAGTGGGTCATCGTCTCCGCCTCGTAGGTCACGCTTCCGGTGCAGGTCGTGCCACCACCGCCGCCAGCGCCAGTACCGCCGCCAGAGCCAATGCCACCACCCGTCGAACCCGTGCCACCGCCCGTGCCCGTACCGCCACCAACCGGAGCACACGCCGCGCACGAGCCGCCGCAGTCGACACCCGTCTCAGTGCCGTTCTTCACTCCGTCGGTGCAGGTCGGAGCCACCACGCACGCCTTGCACGAGCCGCCGCAGTCCACGCCCGTCTCGGTGCCGTTCTTCACTCCGTCGGTGCAGCTCGGAGTCTGAGGTGCGATCGAGAGGTGACGCATCATGGTGGTCATCTGCGGCTTGTCGCTGCCGTTGGAGTTCGGCTCCATCGAGTACCAGGAGCTGCCCCACCACGGACCCGCGGCCCACCACGTCCAACCGATGTACACGTCGCTGTTGCTGTCGAGGTACGCGAGCAGGTTCTCGAGCGCGGCCATACAGGTCGAGCTGGTGCCCACAGCGAACTCGCCGAGGAAGCCCTTCTTGCCGTTCGCGCGGAGCCAGTTGGTGAACGCCGTCATCTGCGCGCTCGCGTTGCTGCTCGGGCATTGATCGCTCGAGCCAGAGGCGTTCGAGTCGAAGTACTGGTGCGCCTCGAACGCGACGTTGTTCCCAGGATCCTGAATCTGGAGCAGCGCGACGGAGTTCGCCGTGCCGTACCAGTTCTCGGTCCAACTGTGAGCGCCGGTCCACGCGTTACCAGGCACGAGGATCAGGTTCGTCGCGCCCGTCGCGCGAATCGCCGCGATGGCCGCGTTCGCCGCGCTCACCCACTGCTCGGTGGGCATGTCGTACGGCTCGTTCATGAGGCCGAAGAGCACCCGCGGGTTGCTCTTGAACTCGTTCGCCACGCGCGACCAGAAGTCCGCGAAGTCGGCGTTGGTCACGGAGCCCGAGCCGATCACCGACGTGCCGTAGCGCGCGTAGTTGTGCGGATCGAGCAGCACCACGCCGCCCTTGGCGGTGATGCCATTGACGGTGGTCTTCATGCGCCCGAGCTCAGTGGCGTCGAGAGCCTGCCGACGGGTGCGCTGCAAGCGCTCCCATCTGAACGGGATGCGGAACGTGTTCATCCCCTTGCTGAGGAAGTAGTCGGCGCTGTTGGCGCTCGGCCACGTGTACGTCGTTCCGTACGTTCCTGGGTTGTTGCCGGACCCGTCAGAGGCGATGCCAAATTCGGCGCCGGCGATGTTCACTCCGCGGTACGGCATCGCACCGGTGAGCGGCCCGCTCAGGCCACTCTCGGTGCTGCTTTCACTGCTGCTCGTGGCTGCGGACGGTTCAGACTTCAGTTCACCAATTGCTTCAGGACCACACCCGGCCAACACCGCTGCGAATAC
>CBIHPJ010000102.1:0-16368 GCA_966211295.1 uncultured Myxococcales bacterium | reverse complement strand
GTCGACTCGATCGCCGCGCTGGTGGCCGCCTACGTGCTGACCCTGCCGCTGGCCCTGGAGCGCAAGACGAGAGGGACCGTCGGCCTGGGAGGACGCACGCTCCCGCTCGTCGCGCTCGGGGCGTGCGCCTGGCTGCTGATCAGCCGCTTCCTCTACTTGCGCGGCACCTTCGACGCCGACGGCATGGCGCGCACGCTCCGCGCCATGATGACGGGGATCGGCTTCATCGGCGGCGGCGCGATCCTGAAGAGTGGTGAGCAGGTGCACGGGGTGGCGGGGCTGACGACCGCCGCGAGCGTCTGGGCCGCCGGGGCGATCGGCGCGGCGACCGCGCACGGCCATTACATGGTGGCGGGGGCGCTGGCCCTCTCGTGCCTCATCATCGTCTCGATCTCAGACTGGCTGCGCGCTCGGGGCGAGCAGGATTCCCGGCCAGCGTGACGCGCAGGAATCGCGGGCGCCGCGGGGCCGCTCGCGTCGGGCTTCGCGTGGCGAGGCGGTTGCACTGAGCCGTCGGCCGGGGAGCTCTGTGATCACGATCGTGCACCTGAGCAGCGGGGACTTGATTCTGTTCGTGCTGTCACTCACGGCGTCGTACTTCTTTGCGCTGCCGCTCGGCTGGGCGCGCAGACCCCACACCGACCCGGTGATCGGCTTGCGGGTCTTCCCCCTGGTGGCGGTGAGCTCGTGCGCCTACCTGTTCCTGGGACAACGGCTGTTCGCGGGCGCGTCGGCGAAGGAGCAATCTGACGTGCTGCAGGGGCTGATGACCGGCATCGGCTTCGTCGGGGCGGGCGCGATCGTCAAGGAGCGCGGCGAGTCACGCGGCGTGGCCACCGCGGCGGCGGTGTGGACCACCGGCATCATCGGGGCGGCCGTCGCCTACGGGTACTACTCGATGGCGGCGGTGGTCTGCGCGATCAGCCTCGTCATCCTGCGTTTCGGCCGCCACCGCCCGAAGACCAGCCACGCATGATCCCCTTTCAGACGCCCCTGCAGCACGTGCTCGACGCAATGGTCGCGCTCGCCGCGGCCTTTCTGTTCGTCGTGCCGCTCGCCTGGGAGCGTCAACGAATGGGGGCCACGCACGTGGGCTTGCGCACGCTTCCCCTCGTGTCCGTCGCGGCGTGCGCCTACCTCCTGCTCACCCGCTTTCTCGTCGAGCGCGGAGTGTTCGACGCCGACGGCGAGGCGCGCTGCCTGCGCGGGCTGATGACCGGCATCGGCTTCATCGGCGGAGGGGCGATCCTCAAGAAGGGCTCCGAGCTCCACGAGGGCGTCGGCGGCATCACCACCGCCGCGAGCGTGTGGACCGCGGGGGCGATCGGCGCCGCGATCTCTCACGGCTACTACAGCGTGGCCGGGGTGCTCGCGGTCGCGAGCCTGCTGGTGATCGAGAGCGTGCTGCGTCGTCGCCCTCCGCCTCGAGCGGCCCCTTGATCCTGCGCGGCTTCTGGGGCGCGTTGCTCCTGGTGGCCTCCACGCCTGTGTTCGCCACGCAGCCCCCGAGCTGCAACAGACCTCGCATTCATCTGAACCGCTACGAAGAGGACTACGGCTTCCTCAGTGCGCCCGGGTGCCGCACGGATCGCTGGGATCGATTGAAGTACTTTCAGCTCGCCCCCGAGCCCTCGAAGTACCTCTCGCTGGGCGCTGATCTCCGGGAGCGCTTCGAGTACCTCCACAACGGCGACTGGCAGGCGGGCAACGACGACGCGTACCTGCTTCACCGGTTGATGCTCCACGGCGAGCTGCGACTGGGGCAGCGCGCGCGCTGGTTCGTGCAACTGACCAACAACTGGGCTCTCGGCCGCTCAGGCGGGCCGCGGCCGCTCGACGCCGACCAGCTCGATCTGCACCAGGCGTTTCTCGACGTGCGGTTCGACCTCGCCCCCGGTGCGCTCACGCTTCGCGCCGGGCGACAGGAGCTCGACTACGAGAGCGCGCGGCTGATTGGCACCCGCGATGGCGCGAACGTGCGCCTCAGCTTCGACGCCGTGCGGCTGATGCAGCAGGCGGGGAAGTGGAGGGTCGACGCTTTCGTGGCCGCGCCGGTGGAGACGAATCCAGGCGTGTTCGATGATGGGCAGATCCCGGGGCAGCTGCTGTGGGGCGCCTATGCCTTTGGCCCCTTGATCGCTGAAGTCTTGAGCCTGGACGTCTTTTATTTCGGCTTCGCCCGGGCGGGCGCGACCTTCGATCAGGGCCGAGCGGATGAGTCGAGGCACTCGTTCGGCCTGCGCGCTTCGGGCCAGCCCGCTTCGCTCGACTACAACGTGGAGCTCGTCACTCAGCTCGGCTCGTTCGGGGCTGGCGCCATCATCGCGTGGACCGTCGCGTCGGACGTTGGCTACACGTTCGCCGCGCTTCCCCTGCGGCCGCGCCTGGGGCTCCAGGCGAACGTGACCAGCGGAGATCGCGATCCGCGCGATCCAGCGCTCCAGACGTTCAACCCGCTCTTTCCGCAGGCGTCCTACTTCTCAGACGCGAACCTGATCGGCCCGCAGAACCACGTCGACGTGCACCCGGCGATCACCGTGCGGCCCCTCGAGCCGATCGCGATCATGGTGCACTACGACGCTTTCTGGCGGCAGAGCCTGGGCGACGGCGCCTACCGCAGCTCGGGCGCGTTGATCGCCTCGGGCAGCACCAGCCAGGAGCGCCACCTCGGCAGCGAGCTCTCGGTGCGGGCGCAGTGGCAGGTCGATCGCCATGCGCTCCTCGTCGCGAGCTATTCGCATTTCTTCGCCGGGCCCTTCCTCGAAGCGGCGGGGCTCGGTGCCGATCTCGACTTCTTCGCCTTCTGGCTCAGCTACCGGGTCTGATCTTCACCCGTCGGATCTCGCCATCGTCTCTGGCCTGTATTCCAGCGCCGCGGCGGCGCCTTCGGGCCGCGGAGGCATCGAGGCGTCCCACTCGAAGTGCGCTCTCCTCAGCTCCTCGAAGCGCTTCGGCTCGCGGAAGCGCAGGTTGGCGCGCTCCCGCTCGTCGCGCGACAAGTCGTACAAGAACTCCGCGCCGTCGACCGAGAGGTACTTCCAGGCCCCGGAGCGGACCGCCTTCTGGTTTCGGTAGACCATTCGCCAGAAGAGCTTGCGATCGACTGCTTCACCGAAGACGTCGACTCCGTCGAGCGGGTAATCGGGGTGAGCCGAGGCGCCCGCCGCCGCGAGAAAGGTCGGCGTCCAGTCCATGCCCATGGTCGGCCGATCGTGCGTCTTGCCGGTGGGCAGGCCGCGCGCCGGCCATCGCACGATGTACGGCACCCGAATGCCGCCCTCGAGCAGGTCCATCTTCTTTCCGATCAGCGGGTACGAGTTGGAGAAGCGCTCACCGCCGTTGTCGCTGGTGAAGACCACCAGGGTCTCGTCGCGAAGGTCCTTCTCGTCGAGCGTCGCGAGCACGCGCCCGATGCCCTCGTCCATGATGCGGATCATCTCGAGGTAGGTCTTCACCGAGCCGCCGTCGAGGTGCGCGAGGTGGTGTCCGATGCGCTTCGACTCCTCGGCGTCGGCGCGTGTCTCCCACGGCCAGTGCGGCGCGTTGTAGTGCAGCGAGAGCAGGAAGGGCTTCGACGACGACTGGCGCTTCACGAAGTCGATCGCGCGATCAGTCACCAGGTCGGTGAGGTACCCGTGCCGGGTGACCTCCTGGTCGCCCTCCCAGAGATCGTGGCTCGCGAAGCCGTCGTGCGAGAAGAAGTCGACCGCGCCGCTGCGGTGGCCGAAGAACTCGTCGTAGCCGCTCTTCAGCGGGCCGAACCAGGGCAGCGAGCCCAGGTGCCACTTGCCCACGAGCGCGGTGGCGTAGCCCGCCTCGCGCAGCATCGACGCCATGGTGGGGTGCTCCGGAGGCAAGCCGAGCTCTGGAGAGGCCGAGGCGATCGGCTCGTCGAAGCCACCGCGCACCCGGTGCTGATAGCGGCCCGTGGCGATCGCGAAGCGCGAGGGCGAGCAGACCGACGAGTTGGCGTAGCCGTTGGTGAAGCGCAGCCCCTCGGTGGCCAGCTTGTCGAGGTTGGGAGAGCAGGGGGCCGCGCCGCCGTAGCAGTGCAGATCGGCGTAACCGAGATCGTCCGCCAGGATGAAGACGAAGTTGGGTTTGGATTTGTGATGCTTCGAATGGTGGTTGTTCTTTCGGGTCATCAGGGTCTCCTCACGAAGCTCGAGCCGTCAGCCCGCCGCGCCGTGCGGCTGGGCGGGGTGGCATTTCATCGGTCGGTCGCCGTCTGAGCACTGCGGCGATCAGGAAGAGCACCAGGAGCGCGACCACCGAGAACAAGACGACCATCACCAACGTGCGCGGGTCGTCGAAGTCCTGGGAGGCCACCACCATCGCCGCCGCGATGTTCCGCTGACCGGCGCCCAGGCCCATCACCGCGCTCCGGTGGAAGTGCGAGCTGCTCAGCAGGTACCCGAGCCCGAAACTCCCGGCAGCCAGCAGCGCGGCCGCGGCGATTGCGCTGGGGCCCAGCTCCCTGAAGAGACGCGCGTTCACCACCACCGTCGAGCCGATGAGGGTGATCAGCGCGAGCGTCGCGGTGCGCTGGGCGATCGGCCGCAGGCGCTCCGACACTCCCGGCGCGGCGGCGTGGAGAACGAGCCCAACTCCCAACGGCAGGAGCATCGTCAACACCAGCGGCAGGGCGATGCGCGCCGCGTTCACCTGCGCGTCGGGGATCACCAGCGGCACGACGAGCGGCATGAAGATGATCGTCAGCGGCACCAGCAGCACGAGGAGGGCCGCGCCCAGCGCGACATCGACCCCAGCCGCCTCGCTCAACTTGAGGAGAAACGGAGCCCCCGCGGCGGTGCCCACGAGCAGCAACCCGGCCTCGACGGAAGGCGAGAGCCCCAACGCTCGCGCGATGGCGACGGCGAGCAGGGGCACGAGGACGAAGTTCGCGACGAGCGCCCGGAAGACGCGGCTCGGGTTCCGCAGCGGCTCGCCGATCTGCCTGAGCGAAAAGGTGAGCCCGACCCCGAGCATGCTCGCGATGGGGAAGATCAGCACCGCGAGGGCCAGGAGTGACTTGAAGAACGGGATCATGAACAGCCCGGTGAACTGCGAGTCGACGGGGCCGACTGGTGCAGTGGCCGTGCCCCGTCGCTGAAGTGCGCGCCGCACTCGCTGCTCTGCGGGCTCACGAGTTCCGCCACGGGCCTGGGCCCAGAACGACGGTGGACCTGAGCGGAGCGTGCTGTGCGCGCGCTTCACGCGCATGTGGCGAATGCGCGATCGGCCCTTCTCCCTGAGTCCTCAGTGCCAGCCGAACGTCACGTGGCATGGGGCGAGCTCGCGGGCGCGTAACTGCCAGTGACCCAGCACGTCGTGCTCGCTACCGCGGCATTCGCAAGATCGGCTTGATCACCTTGCCGCTCTTCGAGTCTGCGAGCGCCTGGTCGATCTGATCGAGCTCGTATTCCTTCACCAGGCGATCGAACGGAAATCTTCCCTGCTCGAGCAGCTGCACCAGCGCGGGGATCAGCTGGCCCGAGCGGCCGCCTCCGCCGAGCACGCCGATCACGCGCTTGCCCCACAGCGTGGAGAGGTGATCGAGCTTGAACGAGGCGCCGGCCGGCGCGCCGCCGATCAACACCAGGGTGCCGAGCATTCCGACGGTCTGCGCCATCGTCTCGATCACCGCGATCACTCCGGTGCAGTCGAACGCGAAGTCGACCGTCGACCCGGTGATGGCCTTGACCTCGTCGACCAGCTTCGTCTCGCGCGAGTTGATCACGTGCGTCGCGCCCAAGCTCTTGGCCAGCTCGAGCCGGCTCTCGTGCACGTCACCCGCGATCAGCGTGGTCACCCCCGAGTTGCGCGCCGCCATGATCGCGGCGAGCCCGACCGCTCCCACGCCCACCACGAGGATCGAGTCACCCAGTCTCGGCCGCGCCTCGTTCAAGACCGCCCCCGCGCCCGTGGCCAGCCCGCATGCGAGTGGACCGAGGAGCTCGAGCCGCGTGTCGCCTGGCACCTTCACCACCGCGTCAGCGGAGACGACCGAGTGCGTGGCGAAGGAGGATTGCCCGAAGAAGTGGCCATGCACCACCTTTCCGGCGCGCGAGTAGGCGCTCTGGCCTGCGTGCTCGCCCTTGAACCGCGCGCCCGAGACCAGCGCCTCGCCCGAGCGCAGGCAGTAGCGAGGTTGGCCATCGAGGCAGTTGCGGCACGCGCCGCAGAAGGGCCACCCGATGATCACCCGGTCGCCCGGCGCGAACCCGCTCACGCCGGGGCCGATCTTCTCGACCACACCCGCGCCCTCATGCCCGAGCACGCAGGGGAAGGGCATCGGCAGATCCCCCGCCTGGGTGATCGCGTCGGTGTGGCACACCCCCGAGGCGACGATGCGCACCAGCAGCTCGCCTCGCACCGGCTCGCCCAGCTCGAGGTCTTGCAGCTGAAAGGGAGCGTCCTTCTCTTCGACGACCAGCGCCCGGATCTTCATGGCAGCTCTCTTCCGGGCGGGCTCACCGGTATTCGAACATCACCCACGCCACCATCTCGGCGTTGGGCGGCGTGGCCTCTTCGAAGCCGTACATCTTTCCGTACTTCGGCCGGAGCGCGTTCGTCGCTTCGATCGAGATCTTCCCGAAGAACTTCGAGAGGAACTCGGTGTGGGCCTTCGCGTTGGGGTTCACGAACTCCGCGAAGGGGTGCTCGGCCATCGCCTTGCCGATCGCGGCCTTCAGATCCGCGATGAACTGGAAGTCGAAGTCGATGTCGGCGCGCGAGCCGATGTTCCCGTGGCTGCCTGAGAGATAGTCCCACTCGAGCTGCGCGACTTGCCGCAGGTTGTCCTCGTGAAAGCGGAAGCGCTCGTTGCCCGCGAAGCGCCAGAACGGCGGCTGATCGGGGTTGATCAGGTCGGGCGCGTGCACGATGCGGTCCTGCTTCAAGAGCCACGCGGAGTGATCGTCGGAGTGCGCGGCCCACTCGAAGCCGTGCAGCTCGACGGTGAGGCCGTCGAAATCGAATTGATCGCGAGGCCAGCTCAGCTCGCGGGTGGGCCCGGGAAAGCTGCTCTCCGCGAGCTCCATCGACTGCCGCGTCTTCGAGCTCGCGACGATCTCGAGCGGCTTGCCGCGCTGCGCGGCCGCCTCCACGTAGCGCTTGATGTCTCCGATGTGGTCGGCGTGGTAGTGCGGATAGATCGCGGCGACGATCGGCTTGTCGGTCACCGAGGCCACGGCCTTGAGGATGTTGTCGTAGACGCCCTCGAGCGTGTCGAAGATCAGCACCCCGCGATCGCCCACGTAGAACACCGTGCCGTAGTTGGACGACTGCACCCACCACGCGCGCTGCGAGAGGCGCTGCAGCACGTACGGCTGGGTCATGTTGCGGCGGAGCAGGTCGCCTAACTTCTTGCCCGGTTCGAGGATCTGTTCGGCCGACGGCTCCACGTAGGTCGCGTTGATGGAGGACTGCGGCTGATCGCCGTTGGTCGGGACCTGGGTCTTCTTCGGGGGCGCCTTCTTCGGCTCTTGTCTGGGTTGCATCGTCATCCCTCCGCTCGATCCGGCTGCGGGGATCCGTGACCTGGAGATCGGCTCGCGATGAGGATCGTGCAACGTGCTCGCCACGCGCTTCAGCAGGCGAGAGGAGGGGTGCGGGCGTGGGCTGTGACGATGTGCCGCAGCTGACGGTGCGGCACAGGCGAGAACGCCTCCACCCGGAAAGGCTACTGGGCGCGCTCCCTCAGCTCGATTCTTCGCGCGTCCCGGGGCGGCGTGAAGGTGAACTGCGTTTCCTCCTCGTCGATCAGTCCGAGGTTCCACGAGTACGTGACGCGTCGCTCGCCGATCCGCACCTTCCGCGGCAACCCCTTCTCGATCCAGATCTCCCAGTCGAGGCCGCTCTGGCGAAACGCGTAGTGCTCGCACTCCACGCCCTCGAGCTGGGTGACGCCCAGGTCCCTCGCCGCCCGCAGCTCGCCGTGCTCCAGCGGTTCCCAGGGGAAGACGTCCGCGAAGGGGAGCTCGAACGCGAAGCGCTCGGCGCCCAAAGTCACGAGGTCGGCGATCGTCCCCGGCGCGCGCGTGCTCGCGTAGTACCCGGAGCGCGGGCTCCAGATCGTAAACGACTGCCCGTCGAAGAAGAGCTGCCGCAGCGAGCGCTCGGTCTTCACGTCAGCGTGCAGCCGATTGGGCCGATGCACCGTGAGCGCGATCGCCGAAGTGCGCGTCACCTTCTCTCCGCTCTCCAGCACCTCGTCCGTCTCCACCAGCGCGTTCACCGAGAGGGCGGTGAGCTCGCGCACCGACGCGGTCATCTTTTCGAGCGCCGCCACCGCCGCCGGGTCGACGTCCGCGCTCTTCGGAGTCACCCCCACCACCACCAAAAGCAGGACCAGGGTCATCTCTCGCTGCGGTGCAATTCTGTCTCCTTGCCCCTGTGCGAGAGGCACGCCCACTGCACAGCGTCACCAGTGGACCATGGCTGAGCTCACCGCCGCGCACCCGTTGCATCACCCGCGCAAGCGGCACTCCCTCGCGTACCGGCGCCGCCGCGTGGGCCACATCCTCGAGGTGGCGAGCGCGATCATCCTGGCCCTGGGCGGCGTGACCTCGGCGTGGTCGGGTTACGAGGCCTCGCTCCTCGATGGGGAGCAGGCCAGCGCCTATGCGCGCGCGCACGCCCTCCGTGCCTCCTCGACGCGATCGGCCACCACCGCGGGCCAGCTCGCCGACATCGACGTGCTCACGTTCTTGAACTGGGCGGCGGCTCGAGCGAACGGCCAGGAACAGTTCCGCGACTTCGTAGAGCATCGCTTTCGGCCCGAGTTCAAACCGGTGTTCGACGCGTGGCTCGCCACCGAGCCCCTGATCAATTCCTCCGCGCCGGCCACTCCGTTCCAGATGGCGGAGTACAAACCGCGCTTCGCGGAAGACGCCGCGCGCCTGAGCGCGGAGGCCGACCGCATGCAGCAGGTCGGTGACGAGGCCAACGATCACGGAGATCGCTACTCCCGCACCACGATCATCTTCGCGCTCAGCCTCTTCTTCATCGCGATGGCCCAGCAGTTCCGCAGCGTCGCGGTGCGCACCACCGTGGTGGTGACCGCCGGTGCGCTCATGCTCTTCGGCGTATGGGCCGTGTCCCAGTTGCCTCGCGTGATGCCGGGCTGAAATTCACACTCCGTGCGGAGGCGCGTGGGGCTCGGTCGGCTCATCGCTGCGCGCCGCGCGCTCGACCGTCAGGTACACCAGCACCATCGCGAGGCTGCACAGCACGTACGCGAGCACCACCACGATCGCCTCCTTGCTCTCGGCGACGCGCGAGATCACCAGGCCGAGGGCAGGGAAGCGCAGCGCGCTGAACGTCGCCAGCACGTTGCGCGTGCCCGGCTCAGGTCCACCCAGCGCGTGACCCACCAACATCGACATCGCCGCGAAGGTCGCGATCAACACCCACGCTCTTCCGCCCAGACCCACCAGCTTGTCGAAGAGCAGCACCACGACCGCCAGCGCCAACAGCCCGAGCGCGGCGTTCGTGATTTGCGTGAAGCGCTTCTCGATTCGCGCGACGAAGCGGGGCGCGAGCCGGCCCACCGCCAGCCCTGCGAAGAGCGGCGCGAGCTGGAGCGGAATGATCGCGCTCGCCACCTCTCCCGCTCCCACGTGCAGCACGCGGCGAAACAGCAGGCCCACCACGAAGACCGCGACGGGCACGAAGACCACGCTCATGCAGAGGAAGAGCACGTTCAGCCC
This sequence comes from uncultured Myxococcales bacterium, assembly GCA_966211295.1. Taxonomy (GTDB): domain Bacteria; phylum Myxococcota; class Myxococcia; order Myxococcales; family Myxococcaceae; genus Archangium_A. The sequence continues at coordinate 6,655 of CBIHPJ010000102.1, read as the reverse complement.
CACGGCGATGTCGCGCTCCACGCCCAGCTTCTTCGAGTTCTTCAGCGCCGCCACCGGACCGATGGAGAGCGAAGCGATCAGAATCCCCGCGCCGACGGGCGCCGGCGGCTGCACGCCTTTCACCAGCAGCACCGCGATCAGCGGCGTGAGCACCAGCACCGCGAGCAGCGCCTTGAAGAGCAACCGGGGTCGCTGCAACAGCGCCTTGTGATCCGCTCCCGCTGCGCTCAGCCCCACTGCGAAGGCGACCAACATCACGGTCGCCTGCACCACCGTCATGAACCACCCAGGGATCCCCGCCATTGGCGTTACCTAACGACCGCGCGTGGCCTCGCCCTTGCTGCTGGCTGATCAGCCAAGTCACACAGCTCTTGGGGAGAACGCTCACATGCAGAACGGAAAGAAGCCCAACATCCTCGTCATCTTCGGAGACGACATCGGGATGTGGAACTTGTCCTGCTACTCGTCGGGGATGATGGGCTACCGCACGCCCAACATCGATCGCCTCGCCGCAGAAGGAATGCGCTTCACCGATTCGTACGGCGAACAAAGTTGCACCGCCGGGCGCGCCTCGTTCGTCACTGGCCAGTCCGGTTTCCGCACCGGGCTCACGAAGGTCGGCATGCCAGGCTCCGACGTGGGGCTTCAGCCTCAAGACGTCAGCGTCGCAGAGGTCATGAAATCGCTCGGCTACGCCACCGGCCAATTCGGCAAGAACCACTTCGGTGACATGAACAAGTACCTGCCGACGGTGCACGGGTTCGACGAGTTCTTCGGCAATCTCTACCATCTCAACGCCGAGGAAGAGCCGGAGGATCGCGACTACCCGGACACCAAGGCGTTTCCGCAGTTCAAGAAGCGCTTCGGGCCACGCGGGGTGATCCACTCGTTCGCGACCGACAAGGACGATCCCACCGATGAGCCGCGGTGGGGCCGAGTCGGCCGCCAGAGGATCGAAGACACCGGCCCGTTGACCCGGGCGCGCATGAAGACCTGCGACGACGAATTCGTGAAGGCCGCGGGCGAATTCATCAAGAAGCAGTCGAAGGCGCACAAGCCCTTCTTCTGCTGGCTCAACACCACGCACATGCATTTCCGTACTCACACCAAGGAAGAGAGCATCGGGCAGGCCGGCCGCTGGCAGTCGGCGTACCACGACACCATGATCGACCACGATCGCAACGTCGGGGCGATGCTGAAGCTCCTCGACGATCAGGGCATCGCTGACAACACCATCGTCCTCTACAGCACGGACAACGGCCCGCACATGAACACCTGGCCCGACGGAGCGATGACGCCCTTCAGGTCGGAGAAGAACACCAACTGGGAAGGCGCCTTTCGCGTGCCCATGCTCGTTCGCTGGCCCGGCAAGATCGCCCCGGGCTCCGTCTCGAATGACATCGTCCAGCACCAGGACTGGCTCCCCACCTTCGCCGCCGCCGCCGGTGAGCCTCACATCAAGGAAAAGCTCCTCGGTGGCTACGACATCGAGGGACGGCAGTTCCGCGTTCACCTCGACGGTTTCAACTTGGTGCCGTACCTCATGGGCAAAGAGAAGGAATGCCCTCGCAAGGGCTTCATCTACTTCAGCGACGACGGCGATCTCGTCGCGCTCCGCTACGACAACTGGAAGGTGGTCTTCGCCGAGCAGCGCGCCACGGGAACGCTGCAAGTCTGGGCGGAGCCGTTCACGAAGTTGCGCGTGCCCAAGCTGTACAACCTGCGCACCGACCCCTTCGAGCGCGCAGACACCACCTCGAACACGTATTGGGATTGGTACCTCGGCAAGGCGTACATGCTGATGGCCTCTCAGTTCCTGGTCGCCCAGTTCCTCGCCACCTTCAAAGAGTTCCCGCCGCGCCAGAAGGCAGCCAGCTTCACCATCGACGAGATCATGCAGAAGATGGAAGCAGCGGTCGCGGGGCGCTGAGTGGAATCCACTCAGGATCTGGCGGGCCAGCGCACGCGCCTCGCCATTCAACGCACGCGGCTGGGCGCTGATCGCACGTTGATGGCGATCATGCGCACCGCGCTGTCGTTGATCGGGTTCGGCTTCACGGTCTTCCAGTTTCTCCAGCGCATGAACGAGCTCACCTGGTCCACGCGGCTGGTCTGCGTGAGCCTGGTGGTGGTCGGCTTTGCCTGCCAGCTGCTCGGCGTCTGGAAGTACGTCGCCTTCAGGAGCGAGCTCGGCCGGCAGGCCGTGGCGCTGGGTCACGGAGACGCACCGCCCGCCCACTCACTCTCGTTCGGCGTCGCCGTACTGCTGCTCGTGGTGGGTCTCGCCGCCACCGTGGGCGTCGCGGTTCAGGCCTTCGTCAACTGAGCGCCGCCGGTGAGCGCAGGGAACTCGCCGGTGTTGCGCTTCTTGTCGACCTGCTCGAGCTGCTCGATCTCGTGGCGAATGCGAAGCCACTCGGTCTTCGGAATCGAGAGGTACGTCTCCACCGCCTTCGGATCGAACTGACTCCCGGCGAGCCGGCCGATCTCGGCGATCGCGACCTCCAGCGGGCTGCCCTTGCGGTACGGCCGATCGCTGCAGATCGCGTCCATGGTGTCGGCGACGCAGAACAGGCGCGCGCCGATGGTGATCTCTTCGCCCTTGAGGCCACGCGGGTAGCCCTGGCCGTTCCACTTTTCCTGGTGCTGGTAGACGACCTGCGCGGCGGCCTGCAGGTACGGAATGTTCTGCAGCATGCGGTAGCCGAGCTCGGGGTGCTTCTTCATCTCCACCCACTCTTCAGGCGTGAGCGGGCCGGGCTTGAGCAGGATCGCGTCGCGCACGCCGATCTTCCCGATGTCGTGCAAGAGCGCGCCCTGCTCGATCTGCACCAGCTGATCGCCCTTGATGCCCAGCTCTTCCGCGATGCGCCGGGTGAAACGCGCCACGCGCCACGAGTGCCACTGCGTCTCGGTGTCGCGGTAGTCGAGCGCGCGGATCATGCCCTCGAGCAGCCCGCTGGTGCGCTCGGTGACCTGCTGCTCGAGCGTGGCGTTGAGCATGGTGAGCTGCGCGTTGCGCTCGGCGATCTCGCGGTTGAGCCTTTTGTTTTCCTGGATCAGCCGGTGGTACTCGACCGCGGCGGTGATGCACGAGCGCAGCTCCGCGAGGCTCCACGGCTTGCTCAAGAGCTTGAAGACCTCGCCCTCGTTCACCGCCTTCATCGCCACCTTGAAGTCGTTGGCGGCGGTGATCAGCAGGCGCACCGCCTCGGGCTGATGCACGCGGAGGGAGTTCAAGAGCTCCACTCCAGACATGTGCGGCATCATGAAGTCGGTGATGACCAGGTCGAAGCCGCGCTCCTGGGCCGCTTCGCGCGGGTCGGTATGGGAGACCACGTCGTAGCCCATCGACTTCACGACCTTGGCGATCGCGTCCGTGATCGAAGGATCGTCATCAACCACCAGGAAGCGTTCTGTCGGGGGAGCCACGGGCGCCGGAACATAGCTCCGACTCACTCGGTGGGGACGCCGTTCTGAGAGCGCGACAGCAGCAGTGGAATTGAATCAAGTGCGAAGTGGGTGTGATGGGTGCCCACATCGGTTTTCCGAGCGAATTCCCGCCTCCCCGGGGGAAAAGTTCTTCCCGCGCAGATCTGCTCGCGTACCATTCTCGACATCTATGGCGAGAGCGGCACCCGCAGCTGGCGCGAAGAAAGAGAAGAAGTCGGCAGCCAGCGTTACCGAAGGACCCGTTCCGGTCGTGGTGATGGGCCTCGGCTTCATCGGTCAGGAGATCGCGAAAGCCGCGCTTCAATCTGAAGAGCTCGAGCTGATCGGCGCGATCGACAAGTCGCCGTCGCTCGCCGGAAAGAAACTCTCCGACGTGCTCGGGATGCCCGCGGGCACCTTCAAGATCAGCCCGACGATCTCGCAAGCCGTCGGACGTCGTCAGGGCGTGGTGTTGCTCCACGCCACCGGCTCCAAGCTTCCGCAGGTCACCGACCAGGTGCTCGAAGCGCTCTCCTTCGGAATGCACGTGGTGAGCACGTGTGAAGAGCTCGCTTTCCCCTGGTTCAATTACGCCGAGCTCGCGGACAAGATCGATCGCGCCGCTCAGCGCGCGGGCACCACGGTGCTCGGCACCGGAATCAACCCGGGCTTCGTGATGGATCGCCTGGTCTCCACGCTCGGTCAGCTCTGCGGTCCCGTGCGCCACGCGAAGGTCTCTCGCGTCGTCGATGCGCGCACTCGTCGCTCGGCGCTGCAGCGGAAAGTCGGCGCAGGCCTCACGGAAGACGAGTTCTTCACCCTGGTCGACAAGGACGCCGTCGGTCACGTCGGTCTCGTCGAGTCCACTGCCCTCTGCGCGCTCGGCCTCGGAGTCGACTGCGATGACTACGAAGAAGAGCTCACGCCAGTCTTCGCTGAAGAAGACATCAGCGGCGGCGCGTTTCCGGTGAAGAAGGGCCTGGTGGCCGGCATTCACCAGGTCGCGGTGGGACTCGCTGAAGGTCAGGAGCGCGTTCGCCTCGAGCTCACCATCGCGATGGGCGCCGACGAGCCCGGTGACTACATCGAGCTCGACGCCGATCCTCCGGTGCGCATGTCGATCCCCGGAGGCCTCGCCGGCGATCGCGCCACCGCCAATCTCGTCGTCAACGCCGCGCCGCGGGTGTCTGCCGCGCAGCCCGGCCTGCTCACCGTCTTGGAGTTGCCCGCAGCCCGCTGACCCCCGCAGCCCGCTGTACGTCAGGAGTGAAGAACAGATGCTCGATCGCAACGCCGTGGGACGGACGACGCCCCCAACGCTGTGTGAAGTCGAGAAGGGCGCCATCCGGCGGTTCGCGGAGAGCCTGGGCGACTACAACCCGAGCTACTTCGACGCGGAGTACGCGCGCGCGTCGGGCTTCCCCGGCATCGTGGTGCCGCCTTCGTTCCCGCTCGCGTTCACCGCGAGCATCGATCTACGCGAGCTCCTCGGCGTGCCAGGCAAGCACCTGCTGCTCGCCGAGTGGACCGTCGACTACGAGCGCCCGGTGATCGCCGGCGATCGTCTGTTGATGACCAGTCGTGTGGTGGAAGTGGGGGAGCGTCCCAGCCCGGCCGGTCGCATCGAGGTCGCGGTGATCGAAGACGAGGGCCGCGATGAGAGTGGCCATCTCGTGTTGAAGGTGCGCCGCAGCTACGTCGTGCGCTCCACGAGGGAGGCCTGATGCCGCCGCGCAAGTTGTATTTCGAGAACATCCGCATCGGTGACGAGCTCCCGGCGATGGCGAAGGCGCCCATCGATCGCGTGCAGCTCGCGCGGTACGCGGGTGCGACGGGTGACTTCAATCCGGTGCACGTCGACGAGATGGCGGCGCGCGGGTTCGGCATGCCGTCCGTCGTTGCTCCCAACACCATCGGCATGGGGTTCCTCAGTCAGCTGGTTGGTGACTGGGCTCGCGGCGCTCACGTGAAGCGTCTGTCGTGCCGCTTCTCTCGCATGCTGTGGCCTGGTGACACGCTGGTCTGCAAGGGCCGCGTTGCCGATCGTCACGGGCAAGACGGGAAGTACTTCCTCGAGCTCGACGTGTGGGCCGAGAACCAGACCGGTGGCCTCGTCATTCGCGGCAACGTGACGCTGAAGGTCTTCTACTCGGTGGAAGACGAGAACCGCTTCCGCATGGGTCAGCCGCCGCTGATCGTGAACGTGCCGCGCGAGTCGATTCGCGCCGCGCCGCCTCCACCTCCGGCTGCCTCGCCCGCCGCTGCGAAGGTGGTGAAGGGCAAGAAGGCCACCAAGGCACCGAAGGCGGCGAAGGTGGCGAAGGCCAAGCCGGCGAAGAAGCCCGCGCCGAAGAAGGCAGCGAAGCCGGCCAAGAAGAAGAAGAAGTGACCGCGTCTCCCTCTCCCTGCGCAGCGGGAAGAGGGGCAGGGGAGAGGGGCCCAATTCGTGATCGAGTGGCTCCAATCCTGGTACGCGAATCACTGCGACGGCGTCTGGGAGCACACCTCCGGCGTGCGCATCGACACGATCGACAATCCGGGTTGGTCGCTGAAGGTCGATCTCATCGGCACTGAGCTCGAGCATCGCGAGTTCGTCCGGCGCAACGAGTCCCAATCGGTCGAGCTGATCGCCGCGTTTCGCGGGTGGGCCGAGCCGTGAAGGTCGATCTGCTTCGAGATGTGCGCGAGGTCCTCGCCGCCGAACTTTCAGGCGAGCTCGCCGGTGCAGCGCTGATCACGTGATGCACCGAAGTCGCGCGTCGGCTCCAGCAGAACTACTCCGGAGAGGCCGAGGTGCCCCACGAGGTCTGGCACTACCTGAGCGACGCTGACATTCGCGTGCGCGATCGCGCTTACGCCGGCGTTCAGCTCGAGCAAATGAAGACCCTGACGCGAGGCTGAGACACCGTTCGAGGCTCTGGTTGCGCCATGCGCGTCAACCAGCGAACTGGAACCATGGATCTTCAGGACCAGCTCCTCAGCCTCCACGCCGCGCGGCAGCAAGAGCGCTGGAGCGAAGCCCTCGCGCTCTCGGACGAGATTCTCAAGGCAGTGCCCGATCGTTTCCACGCGATCGACGCGCGCGCGCTCGCACTCTCGAAGCTGGGACGACGGGACGAAGCGATGGCCGCGTACGATCACGCGGTCAGCGTCGCCGAAGCGCGTCTCAAGAAGGGCCTCCAGGCGCAGGAACTCGTGGTCTCGATGCGCCTGCGACGCGCGG
>CBIHPJ010000101.1:0-16429 GCA_966211295.1 uncultured Myxococcales bacterium | reverse complement strand
CTCAGCCTCGAGCGGGAAAACCAGGCGACTCACTGCAGTCCGTTGATCTTCAGCTCCACCAGTTCACCTGCCCTGGCGTCGAGCACGAGGAGCGTGCGCTTCTGGCGATCCAGCGCGAGTCCGTCGATCGACTGCACCTTGCCCCCCAGCTCCCACCATGCACCGAAGGTCCCCTCCACCGCGTCGTAGAGATAGAGGCGCCTGTCCATGCCGAGGTACGTGCGCGCACGCGTGTCGATCGCCATGCCACCGGCGTTGAAGGTCGATTGCTCGAAGTCCTGCCACTCGAGCGGCTGATCCTTCGTGGGGTCGAACAAGCCGAGCTGCGACGAGTTCGCCGTGGTTCCGCCGCCCGGGAAGGTCTGCGGCTGCACGTAGAGACGATCTTCCTCCGGGTCGTAACCAAGCGAGCGGCTGAGCTGGTACTCGATGGGATCATTCAGCGGACCGCCGCCGGGCAGGTAGCAGAAGCGGCTCAAGACCCTGCCGCTGCTGCGCTCGACCACGATGCCTTCGTTCTGAGCGATCAGCGCCAGCCGCTTCGAGTCGATGATCACCAGGTCTTCGAACGAGTTGTACATCCGCTCGCCGAGGGACGAGATGGGCAGCACCACTTCAGCGCCAGTCCGCTTCAGCTGCACCACGCCCTGACCGGGAGCCCAGATGTACCGCTGGCCATCGGAGTCGATGCTCACGCCAGAGGCCGGGAACGGCAGCTTCTCACGCACGCCGATCTGAGCGGTGTCCTCCTGCTGCAGCCGCATGTCGTCCGGAAACGGTTTGGTGACCTGCTGACTGCACGCAAAAAAGGTCAGTCCACAGAGGAGAGCGCTGCGCATGCACGAGACCCTAGCGTCGGGTCCCCCGCGCGGGAAGGTGACCCCCGGTTCTCTGGGTGTGTAGAAGGTGACCATGTTTTCAGCGGTGCTGTTCGACCTCGACGAGACGTTGATCCCCGACGAGCCCTTGAGCCGTCACGCCTTCTTCATCACCTCGCTCGAGCTGACCCAGGACGAGCTGGGCGCGAAGGCGATGGCCGAGGTGGCGCACCGGGAAGCGGTCGCGCTGTGGAAGGAGCTCCCTTCGCTCGCGGGTGACTACGCCACGCGCATCGGTCACTCGGCGATGGAGGGACTGTGGGCGACGTACGACGCGAGCATTCCCGCCGAGGTGCAGCTGGAGAAGGAAGTCGCGCGCATTCGGCCAGAGGTGTGGACGCGCGCGCTGAAGCAGGCCGGACTGAACGCGGATCCGCACCAGCTCGAGCAACGCTGGCAGGCGGTGCGCGCGAAGTTTCCGCTCTTCGATGATGTCGATGAATTGCTCGCGAGACTGAAGCCGCGCGCGAAGCTGGCGATGGTCACGAATGGAGTGCGCGGACTGCAGCGTCGCAAGGTGAACGGCTCGGGCCTCGCGCACTGGTTCGACGTGATCGCGATCAGCGGCGAGCTCGGCGTGGGCAAACCGGATCCCGGGATCTTCGACTGGGTCGCGCAACAGCTCGGAGTGCCGAAGGCGCGTTGCGCGATGGTGGGCGACAACCCCGAGCGCGACATCCAGGGAGGCCTCAACGCGGGCATGGCGACCGCGTGGATCGATCGCGGGTTCAAGCCGCGCGGCGCCAAGGCAGACCTCGAAGTGAAGTCGCTCAACGAATTGCTCCCCTGGCTGCGGAGAGGCTGAGCATGTCCGACGAGCGCGCCCTGCGAGATGCGCTCGAGTTGGCGCACGCGAAGGCGAAGAAGCTGGAGCGGCTGCTCGAGGAAGAAGCGAAAGATCGTGAGGCGCTGCGGCGCGCGCTCGATGAGGCACAGCGCAAGCTCTTCCCCAAGCCGGGTGAGATGAGCGAGCTGCTTCACTTGAAGGCGCAGCTGCAGGCGCAACAGCTTCAGCTCTCGTCACTCACGGCCGAGCGTGATCGTCTGCTCGAAGAGCTGGTCGAGCTGAGGCAGCTACTCGCGGACTAGTTCTCCCTCTCCCTGCGCAGCGTGCGCAGCGGGGAAAGGGTCGGGGTGAGGGGCGCGAGCGCGCCTCAGCGACTCTCGAAGGTCCACTCCCGTTCAGCATTCACGATCGGCCCGGTGCTTTTGGGCCAGCTCAAACCCTTGAGCACGTCATCGATGCACTTCTTCAACTTCTCCCCCGAGGCGATCTCGGGAGTGAGCGAGAGCGTGGTGCCCATCAACTGACCTGCGCTGTTGAGCGTGAGCGCGGCCTTCACGATCTGTTTGAACGGACCCGCCGGAGCACTCTCCAGCACGCAGCCGCCGACCCTCTCCTCGGCGCCATCGAGCGCCTTCTTCACCGCCACCTCGGTGGCGATGTTCGCCGCGGTCTTCGGAGGAGGCGGTGGCGCCTTCTTCTTCTTGGGCGCAGCGAACGAAACCGAGGCGAGCACGACGGACAGCAGCAGGAGGCGCACGTGAGGAGCGTAGTTGAAACGCCTCGGTCATCGCGTTCTGTTCCTGCAGATGAAGGGCAAGAACACGGTCATGTGGGTAGTGCTCGCAGTGGTGGGCGGCTGCGTGGGTTGCACGGGGTTGACCGGCGCGCTCGCGCTCTTCGGACTCGTCTCGGAAGATCAGACCGCGGCACGGCCCTCGCGAGCGGCGATTCCCACGGGCAACACGCCTGATCTCTTCCCCGGAATGCCGGGCTGGCTCCCCAGCGGCAACGGCGTCGAGATCCCCGAGGCGCGGCTGGTCGACGATCGTCCCGAGGGGTTGTGGTGGCTCTTCCAGGCGAACGGGAGCTCGCAGCTTCTCGTTCTGCTTCCAGACGGCACGCGCGCGACGAATCCGCGGCCGGGCGGCGGCAGGCTCTTCGACGTCGCAGGGCAGCGAGCCCAGCGCGGCAACACCGGCGTCGGCACGTTCCAGATCGACGATGGGAAGATCGTGCAGCACTACGACGGCTTCGATTCGAATGAGCCGTTCGAATCCGGCAGCGGCGACGACGGCGAGTGGTTCAAGATCGGCGGAGCGAAGTACGCGCCGCTCTTCGTGGTGAGCCCGAGTGAACTGGTCGGCACGTGGAAGGCGAGCGGCAGCAAGTTCGTCTTTCACGACGACGGCACGTACGAGTCAGGACAGATCGTGAGCACCGACGAGTTCGTGGCGAACGCGGTGCAGAGCGGCACGTACACGGTCGACGGCTACCTGCTCTCGGTCACTCCCAACGACAGGCGTGGATGGATCGGCACCATCGGGCGCTGGGGCTCGCTGCTGCTGATCAACGGAACTGTCTATTCGCGGATGGAATGATCAACCGCCGAGCTGAACGTTCTTGTTCACGAACTCGTTCGAGTCGCAGCTGTCGACGAGGAACTGCGCGACGTCCGCGCGGGAGATCGCCATCGGCACCTTGAAGTCCGTGGTCGGCTTGAACTTGCCCTTGGCCGGTCCGTCGGTGAGTCGCGTGGGGCGAGCGATGACCCACTCGAGGCCGCTCTCGTGCGTGATCCGCTCCTGCACGTCGTGATCAGCGAACGCGTACTTGAGGATCCCGCGAATCACGAACGTTCGCAGAATCCACGGAGCGGACGAGAAGCTGTCTCCCGCTCCGTGCGCGCTCAAGATCACGAGCCGCTTCACGCCGTGCTGCTTCATCGCGTCGATGGTGAACTTCGTGCCTCGCGAGAAGTAGTCGGGCTTCTCCTTGAAGGCCTTCAGGCTCGTAGCGGACGCGCAGATGATCACCGCGTCGTGGCCTTTCACCGCGGCGTTCACCGAGGCGGCATCGTGGAAATCGCCGGCGAGCTTGGTGAGTTGGGGATGGTTCAGCTCCAGCTTCGTGGGCGTGCGCGCGAAAGCGGTGACCGAGTGGCCCTTGGCGAGCGCGACTTTGCAGCACAGCGCTCCGGTTCCCTGCGAGGCACCGATGACGAGGATTTTCATGCGCGCACCATAATAGGTTGTTGGCCATGGACCTGACTCGCTCTGAAAAGGAGATCGACGCCACGCTCGATGCCTACCGGAGCCAGAGCGACGATCTCGCAGACGCAGTCGTCGCCGAGATCATCAAGTCCGGAGCGGTGCGCGGTGCTGGTGGCGATCTCGTCGCCGCGGTTGAGACGCACGCGCGCGCTGGGGGGAAGGCCTGCGCGCAGCTCCTCGAACAAGCCTTCACAGTGCCTTCGTGGGTTCGCTTTCAAGACATGCGACCGGGCACGCAGCTCGGGCTTCGCACCCCGGTGCAGTCAGCGCTCTCGTTGATCCTCGGCAGCCTGCTCGAGACGTACGGCGCGGCGAAAGGAGCGAAGGTGCTCATTCGCGGCGGCATGCTGAAGGACCACGTGTTGCAGCGACTGCACGACACGAACACCTTCGTGTTGGAGATCGCGTCCTCGCGCATGCCGATGCCGGGCACGCACGCGCATCGGCACATTCTCAAGACCCGGCTCGTTCACGGCTTCATTCGCCACGGCATGCTCAAGCGCGGCGATTGGAACTTCGATTGGGGGCACCCGATCAACCAGGAAGACTACGCCTCCACCCTGCTCGCGTTCTGCAACGTGTACCTGCGGAGCATGCATCGCATCGGCGCGACTCCGACCGCGGAGGAAGAGGCGTCGGTGCATCATCTGTATCGCTGGGTCGGCTACGTGATGGGCATCACGCCCGATCTGCTCACCGCGGATCGCACCGAGGAACAGGTGCTCTACGGGCACATCACCCGGCGGCAGCTGCACCCTGATGCGGACAGCCGCACGCTCGCGAAGAGCCTCATCGATGCGCTCGCGAATCGACGGCCCACGTGGCTTCCCGCGAGCGCGCTGTCGTCGATCGCGCGGCGCATGCTCGGCGACGAATTCAGCGACAAGCTCGGTCTCGAGCCTTCACGCGCGTGGACCACGATGACGGGCGCGCTGCCGCTGTTCAGCCGCGCGCAGCTGAGAGTGGAGCGCGTGGGCTTCACGCGATTCCCGCTCGAGCACCTCGGCGAGCGCGTCGCTCGTCTCGTGTACGAGAAGGGCTTCCTCCCCGCGCGCTGATCAGTGGCGCAGGTTGAGCACGACTACGTTTGGGCGATTGAATCGCCTTTTTGTAGCGACCGTTTTCAGCTCGCGGCCGGCTGAAGGCGCTGCGCGACGAAATCGACGTACTCAGGAGTGAGATCGCCCTTGGTCGCGAGGAAACGCGCGAGCACCGCCGCTGCGTCGTAGCCCCCCGCGTCCGACAGCGTCGGCGTGCCCTTCATCCCGCTGTGCTCGCGACCATCCGCGTTCACGGAGGAATGAGTGAGCCCGCGCTCAGGCCACCAGGTGACCGCGCGCTCGTTGTTGTCGCGCTTGCCGTAGCAGAGCTGAAAACCGTGCGGCTTCCCGCCTGGACCGAGCCAGAGAATCAGATCGAGATCGGTCGAGGTGAACCAGCGGCGAGGTGACTCGCCCCGCACCTGCCGCACGTTGGCGATCTCGCGCAGCCCGTGACGTTCCTTCGTCTTGGAGCTGAGCACCGTCGGCTCATCGCCTCCGAGATACTCGGGCTCGCGCTCGTGCTCGGTGCGCAGCAGCTTCAGGTCGGCGATGAGCGAATGCTGCAGCTCGGTCTCGGTGCGGTTGAACGCGGGACCGATGAACGTCACGGTCTCCTCGAGCGCGTCGTTCCGCACGAGGAACACGTGGCTGCACGCCGTGCACTGCACCTGCGCGCCGCCCGGAGGAACGCGGTCGTCAGCAAGGTCGTACTTCACGCCGCACTCTTCGCAGGTGACTTGCATGGAGGAGCGCACCTTACGCCCACGAGAGGCGCTGAGAGCGACGGCTTGTCATGCAGATCCGCCATGGCTGAAAAGCTCTGGTTCTCCCAGTCCATCGAGGGGCTCTTCGTTCCTAGAAGGAACCGCGGACTGCACTTTCACCGTCACCTGGGCTGAGTAGCGTTCAGCGGCAGAACGGCGCGTAGCGAAGCCGAAGCGTCTGGTCATACCCGGGCACGTACAGCGGCTCGAAGTTCACGCTGTTGTTCTCCGGCAGGTAGGTCCACGTCATCGGCCCCTCGGAGAGCGCGACACCGTTCACCGAGACTTCGATCGGCCCGCGCGTGAGATCAGGGCGCTCGCTGAGGAAGAAGTTCGTTCGGGGCCCGAAGTGACTGGTTTGATCCAGCAGGTTCCACATCGGCCCGCAGATCTCTTCGCGCCTTGCGAAGCTGAGCTCGGCCAACGACGCGAGCACACCCGTATCGGGCTCTGCGGCACAGCTCGGGACGGTACCGAAGTTCCCGACGACGGTGAGACCACGAGGCCGCGGCATGAGGGAACCCAGCGACGACAGCAGCGGCGCGGCCGGCACCTGGATCCCATCTGCCTGACTGCTGATGCAGACCACCTGGAGGAAGGCGCCCGGCCGCAACATCGGTCCGAGCTCGGTGCGCGTCTCGAACGCTTCGTGAAGCACCTCGAGGCACGAGGACCGCGCCGTCGAAGTCATCGTCAGCATGGTGAGCGCCTCGACCTCCTCTACGGATGGGTTCTCCAGCCACGTTTGCCCGCTCGGCGTGCGTCGCAGCCGCGCAAGCTCGGCGGGCGCCGTAGAGGTCGTCATCACTCCGACGCGCACGCTCTCCTGCGACGCGATCAGCTGGTGAGCGAGCCGGTTCATCGCGAGGCGAAGGGTGTCATTGAAGGGCGCCATGCTCGGCGAGTCGTCGAGGACGATCAGCACGTCTCGCAGGGGACGAGGATTCAGGTAGACCTCCTCGCGCATCACCATGGGCGTGCGTTCAGCCGCGAGCTGCACCGCCACCGTCTCCGTTCCATCGAGGACATCGGCCGAGACAGTGAAGGTGCCCGAGCTCTGCCCCGCAGCGTCGAGCGCCGAGGTAACGGCGAACGAGGCGCTCATGCCCGCGCCCAGCACGCTCGTGGGTACTCCAGCCACGATGGTGAACCCCGGCGAGATCGCTGCCAGGACGTCGCGCACCGCGTGAGGACAGGTGTTGGTGACCGAGATCAGCTCGTCACGCGCGCGACACGCGAGCTCTGTGCTCCCGAAGTCGATCGAGGAGCGAGCGGCGACGAGGCAAGGACCGGGACGATTTGCGAGGAGTGGCACCTCGAGTTGCAGCACGTCGGTGCGGATGGTGAGCGTGCCATCGAGCGAGCCAACGCCACGCGCTTCGACGGTGAGCTCGACTGATCCAAGCGCTGGAAGATTGAGCGGCAACGCCGTGGTGCTGCTGAACGCGGCGTTGCTGAACGCGAGCGAGAGCACCTTCACTTCGGAATGCGTGTGATTGCGAAGCGTGAGCGTGCGCGGCGACGCCGGGAGATTTCCGAAGTCGAGTCTTCCCGGAGAGGCGCTCACCGCGGCGTCACCAGCCACTCCGGAGAGCGTGAGGTCCACCGGCTCACAACCGGCTGCCGGAGTGAACTGCCACGGCACGTCCGCGGTGATCGCCGGCGAGTAACGGAGGATCACGTCGCGCACTTCGTGTGGCTCGAGGCGCACGATTCCCACCGGCTCCACTGTGAACGGAGCAGGCGGCGCAGCGATCGTCATCACCTGCGCTGAGTCGAGCGAGTTGCTGATGGTGATTCGCTGCGACGTCTGGGCGACGTCGAACACGAGTCGCTCGGCGACCTGGCACTCGGGCACGACGATCGGCGGCGGCTGTACGCACGCGCTGATCAACAGCAAAACTGAAACGCAACGAATCACGAAACGACCCTACTCCTCAGGCCTTCGCCGTTGGAACCGTCTGCACGGGAGAACCCCACCCGTCGTACTCGCCCTCGTGCTGCTCGAGGATGTCGAGGATCTCGAAGGTGAACTCGTCGGGGCTCTCTCCATCGCACGCGTCTTCACGGTGGAACTCGAGACCCCAGAGCTTCTGGTCTCCGCTGGGCTCCCTCGGCTGTTCGACCTGAAAGTCCGCGGCGACGAGCTCCTTCGACGCGGCCTCGGCCTTCTCGCGTGAAGGAAAGAACGCCATGTGATCGATCACCCGCGGGATCTCGAGCCGATCTCCGGCCTCGACCATCTGCCTGACCAGGTTGCGATTCAGCATCGTCTGCATCGCGTACTGGTTCGGGTAGAGCTGGAAGTAGCGCTCCCACTCGGCGTCTTCTTCTTCGAGCCACTCGATGTCGTAGGGCTTGAAGCGCGCGGCGACTCCCTTGGCGGTGGCCGCGGCGTCACGTCGCGCGGCGGGCACATAGAAGATGAACTCCGAGAAACCGAACGCCGTGGTGCGCGCGACGAAGATGCCCTCGTGCTTCGTTCGCACCTCTTCGACGAGCGCGTCCTCGATCGCGAAGATCTGATCAGCCTCTTCGTCGCTGCGCAGGCCGTCGCTGCGCGGCTTGAGCATCTTCACGCGGAACTGCAGCCGCACGGGATGCGTCGCCACCGGCGCGTGGTGCGCGGCGTCGAGATCGATGGAGACGAACGCGCGGCCGTTCTCCGCCGCGGCCTCGTAGAAATCGAAATTCTCCTGCCAGAGCACAGTGGTCATGGGTCGAAAGCCTCAGCGCTGCGCGGTCTGTCCACCCTGCTGCGCGACGAGCTTCCGCGAGAAGGCCTGATCAACCTTCAACAGCCACGAGCGGAACTCCGGGTACTCCTTGGCGCTGATGCGCGCGCGCGACATCACCAGGCGACCGGAGACCTTCAGCTTCCCGTCCTTCTTCGCCACCGTGATGCGGAGCGAACCGAAGGGCGACTCCTCCAGCACCTCGGGCGGCACGTCAGGCACGCCCCAGTTCGCGGGCAGCGAGTAGGTCATCTCGAGCTCGTTCACCCACACGCCGGGGAACATCAGATCCATCTTCCGCTCTGACAACGGAGCGAGCGCCTGGGTGAACGCGCGGCTCGCGCCGAAGGGAAAGAAGCGCAACATCCCCGAGCCGGCCTCGGCGTAGCGCGGCATCGCGATGCCGAACTTCACCGTGAGCGGCGTCTCGAGATCCTTGGTGTCGCTCACGTTCACTTCGCTCGCTTGCACGCCGGGATAACTCTGCGCCCACTGCTGCTCGAACATCGCCACGCGCGTGCCAGCCGTCTGGTACTGGCGCCGCATCTCGGGAGCGCCCTGCCCCTTCGCGGTGAGCGAGCCCTTCGCGGTCGCGCTGCCATCGGGCTTCAGAGTCACGTCGAGCGAGAGCGAGGTCACGTTGTCCTCGGCCTGCGCTTCCGGAGTGGTGAGGAAGCGGCTCGGTGCATCAGGCTCGACGATCAGCACGTTCGCCACCCGGTCGGCGCTGGCGAGCTCGCGACTGCCATGGAACTCCGCGGTGCCGTCGAGGAACAGATCGAACTTCGGCACGTAGACGATCGCGTGATTGAACGCCGCGAGCGACGCCACTTCGGGAGAGAGCGTGCCGAGGTGTCGCATGCGCAGCAGCACCAGGCGCGAGTCGATGCCCGCGACCTTCAGCATCGCGTGGATGAGCGAGGCCTTGTCCTTACAGTCACCGAACTTGCGCGCGAGGATGCGATCGACGCGGTACGGCTTGTAGCCGTGGATGCCGAACTCGAGCGCGACGTAGCGCGTGTTGGTGACCACGAAGCCGTAGAGCGCGGCCATCACCTTCTGCTCGTCCTTGCGATCCACTCCCTTGAGCGCGGTCTCGACGGCCTTCTTGAGCTCTTCGTTCGGCACGAGCTGATCGCGCACGAGGCCCCAGTAGTACCGGCCGACCTGTTCCCAGTTTTGGTACGTGGAGAGGTGGAGCGGCGTCGCGACCTCGGCCCAGCCCGGCATGTTCGGCTCGGGAATGATGCGCGCCACGTCGTTGGCCTCGAAGCGATAGGTGGTGCGATCGCCTGAGTCAGCGCTGGTGACCTTCACCCACTTCGGCAGCGTCTCCTTGTTCCACGAGAGCGGCCGCGTCTTCGGCATGTCGACCACGTAGCGGTAGTGCTTCTTGGTGAAGCTGCTCTGCACGAGATCGACGTCGCCCCAGTAGTCGGAGAGCAGGTTTTCGACCGAGGTGTCCTCGAGGCGCCACTGCAGCTCGAGCACGTCGCCCGGAGCGAGCGCGGGGAAGCTGAGCATGCGCGCGCGCGCGTCGTAATACATGCCGGTCCACGGCTCGTTGATGTTGCGCTCTTCTTCGCCGAACGAGTCGACCACGCTGCCGTCGGGCTTCGTCACGCGCGCCTTGAGCACGCGGACTTCCTGGCGATCGGGTGACCAGGTGATCGGCATGCTGCGGTACGCGTCGACTCCGCGCTGCGTGAGCACCTTCACCACCATCTGCTGGAAGCGGCTGGAGAGACCCGAGGGCTGCACGCGCACGTGCGTCACTTCGGCGAGGGTGATCGCGTCTTCGGTGGTGTTGCCGAGTTTCGTGGCCTCCTGAAGCAGCGGCGCGAGCACGAAGGCCTCGGGCGTCATGCTGCTCGTGTCCTCACCGCGGAGCGTGCGCATGATCTCCTTGAGCGCAGGGTTCTGCGGGCGGAGCGTGAGCGCCTGCTGGTACGCCGCGAGCGCAGCGTCCTTCTGATTCGCGTGGAGCAGCGCGCGTCCCTGCCGCTCGTACACATCGGGTTCATCGGGAGCAGCGCGGCGAGCCTGCTCCCACGAGGCGCGCGCTTCGTCGAGACGGCCATTGGCGGAGAGCAGCTCAGCGAGGCGGAGCATCGAGCCCTGATCGAAGGGATCGAGCGCGAGGATCTTCCGGTACTGATCAGCGGCGTCGTCGATCTTCCCGAGGTCAGCGAGCATGTTGGCGAGTCCGCGGCGCGTGTTGAGATCGTCGAAGCGGAGGGCGATGACGGCGCGGGCGCGCTCCACCGCTTCCTTGATGCGCTCGGCGCGGCGGCTGGCACCCACCGCTTCCCGCGCGACGGGCGGAATCACGTGCAGCTGGCGGAAGGCGTCTTCGGTGATGCGCCACGCCTCGGTCTTCTGTCCGAGATTCTCGAGCGCGCGGATCTTCAAGACCCACGCGGGCGCGAAGTTGGGGAACGCGGCGAGCAGCGTCTCTGCGTGACGGAGCGCGACCTCGGGGTGCTCGCGCGAGAGCTCGTGCTGACCGAGCGCGAGCCGCACGAAGGGATGCTTGGGATCGAGCGCGAGCGCGGCCTCGAGATAGCGGCGGCGATCGTTGCCGTCTGCGTTCATCAAGCTGGCGGCGGTGAGCTGCAGCTCGAGATCGTTGGGAGCGTTGAGCGCTGCGCGCTCGGCCTCGGTGTCGGGGATGTGCTCGGAGTCGGGATACGCGCGCGTCCACGAGAGAATGGTCGCGTAGTCAGCGCGGAGCGCCGCGTCGTTCGGCGTGGCCTTCACCTTCTTCTCCATCGTCTCCGTGAGCGTGGGCTGGAGCGCGGGCTGCGGAGCGACTCCCTTCTCGAGTGGAGGAACCACGTCGGGGAGCGCGACGGTGATGGTGCCCTTCGCTCCTTCGGCTTTCTCGACGCGCGCGTAGAAACCGAAGGGACCGCTGAGCTGGCACACCTTGATCAGCACGCGGTTCATTCCCTTGCGGAGATTGACCTGCACCTTGTGCTGATCGACGCGCGGGAGGTTGTAGCGATCGGAGCTCAGCACCTTCTGTCCGTTGACGAAGAGGCGCGTGCCTCCGGAGACACCGAGCGAGAGGATCGCCTTGGTGTCCTGATCAGCGTTGAGCCAGGTGAGCGCGTACGCGACGGCCTCGGTGTTCGGCTTGAGGGCGAGCGAGAGGTCGACGAAGCCATCGACCGTCTTCGCGTGCGGCTTGCGCCAACCCACATCGCGCGCCTTCGCGGGATAGGTGGCCTTGAGATCAGTGGCAGACTCGGGACCGAAATCCGTGTCGCAGCCGGCCTTGCCTTCGTTGTCGAACGAACCGACGACGTGGAAGTCCTGGATGAAGCCGAGATCGCCGATGAGCTCTGCTGCCTTTTGCGTGCGGCCGCGGGCGCGCTCGACATCGGCCATGAAGATGCGGGCCATCGCACGCACGTGCGGGTCGGTGCCGCGACGGTAGATGAGCGCGCTGTACGGCTCGGCGAGCAGGTTCAGATCGTCGAGGTCATCGATGAGCGCGTGCAGGCGAATCAGCGACGCGGCGGCACGGGGATCGTTGCCGAGCTTGAGCACCTCTTTCCCCAGCGCCTCCGCGCGGTCGGTGACGGGCGAGTCGAGGCGAGACAGCAGCAGGGCAGAGACGACGAGGGCGTTCAGCACGCGAGGGACCCTACACTCTCCCTCTCCCTGCGCCAGCGGGGAGAGGGCCGGGGAGAGGGGCGTACTCAGTAAAAGGTGAACGGCCAGATCGACTTCATCAATCGCCCATCTGGGAACGTCTGCCCCGAGTTGTGGCTCGGCATGTTCTGGTACCACCAGATCAAGAACTCGCCGCCGCAGTCACCAAACTGAGAATTCGTCGGCGTATTCCAGGGGAGCGGGTCACCGATCAACTCGGTCGCATCCGTGCCTCCTGGACCACAGTGCCGACCAAATCCGGTGCACGAGCTGATCACCGGGCCCGGGTTGAAGTAGTCGAAGTCGCTCGTCCCCGTCGGTGCGAAGTGAACGTCGCCGCACACTGGATCGAACGGATCCACATCGAACGTCCTGCCGTCGAAGAAGAACTGCGCATGCGTCGGCGACACGAAGCTCATGCACGGCCCGTGTTCACAATCGAGTCCGTACAAGTTGGAGAGCGGCAGTCCGTACTTCGAATCGAGATTGAAGTTCGCGAACGGATAGAACCACTCACGCAGCTGCGGCATGGAGAACGGCAACCCGAACTCCACGTCGTGCCCCTTGCTGTGCAGGAAGCAGCCGGGCCCACGGTTGTAGTTCACCGCACCGATGTGAATGCTCCGTCCGCAGAACGGCACGTCCTGATCGACGCAGCCATTCGCGCAGCGCGCCACGCTCCCGGGAATCGGATTTCCCGTCACGGAGTAGTTCTGCATGATCGATCCGACCTCGAGGCCGGTGACGTCAGGCACATCACCCGACGCCACGAACCAGACTTCGTGCACGAGCCCGCGATTGATGAGCGTGCACAGGTCGAGAAACTCGCCCGGCCGATCTGCATCGGGGAAGCCTAAGTACTGCGCGTAGTCCGCCGCGAAGAAGCGCGCGTAGTCGACGGTGCCGATGCCTTCCTGCCCCGGCTGCGCGAACTTGCGCGGATACAGCGTGCTGTTCTCGAACGGAAATCCTTCGGGCGCCGGAGGACGACCATCCACTCCGTCACGCAGGTCGACGATCTTCGCGAACTGGTACTCGAGCTGCGACGGCCCGCGTCCCTGCACTTTCGCGCTCTCACTGAAGCCCCGCGCGACCCGTTCGACCAGCTCCGTCATTCCTTCGCGCGTGCCGGGGTTCGCGTAGAGCAGCACCAACACGTTCGGCCGCAGCAGCGTGATGTCGTCGTGATGCGCCACCAACCACGGATCGCTGTTCGCGCGACTCACCGAGTTCGGCCACACCGTGGAGCGCGTGTCGTGCTCGAGCCGGCAGCCATCGCGACCCTGCACGTAACCCGGAGCGCACTCCGAGCAGTCCCGCCCGCTCGCACCGAGATCGCAGACGCAGAGTCCGATCAACTCGGTGCAGACACCATGATCACTGCAGCCACTCGGGCACGCGCTGCACCGCGACTGCTCGATCGCGCGAACTGAGTCGATCGCCGCGAAGACCTCGGGGCACCCCGATTTCTTGCACGCCTTCTCCACATCACCCTCGATGTCCTCGAGGGCGGCGAGGTTGGCGTTGCACCTGTGCGCGCAAGATCGGCGAACGGTCTCGCTCAGCGCTTCCACACCTCGCATCGCCTTCTTCACCTGGCCGCGGCGTTGGTGAAGTTGCCCCAGCTCGCTGCTGAGATTCTCCAGCGCCGCGACTTCAGGCACGCACGCTTCAGGGACGACGAGCTCGGCCTCACAGAGCGCCGCCGATGATTCGCTCACTTGCGAAATGGGCTCCGACGTCGACGAGCAACCTACGAGCGTCAACAGGACCGCGAGGTGACGTGTCATGGAGTACCCGGCTGCAGTCGATGTGCCATTCACCTCCGCGCTGACGTAGGAGGAGGAATGATCTGGGCAGTTCTGGGGTCCACACTTCTCGCGGCAGCAGCGCAGCCGACTCCGCTCGCGCTCACTCGTTTTCGCCTCGTGCAGGTCGATCCATCGATCGGCGGCTACGCGGAGGATCGTCTCGCCGCGCAGCTCTCGAAGCGCGGCTTCCGCGTGACCACGCCCGCGGATCTCGAGGCGGTGCTCGGACTCGAGCGGCAGCGACAGCTCCTCGGTTGCAGCGAAGAGACCAGCTGCCTCGCCGAGATCAGCTCCGCGCTCGGAGTTCCTCTCGTCGCCACCGGCCGACTCACGCGACTTGGGAAACGCATCGAGCTCGACGTGCGCGTGATTCGCCAGAAGGACGGAATGGTGATCGCCAACGACGCGCGCGCCACCGAGGACGAAGCGCGCCTCGGCGAGCTGCTCGAGGAATCCGCGGCGGCGATTGCTGATCAGATTCTCCCGAAGGCGCCGCCCACTCCGTTCAAGTGGAGGCTCTGGGTCCCCGTTGCCGCCGGAGTCGCCGCGCTCGCCACCGGCGCCATCCTCATCGGCACCGCGGAGAACGACTACGCCGCGTACACCGGAAAGGTCGGCACGCCTCCACCGCTGCTGGTCGATGATCAGATCAGCCAGAAGTTCAACGAGCTCTCCACGCGGCGCGGCTTCGGCATCGCGCTCAGCGTGCTCGGTGGCGCCTTCATCGCCGGCGGCATCATCTGGAACGCGCTCACACCCGATGCGCCGGTGACGGTGTCGTTCGGCTTCACCTCCAGCTCCGCCGGCTTCGCGCTCGGAGGGACCTTCTGATGCGCCACGTTCTCACTCTTGCGCTGATCACCTTGTCTGGTTGCTGGTCTGAGCAGACCTTCCGCGACCAATGCGTCGCCTCCGGCCACTGTCAGATCACCGGTGATGGTGGCGGTACTGGAGGCGGCGGTGGCGCAACCGGCGGTGGCGGCGGTGCAACTGGCGGTGGCGGTGGCGCAACGGGAGGCGGCGGCGGCGCAACAGGCGGTGGCGGCGGTGAAACGGGAGGCGGCGGTGGAACTCCGAGCGATGGCGGCGAGCTGACCTGGGCCGAAGTCGCCAGTGAGCTCTTCGCAGCTCCGCCCGGACTCGACGCGGGCTTCGACCTCGCGTTCGTCGATGCGGGATACCCCGGCGGCAAGTGGGTCGGCGGCGTGCTTACGCCCTCAGGCGACGTGATCTGCCTTCCTTTCCAGGGTGGCAGGGCGCTCCGCATCTCGCCCACTCGCAACGTGACGACCATCAGCCTCGGACAGAACGGTTCCTGGCAAGGCGGAGTGCTGCTCGCCGACGGCGGCGTGCTCGGCATCGTCTACGAAAACCCGAACTTCGTCGCGATCGGCGGCAACACCGCGGCCCTACTCGATGCTGGCTTGCCCAGAGACGGAGTGATGACCACGCCCTACTTCGAGGGCGGCGTGATCACGCTCTCGCAGAAAGTGCTCCTCTCGCCACGCGGCGACGTCTTCCCCGGCGTCTTCGATAGGGCGACGCAATTGCTCACCATTTACGACGCCGGAATCCCGAGCAGCGGGAACTTCGGCGCGAACTACGGCACCCCGATCCTGCTCGCCGATGGCGAGTCAGCGATCATCGTGCCGCGCAGAGCGAATCAGATGATCCACCTCACCCCCTCTGGAGGATTCCTGGTGGGCCCCGCCAATCTCGAAGGGCACTCTGGGGGCCTCCTGCTCCTTGATGGCGGAGCACTGCTGATGCCGTACGAGAACGCAGAGTTCGTGGTCTGGGACGGCGTCAACGCGAACGTGACCACGCCGGGAATCCACACCGGCTACTACTCAGGCGCGTGGTCGACGAACGGCTACGGCTACGCGCTTCAGGCCGCCTTCCCCGCCGCGAACATCGCGATCATCGATCGCGACGGATTCGTGACCGAAGTGCCGCTCGCGACAGACGGAGGGATCTTCCAGTACTCGCACTACGGCCTCACCACGCTCCCTGATGGCGTCATCGTCGGCTGCCCCTTCGAGTCGCACGATGTGCTGTTCATCGAACCGCATGAGCGACGCAACGTAGACCCGCGAGTGATGCGCTCGCCGTGGCTCAACAAGTGGTGAGTCCCCAATTTCGGGTCCGGCCTGAAGTGCCGCAGCGGCTAAGTCGACTCGACCTTGAGACTCGATCGCGTCATTCCCATGCTTCTCGCCGCGAGTTGCGGGAGCAACTGCCAAAGCTCGAACGCTGACGATGCTGGGGTCCAACCCGCGCTGCGCGTCCAGGTGCGCGGTCATGGAATGGTCCGGTCGTCAGATGGACGGAGCTGCGCAGATGACTGCGAGTGGATCACTGCGGCTCCACTGACACTCACCGCCGAGGAGGGAACTCACGCTCGCTTCGCTGGCTTCTCTGGCGCGTGCAGCGGGACGATCTGCGAACTCACCAGCGGCGAAGTCGTCGCCACGTTCGTCG
>CBIHPJ010000100.1:0-16637 GCA_966211295.1 uncultured Myxococcales bacterium | reverse complement strand
GGCGACACCGTCAACTCGATCGCGAAGAAGGTGCATCTCACCCGCGCCGAGCTGGGCGCGCTCAACGATCTCTCGAAGCCGCTCAAGTCGGGCCAGGTGCTGAAGCTCGGCGTGCGCGCCGATCACCCCGCCGGCCGGGTGCCCCCCAAGGTCCCCAAGAAGTGGAGCCACTTCCTCCACGCCGACAACTACCGCTTCGAGAACTCGGTGCAGGGCCTCAAGCACGCCGCCAAGCACGAGAAGGCGATCGACCTCGACGTGAACATCACCAAGGACGGCGTGCCCGTGAACACCCACTGGGCTGCCGTGCTCACCAAGGGCGGCTTCTTCGATCCGCTGCACAAGATCCCGAAGAACGCGCGCATCAGCCAGCTCACCGCGAAGGAAGTCTTCCGCCTCCGCTCGAAGGACGGCTTCCGCATCCACTCGATGAAATACATGCTGCGCAAGGCGGCGAAGCTCGGCGTTCGCGTCGAGTACGAAGCCAAGGGCAGCAAGCCCTTCGAGTACGGCAAGGGCGGCCTCAAGACCTTCGTCGACACCAAGAAGATCACCGATGCGGCGCACACGAAGGTCTTCATGAAGACCATCTCCACCACGCCTGGAGCGATGAACCGCCTCAAGGCCGCTCACCGCGCCGGACTGACCACCGTGCTGCTCCCGCGCGGGCCAGTTCCGAAGAGCTGGCGTCCATACATCGACTACGTGCGCGGCCCGGTGCACTGGGTGAACGGCTGAGACAGAAGTCCGCCCCTCAACCCGACCCTCTCCCCGCGGCGCAGGGAGAGGGAGCAACACTCATCAATCAGCGCGTTCGATCGACTCCGCGATCATCTGGCGGTTGGTCTTCGCCACGCCCTTGATGATGTACGTCTGCTCCACCGGACCCGAGCTGTAGCTCTTCGCGTTGTTGAGCACGCGCTCATGCTTGGTGCCCTTCTTCACGTAGAAGCGCATCGGCAGGCCAGGGCTGTCGTTGCCCTCGGGGCCGCACGCCATGAACACCGAGAAGGAGTCCTTCGGCGCCTCGCCCAGCTGCCAGTCGTTGTCCATGCGGTTGATCACGACCTTCAGTGAGACGCGCTTGCCGTTGAGCTTCTCCCACTCGCTCTTGCTGGCGGCGACGTCCCACGGGGTCTCCGAGTAGTCGTACGAGGCCTCCGCGGTCGGCGTCTTGCCCGTGAAGCTCACCGGGAAGTTCTGCGCCCGCGCGCCCTGGGTGACCTTGGGGTTCTTCGGGAACAGCTGGAGCGCCTTCTGCCAGTCGTACGCCGGCGCGAAGCCCGAACCCGCCTTGCCACCGGTCGCCATCACCGGCTGCCCCATCATCTCGCGCAGCTGGTTCCAGTCGTCCATCTGCACCTTGCCCGGCACCGGAGCGACGCGCTGGAGGTAGATGTCGAACCAGTCTTTCTCGAGCGGCACGCCGGACATCGCGAGCACGTTGCCCGAGCACTTCTTGAACTTCAGATCCTCGAGATGGCTGAACTCCTTCTCGTCGACCGAGGTCCAGTCGGTGGTGCGCTGAATTACCGACCACAGGTTCTTCGAGAACGAGTTGTTGGTGAGGATCACGTCTTTCGACTCCACCGAGAGCTGAATGGCGTCGTTGTCAGCGAACTCGAAGATGTTGTTGTCGACCACTGCCTCCACGCGGCCCTGGAGCGCGAGCAGGTTGCCGTTCGAGCCGTGGCCCTCGCCGAACCGAATCGGATCCCACGAGAAGAGCACCGTGTTGTTCTTGAAGACGAACGTCCCGCCGAAGCCGCCGTTGGCGGTGACCGCGTGGTACACGTGGTTGATGATGATGTTGTTCTCGACGCGCTGACCGCCGTTCACGCGGAGCGCAGCGGCCGCTCCGTTCATGAACACGTTGTTGCGGATGATGCAGCCCGGCTTCGCGAGCCACAGGTGCTCGGTCTTGTCGGAGCGGTCGTAGATGAGATCGCCGTCCTTCTCGTAGAGGTTCAGGTTCTTCTTGTCGAAGATGAACCCGTCGACGATCGCGCCGGTGTGATCGTCGGTGCCCTCGATGGTGTACCCGCCCTTGCTGCCCTTGACGTCGGCAGGGGTGAGCAGGCGCGTGGGGTGCTTCCAC
This sequence comes from uncultured Myxococcales bacterium, assembly GCA_966211295.1. Lineage (GTDB taxonomy): Bacteria > Myxococcota > Myxococcia > Myxococcales > Myxococcaceae > Archangium_A. Next base: position 14,539 of record CBIHPJ010000100.1, on the reverse strand, counting down.
GGATTGCGCTCGGTGAAGTCCTTGTCGTAGCCGCCGATGAGCGCGATGTACGTGGTGTCGATCTTCCAGGCGCCCGACTTGAGCTTCCCGTAGTACTCGCCCTCGGCCACGTGGATGTTGTCGCCTGACTCGACCTTCTCGAGCGCCTGCCAGGGATCCTTGAAGGGCTTCTCCCTGGTGCCGTCACCGCCGCTCGCTCCAGCGCGCACGAACCAGTCGCGGCCCTGGGGACGGGGCGCCGGCGCGTCGTTGCTCGCGTCGTACGCCTCGATGCTCTCGATGAAGAAGCCAGCCTTCACCACGCCAGAGAGGCCGTACGCGATGCCACGCGCCACCGCGATGCGATCGGGGTTCTGAGAGCCACCGCGATACCAGCCGCGGTTCTCTTCCACGTAGCGCTGCGCCGACGAGCCCTTCTTGTAGACGCCGACGATGTAGCGGTGCTCGCCGGTGAGCTCGTACAGCTCGATGCCCTCGTGCTGATCGCGCGGGTACCCCATGCCCTCCATGGGCTGGGTGTTCGTCACGCTGCCGACCGCCACGAGGATCTCGAGCGACTTGCCGTTCACCGACGAGCCGTCACGCACCCAGGTCTTCAGATCGCTCTTCGCGTAGGTCTTCGCAGGACCGGAATCGCCACCCTGCAGCTTCACCTCGAGCTTCACCTTGCGCGCGCCCGCCTTGCCGCCCGACTTCGGGTTCATCAGCTTGAGCGCCTGGGTGAGATCGTAGGCCGGAGCGACACCGCTCGCGGGAACGCCACCCTTCGCGATCATCGGCAGGCCCATCATCTGGCGAGCCTTGTTCCAGTCGTCCATCACCAGCTTGCCGGGCTGCTCCGCGGTGCGCTTGGAGTACGCGTCCATCCACTTCGGGTCGAAGTCGAGGCCCGGGTTCTTCACCTCGTTGCCGTCGGCGGCCTTGAAGCCCGCCTCGTCGAGGTCATCCATGTTGTCGTTGGCGATGATCACCGTCTTCCCGTCGGCGCTGAACGAGATGTTCGAGAAGAGGTTCAGCGAGAACACGTTGCCGCTGATCGAGACCTTCTCGTTGAGCGCCGTCGTGTAGATGCCGTGGTTGTCGTTGTGGATGAGGATGTTGTTGGTGATGGTCGCCGGGCCCTTGATGGCGAGCGCCGAGCCCGCGTAACCGCCCTTGCCCGCCGCGCGATCGTCGAAGGTGAACGCGATGGTGTTGTTCTTGATGGTGGCCACCGCCTTGGCCTCGGCGGAGTTGTTGTTCACCACCACGCCCCAGATCATCGAGCTCAAGATCAGGTTGTTCTCGATCGTGGAGCCCTGGCTGCAGACGATGCCGTTGTCGCCCGGGTTGACGATGATCGAGTTGCGCACGGTCACCGGCATGTGGAAGCGCATCGCGCTCTCACGACCGGGATCTTCGGCGCGGCCCGTCTGCTCGGCGTCGGCGTACTTATTCTGATCGCGCATGTCGATCACGATGCCGTCGACGACCTGGTTCTTCGCGCGCCCGAGAATTCGCTCCTGCTTGGGCCAGTTCTTCGAGGTCTTGTCCCAGAGGAGCTGGGTGAGGTTGGTCCACGGATCGCGCGTCTTGAAGTCCTTGTCGTAGCCGCCGATCAGCTGCACGCCGTCGAAGGGGATCTCCCAGGTGCCGACGTTGTTGCGGCCGTAGTACTTGCCCGCGGTGATGTGGATGGCGTCGTTGGCCTCGCACTTGTCGAGCGCCTGCCACGGATCGCCGAAGGGCTTGGACATCGAACCGTCGCCGCCACTGGAACCTTCGCGGACGAACCAGTCACGAGCGTGAACGACGGGTGCAGCAAGCAGCATCACTGCGCAGCACGACCAGGTGAGTAGTTTCATGGCGGCGCATTCTGCACGGGGGACGCCACGTCGTCCCTACTTCTCAAGTGTCCGAAAACGCCCCTAACGCCTCGTCATCTGTCAGGGACTGTCACGGGACACGGTCCTGCCGCCGTGTTCCGGCGGTTCAGGAGGAACAGGAGCGCCAACGAGCACAGCGCGCCGGCCGCACTCGTCGAACAGCCGCCCTGCACTGCCTGCATCTCGGACGTCTCAGCGTCGGGCTGCTGATCGATCGGCTGAGGCATGGGCGCCACCTCGGGCGGCTTCGCGGGTGGAGCAGGCGCGATCGGCGTGAAGCACAACCAATTGTCGAGCCACGTCGCGCTCTCGGCGTGATCGAACCAGCGCACGCACTGGCTGCCATCGATCGGCCCCGCGGAGCTCCAGCCGAAGCGGTACGGCGCGTCGTTGGGAACACACAGATACGTGCTGCTCCACGAATCAGGAGTGGAGTCACTGCTCTCCGTGATCGCCACGCAGCGCTTCCCTTCTTGAGGACCATTGGTGGACCAGGTGAGCCCGAAGTCGCGCGCCGCGCAGAGATAGTTGTCACTCCACGTGTCAGGGTCGGAGTTGGCCACGCTGACGCACGAGCGGCCGTCGACCGGCCCGGCCGTGGCGAACGAAAACTCGCCCTCTTCGAACACGTAGCGCGGCTCGAAGCAGAGGTAGTTGTCGCTCCACGAGTTCGCGAGATCGAGCGTCTCGTTCAAGTGCACGCACGTCTTCCCGTCGAGCGGCCCCGCGCTCGAATAGCTCACGATCCACGGCGCTTGTTTGGGAGCGCAGAAATAGTTGTCGCTCCACGCGCTCGCGAGCGGCTCGGAGGCCTCGTTCACCCCGGTGCAGTCCATACCGTCGATCGGCCCGGCGTATGACCAGCGGAAGCCGTAGTCCGTCGCGGAGCAGACGAAGTTGTCGTTCCAGGTGTCGGGGTCCGACGGCTCATTCAAGTTCACGCAGGCCTGGCCGGCCTCGGCGCCATCACACGAGAAGGTGAACGGCCCCGCGGTCCGATCGCACGGAGGCGGCGGAGTCGGGTTGTCTCCGCACACGTCCTGCACCTTCGCGATGAAGGCGTCCCACGGCCAGTTTGGACCCGGATCGGTGCGATCGGCCGGCTGCAGCTGCCCGTGACTCAGGATGTGGTTGCGATCGCGGGGGATGCCCCAGTTGCGCGTGATGCTGCACACCAGCCGCGCAGACGCGTCGATCTGCGAGCCCGGGAAGCTCGCCTGCGAGGCGTAGCCTGCGTGCTCGATGCCGACCGCGATGGTGTTGGTGCTGATGCCGTTGAGATCGCAGCGCACTCCGTTGTTGTTCGCGCAGTCGTAGGTCGCGCCCACGTGCCAGGCGCGGTCTGACTCGCGCACCAGCTGGGTGACCTCGCTCCCATCGCTCACCGTGTAGTGCGCGCTGACCTGCGCCGCGGGGTTGGTCTGCCAGCCCCAGCACCCGGCGTAACCACCTTCGCAGGTGTGGATGACGACGATCTGCGGCGTGCGGCCTCCACGCGAGTTGAAGTTCGGAGAGGGACGCCAGATGCCGAGGTCGTAATCGGGCGAGAGCGCCTGGCGCTTGATGGCCACGTCGCCATCCTCGAGGACTCCAAGTGGCCTCAAGACTTCGTCGCGGAGGAAGGCAGGATCTTCGACGCGCGCGTAATCCGTGATCACCTTGCTCCACGCTCGGAGATCGGAGCGATCGATCTGCAACTCGTCGGCCCGCTTCGAGAGCAGCCGTGCCGCGAGCTCGATGTTGGCCGCGGGGTCCGTTCGCTCGTTCGCGTCGTCGATCAACTCGGCGGGGATCGCCATCAGGCCGAAGGTGGGGCGGCCCCATTCTCCGTCGCCGTCCACCATCTGCGTGCGAGTCAGCGCCTGCGCGGTCACCGCGAGCACGCGAGCCGGAACGTCATGCTTCTGACCCGACGCAACGAAGAGCGCGTCGTATCGAGAATTGAGAACCGGAGCCTGAACTGAAGACTCCGGTGCACACCCGAACATCGCCAGCAGGATGAGGAACGCGCGCTTCATGAAGTGAATCCTCGGCACCAGCGCGTGGGGCGAATTTCGAGCGACTGTCAGCGGCAATTACGAACCGAGCCTTTTCGTGGCATTTCCCGGTCATGGCGAGCCGAGAAGTCCACTGCACCGAGGGAGTCGCATGGCTCCGAGCCCAGAAATTCGGCCCTGAGGTGGCGATCGTCACCTCGATGCCTGACAGCTCGGAAGTTCCCGGCCTCGGCTTCGCCGGCTGGCGAAAGTGGTTCATCGACACCAGCGAGCTGATCTGCAGGCAGCTCGATGATCAGGGCGTCGCGATTTTCTATCAGACCGACGTGAAGCTCGACGGACGGTGGGTCGACAAGGGCTTCCTCGTCTCGATGGGAGCGGAGGCCGCTGGCAGCTTCTGCCTCTGGCACAAGGTGGTCTGCCGCGCGCCCGCGGGACTGACGACGTTCGGCCGTCCCGCGTACGCCCACCTGCTCTGCTTCTCGCGCGAGAAGCGGCTCGAGAAAGCGCAGGCCTTCGCCGACGTGCTGCCGCGGCTGGGCGAGATGACCTGGGCGCGCGCGATGGGAATGGAGGCGTGCGAAGCGATCGCCGAGTTCCTCGTGAAGCACACCGGGACGAAGACCGTGATCGATCCCTTCTGCGGCGTGGGCACCATGCTCGCAGTCGCGAATCAACACGGCCTCGACGCAGTGGGAGTGGAGCTCTCACCAAAGCGTGCAGAGAAGGCCCGTCACCTCGAGCTGAAGCCTCATGTCTGAGCTCCTCGATGCCGAGTTGAAGCACGAGAAGGATCCGAGGGCTGCACTACGGCATTTGCTCGTCGCGTTTCGCGCATCACGGCATCCCTGGCTCGCCGAGTTGATTGAGCGTCTGAGCGAGGCGCTGCTGAAGCCCCTCGAGGGCTTGCCACCAAAGATTACCGAGCGCGGAGAAGCGCTGACCCGGCTCATTCGCGAATCGACGGTCGACGATCGCGGTCCCGTGCTCGTCGCGTTCAAGGAGTACGCCGTCGGCGTGCAGGTGGGCCCGCTCGGCCATCTGGTCGATGCGTGGGCCGAGCTGGAAGAAGATCCGCGCATCGCGACGATGGCGGTCGAGCTCCTCACCAGGCGGGGTCGCGTGAGAGAGCTGTCCGCGAACGTCAGGCGTGGCCTGCACCGCTGCATCGAGAAGAGCGGGCATGAAGGGCTGCTTACGGCACTCGAGCCCTGGCTCATTCCTCATGAGGGTCATGGGCAGTCCGAGCTCGCACCGATCTCCGAGCCGTTCATCCAGCGGTCGAGACGCCTCGTCGAGAAGGTGAAGAAGCAGCGGAAAGCCAGCGCGGTCGATGACCCCGCCGCCCTTGCGCGGCTCGACGCGCTGATTCCGAAGCGCATGGCGTCAGCTGTGCCCTCGGCAACCGCTCTCGTTGATGGCGCTGCTCTGCGGGCCGCGATCTACGCCGCGCCCGACGATGACGCTCCGCGACTGACGTGGGCCGACTGGCTCAGCGAGCAAGGCGATCCCCGAGGCGAGTTCGTCGTGCTCCAGATCGCGCGGTCCCGCGGCCGAGTCACTCCGGCCGCGCGTGCTCGCGAGGCGGAGCTGCTCACGCTGCATCGATCGCGCTTCCTCGGCGCCCTCGAGCCGCACCTGCACCTGAAAGGTCTGCGGTTCGACCGTGGTTTCCTGGCCCGCTGCGAGTTCAGCTCCGATCCGCCGCTCGTCCCTGAGCTCGAGCTCCTCGAAGACGTCACCTTCACGTGGCGGGTCGAGCAACCCACGCTCGAGCGCTTTCGCCGACTCCGCAAAGTGCACGGCGGAAGTGTGGAGATGCTGCTGCCGCTGCTCACCATCGCCCCGAACCTGATGGAAGCGCGGCTTGGACACGGGGAGGACATCGAGCGTCTGGCGACCGCGCCCCGCTCGCTTCAGAAGCTCGCGCTGTACACCTCGAGACCTCCTCCGGCCGTGCTCCCCGCGATCTTTCGGTACCGCGTGATCGAGGCCGCCGATGAGCTCGAGCTCTCGATTCACACCGCCGTCTCGAACGCCGAGCTCCACCTTCCGCCGCCCCCTCTCTTCGCGGCCGAGACCCTCGACCTCGCCCCTCGCTCACTTCAACGCTTCATCCTCATTCCGAACTGGAACCTGAAGCTCGAGTGGAGCCGCGGAGCGACCGGGTTCGATCGGCTCCGCTGCACGATTGACGATTCGGGCATCGACCATTCGTTTCTCCTCAGGCGCGCGCTGGCGGGCTTCGCGCATCGACCGCTCGAACGCGTGGAGCTGAAATGGTCGCGCGACCACAGACCTCCGGCGTTCCTCGACTCAGTCCGCCACACCGCGAAAGAGTTCGTGTTCGACGACCCGAAATAGATCGTCACTCTCCGAGTCACGCGATGGCTGCGCGCACGATTCCCCTGAGAGCGCGTGCCGCCGGGTCTGCCTCGGTGCGGTCATGCCAGTTCATCGAGATCTCCACCGAGTGCGCGGGCATCGGTCCGCTGACGCGCTGAAGCTTCGGGTGCACCTCGAGCAGTGATTCGGGAACGGTCGCGACCAGATCGGTCGACGCGACGATCGCGACGGCCGCGGTGAAGCTCGGCACGGTCATCACCACGTTCCGCTCGAGTCCGGCGCGCGCGTACGCCGCGCCGATCTGATCACGCAGCCCCTTCCCAGGGAGCATGTCGACGCGCACGTGACTCAGCGCTGCGAGCGCGGAGGCCGAGAGGCGCTTGCCTAGCGAGGCATGTCCGCGACGGGCCACGAGCAGCGAAGGCTCCTCGAACAGCGGCTCCGAGTGCACGCCCGGCGCCTTCACTCCGAGGTGCAGATCCACCTCCGCGGACGAGAGATCACCGAGGGACACCAAGGAATCGATGCCCACCACGCGCAGGTGCGCGCGCGGCAGCTCCTTCCGAAAACGCTGAGCGATGCGCGGGAGCGACGTCACCTGTCCCGCATCCGCCAGCGCGATGGTGAGGGTGCGCGTGCAATTCGCCGCGTCGAAGGCGACGGAGTGAAGCGCCGAATCGAGCTCGCGAATTCCGCGCGCGATCACCGGCGCGAGCTCGACTGCACGAGGAGTCGGCACGATGCCGCGCCCCTGCCGGGTGACGAGGGGATCTCCGAGGATGCCGCGCAGGCGCGCGAGCGCATTGCTGACCGCAGAGGGAGTGACGTGCAGCCGCCTCGCCGCGCGCGCCACGTTGCGCTCTTCGAGCACGGTGTGGAGCACCAACAACAGGTTCAGATCGATCGATTCAACGCTCACTCTGGGTGAGCATCATCATCACGAATCATCACTTCCGCAAAGCACTGTGCGAGCGCACTTTGAGGGCATGCAAACCACTCAAGTCCTCGACTCGTTCATCGCGCACCGTGAAGCCGGCACCGGGGCTCCGATCGTTCTCCTGCACGGCAACCCCACCTCTTCCTTCGTGTGGCGCAACGTCATTCCCGCGCTGCCGGGACGGAAACTCGCGCCGGATCTCATCGGCATGGGCGAGTCGGGCAAGCCGAACCTCGCGTACCGCTACGCGGACCATGCCCGCTACCTCGACGCCTGGTTCGAGGCGCTCGACCTGAGCGACGTGACGCTCGTCGGCTACGACTGGGGCGGCATCCTCGCGCTCGACTGGGCCTCGCGTCACAGCGAGCGAGTGCGCGGCGTGGTGGTGTTCGAGACCTTCCTGCAGCCGCTCAAGTGGAGCGAATACCCACCACAGGGAGCGGAGCTCTTCCGCGCGCTCCGCACTCCCGGCGTCGGCGAAGCGATGGTGCTCGAGCGCAACGAGTTCCTGCCGCGCTCGCTGGAGAACGGGGTGAAGCGCGGCCTCAGTGAAGCGGACCGCGCGGTGTACTTCGCGCCCTACCCCACTCCGGCCTCGAGGCGCCCCTTGCTTCAGTGGCCGCGCGAGCTGCCCATCGACGGAGAGCCTCCTGAAGTCACGGCGGTCGTGGAGCGCAACGCGAAGTGGATCGCGAGCTCACCGAAGACCCCGAAGCTCCTCCTCACCTTCGCAGGAGGAGGACTCAGCAACGCTCCGGCGATCACCGAGTGGGCGCGAGGCAAATTCGACGTCACCGCGCTGGGCCCCGCGGGTCATCACGCCCCCGAAGACGCGCCGCACGAAATCGCCCAGGCGATTCGCGAATGGCTCGCGGCGAAGCCCGAACTTCGATTGCATACGATTTAATTGCATTCGATTTAATTCGAATCCATATTGGCGGGCGTGAATCCCCTCCGCCTCGACCAACAGCTCTGCTTCTCGCTGTACGCCGCCTCCCGGGCGATGACGGCCGCGTACGGGCCGCTGCTCGCGCCGCTGGGGCTCACCTACCCCCAGTACCTCGTGATGCTGGTGCTCTGGGAAGCCGACGGCACCTCGGTGAAGGCGATCGGAGATCGGCTGCAGCTCGACTCCGGCACCCTCACCCCGCTCCTCAAGAAGCTCGAGGCTGACGAGCTCGTGAAGCGCACTCGTGACGAGAAGGACGCGCGTGTGGTGCGCATCACCCTCACCCGCTCCGGCAAAGCGCTGGAGAAGAAGGCGCAAGGCATCCCCCGCGCCCTCGCCTGCAATCTCGACATCGATCTCCCCGCCATCGCCAAGCTCCGCGAGGAGCTGACGGCACTCACCAAGACGCTCCGCGAGGCGAACGCGGCGTCACAGCAAAAGGAAAACGAATGAAAACGCTCACCCCGCTCTACACCGCGAATGCTCTGTCCAAGGGAGGCCGCGGAGGGAACGTGAAGTCAGACGATGGCCTCATCAATCTCAACCTCACCATGCCGAAGTCGATGGGCGGCGATGGTGCGGTCGGCAGCAACCCCGAGCAGCTCTTCGCCGCGGGCTACTCGGCCTGCTTCGCCGGAGCGGTCGGACTCGTCGCGCGCATGCAGGGCGTGCACGCGGGCCCGTTCACCATCGGCGCAGCGGTGACGTTCAACAAGGCGGATGATGGCTACACCATCTCCACCAAGCTCACCGGCACGTTCCCCGAGCTCGAGCGCGAGAAGGCGGTGGCGCTGATGGAGGCCGCGCACCAGGTGTGCCCGTACTCGCGCGCCACTCGCGGCAACATGCCGGTGGAGCTGGTCGTCGCTTAACGCTTCGGGAGGAGATGCAGCTCCTCCTCCCGCACGATCCACCCCCGGCACTGCGGAGAGCCACACGTGCACGGCTCCGCCAGCGCCGCGGGGAACTCGTAGTCGTAGGTCACCTCTTCACCTGCAGCGATGTCGCGCCACGCGTAGAGCTTCGCCCACGGTTCGCCGTGCTCGTCGAGGCCGAGATCGATCTCCGCGTTGGCCGTGCAGGAGTGATTGATCCACCGCGTCTGGTCCACCATGTCGAAAGACACCGCGTCGGTAATGCGCAGCGTGTACTTGTCGTCCCACCACTCGCCTTCGCGCCAGGTGACGCCTTCGATGTCGGCCATCATGTCGCCTTCCTTGAAATCGCGCAGGGCGACGACTCCGTAGCCATGGAGTGGAGAACGAACGACACGCAGGCCAGGAATCAGAGGCATGGCGCGCTCATGCCAGAGTCGCGGTCAGTTTCCTCGGAGTCCTCTTGTCGGCGGCGTAAACCCCGTGCCTCAGGAGGCCTCCCATGCATCGCGCTCTCGCTTCGATCATCCGTATTTCCGAGCTCGCGCCCATCGCGGGTGCCGATCGCATCGAGCTGGCGAGGGTCGCAGGCTGGCAGTGCGTGGTGAAGCGCGGAGAGTTCAAGGTGGGCGATCTCGCGGTGTACCTCGAGATCGACGCCGTGCCTCCGGACCGCGAGGCCTTCGCCTGGCTGTGGCAGCAGAAGAACCAGCCGCCGCTCGCCCGTCCTGAGAAGTTCCGCATTCGCACGCTTCGACTGCGAGGAACACTGAGCCAGGGACTGTTGATGCCGCTCGCCCAGGCCGGAGTCACCGGCAGCGAGGGAGAAGACGTCACCGAGAAGATCGGTGTCCTCAAGTACGAGCCGCCTGCGCCGAGTGGCATGGGCGATTGGCGTGCAGGTTTTCCTTCGCTCGTTCCGAAGACCGACGAGATGCGCGTGCAGGCCGTGCCGCAGGTGCTCGAGGAGCTGCGCGGTCAGCCGTTCATCGCCACCGTGAAGATGGACGGCACCAGCTCCACCTTCGTGATGGTCGACGGAGACCTGCACGCGTGCGGCCGGAACCACTCCATCGCCGAGGGCGAGAACCTCTACTGGTACATCGCGAAGAAGCACCGGCTGGCCGAGGTGCTCCGCGGATCGTCGCTCGCCATTCAGGGCGAGATCGTCGGTCCAGGCGTGCAGGGAAACCCGGTCGGGGCGAAGGACAAGTCGCTCTTCGTGTTCAACCTGTACGACACGCGAACGGGTGAGCACCTGAGCGACGTGGAGCTGCGGAAGTTCTGCGGAGCCCACGGACTCACGCCGGTTCCGTTGGCCTTCGAGGGAGAGCGCTTCGACGAGACAGTCGATTCGCTCCTCAGCAAGGCCGAGGGTACGTACGAGGGCACCAGCAACCAGCGCGAGGGCATCGTGATCCGTCCGATCACGCCGATGCGCTCGACGGTGCTCGGAGGCCGCCTGTCGTTCAAGGCGATCTCCAACCGGTACCTGCTCGACGAGCGCGACTAACTCCTCCCTCTCCCTGCGCGAGCGGGGAGAGGGCCGGGGAGAGGGGCGGAGAGCTCGCTCCCGAAATCGCCGTCACCCGGCTTCGGCGTGGTGAGCAGCTCGAGCTGCATCAGCGCCAACCGGTGAGCATCGACTCCGAGTTCGGCATTCGCGGCGAAGGCTGAGCGCGCTTCATGACCGGCTGCGGCACACACGCGAAGTAGAGCGCGTCGTTCTGCATCGGAGAGAACGGCGGAACGACGTCGCCCGTCGTCAACGTCGTGCAGCGCGGCCACGGCATGTCCGGCGTCAGGTCCCCGTTGGAGTCGTACTGGAAGGCGGCGTGCTTGAAGCAGTAGCCGAGGGTGTTGCTGAACCGCGTGAGATTGGGACCCGGCTCGACTGCCCAGAAGTACCGACACGACTCGCCAGACGTGGAGTCAGGCGGCGGCGCCGCACCCCACCGCGTCTGGCAATTGTTCGGAGCGATTCCGCCTTCGTCCGCGGTGTTCATGCCCATCGTGACTTCGGCGGGCGCGCAGAGACCACCGCACTCCATCGTCATCGTGCTCTGGTCCTTCCTCCGCGGCTTCGCTCCGGGCACGCACGAGTTCGCGAAGGCCGTGCCGGTGATGGTCTGGCCATGCTGAACGGTCCCGGCGCCCGCGCATACAGCCACCGTGTCGGTCTGATTGACGAGCAAGTAGCAGCCCTGGGTGCCCGTGCACGGAGCGTTGGTCAGCGGATCGCACGTGGGCACGCAGGCTCCATACGTGGGCACATCGGGATCGTTTGCGAAGAGGCCGGAGTACGCGGTGCACACCGCGCTGCTCCCGCAGCTGTTGGGGTCGCTCAGCAGGCAGGCCTTCTTGCACTGGGCGTTGATGCAGATGTTCCCCTGGACGCAATCGTCGGCGCCCATGGGCCCAGGCGTGGCTGGCGTGCAGGTGCTCCCGTTCGACGAGGTGCCCATCGGCACGCAGCCGATCCGTCCGTTCTCCACCGGCTGCGTGGCGAGCGTGATCCACGTGCAGCGCTCACCCGCGGCGCAGCCGTTGAAGCCGCCATCAGACACGGAGGGATCGCACAGTCCCGCATCGGGAAGTCCCGCATCGACACCCGCGTCCACTCCCGCGTCGGTGCCGGCGTCCATGCCCGCGTCCTGATCGCCTCCGCCTCCGCCAGTCGCGCCGCCACCGCCGCCGGTCGTTCCACCGCCGCCTCCGAGCGAGCCTCCTCCGCCGCCCATCTGTCCTCCTCCGGAGCCGCCACCCATCGCGCCACCACCGGAGCCGCCACCCGCGGAGCCGCAGTCACATGCGCCGAAGCCCGTGCCCTCCGCGTTGCAGGTCTGTCCACCCTGACAGCCGCCCGGCCCAACGCACGCCTCGGACTTCCCGGGCACGCAGAGCATCATCGGCTTCATCTCCGAACAACCCACGACCACGAACACCACCGGCACCAGCAACGCGACTCGCATGAACCCCCCGGACGAAATGGAGCGCTCCCTTCGCACGATCGGGCAGGCCTCCGCCAGAATGCTTGACCTGAACACCCGTTCCGGGACAAGTCGGGCGAGCGCTGTCGCGCAGCACGCGCTACTCCAAGGCAACCCACCATGGCCGAACCCGACTTCGTCAGCATTCGCGGCGCCAAAGAGCACAACCTCAAGGGCGTCTCCCTCGACATCCCGAAGAAGAAGCTGGTCGTCTTCACGGGCGTCTCGGGCTCTGGAAAGAGCTCGCTCGCGTTCGACACGCTCTACGCAGAGGGGCAGCGCCGGTACGTCGAGTCGCTCTCCGCCTACGCCCGCCAGTTCCTCGGGCAGATGGAAAAGCCCCGCTACGACACCATTCGCGGTCTCTCCCCCACCATCTCGATCGAGCAGAAGGCGGCGTCGAACAACCCGCGCTCGACGGTGGGCACCGTCACCGAGGTGCACGACTACCTCCGCGTGCTCTACGCGAACATCGGCGTGCAGCACTGCCACAACTGCGGCCGCAAGGTCGGCAAGCAGTCGGCGCAGCAGATCGTCGACGAGATCATGAAGTCGCCGGCGGGCACGAAGATCCAGCTCCTCGCGCCGCTGGTGGTGAACCGCAAGGGCGAGCACAAGGACCTGCTCGCCGACGCGATGAAGCGTGGCTTCAGCCGCGCGCGCATCGACGGCAAGGTGCGCTCCCTCGAAGACAAGTTCGAGCTCGACAAGAAGACCAAGCACGACATCGAGCTGATCATCGATCGCCTGGTGCTCAAGGCCGATCTGCGGCCGCGGCTCACCGACTCGGTAGAGCAGGCGCTCCGCGAGGGCAAGGGCGTGCTCATCGTCACCGACGAGACCGCGGCCAAGTCGGCCGATCGCACGATGAGCGAGCTCAACTCGTGCCACCACTGCGGCCTCTCCTTTCCCGAGCTCGCGCCGTCGTCGTTCTCGTTCAACAACCCGCTCGGCATGTGCACCGAGTGCAGCGGGCTGGGCACGCGCGCGGAGATGGATCCCGATCTGATCGTCCCCGACAAGACGCGCTCCATCAAAGACGGCGCGGTCGAGGTCTGGGCCTCGGGTGTCTCGCGCGGAGAGGGCTGGACCGCCGATCTCGTCGACACCCTCGCGCGCGCGTTCAACATCGATCTCGAGACGCCGTGGGACAAGCTGCCCAAGAAGCAGACCGACGTCGTGCTCTACGGCAGCGAGGGCAAAGAGCTCACGATGAAGTGGGGCGACGCCCGCTGGAAGATGGAGTGGGAGGGCCTGGTCAACAAGCTCTGGCGCTCCTTCAACTCCACGACCTCGGAGTCGATGAAGCAGTACTACATGAAGTTCCTCAGCGATAAGCCCTGCCCCACCTGCGGCGGCGAACGCCTGAGGCCCGAGTCGCGCGCGGTGCGGGTGGGCAACAAGAGCATCGTCGACTTGTCGAAGATGACGATTCGCCAGGCGCTCGAGTTCCTCGCGGCGCTGCCGCTGAGCAAGAACGAGGCGACCATCGCCGCGGAGCTGCTCAAGGAGATCCGCTCGCGTCTCTCGTTCCTCGCGGACGTGGGACTCACCTATCTCTCGCTCGATCGCGCGGCCTCCACGCTGTCGGGTGGAGAGAGCCAGCGCATTCGCCTCGCCTCGCAGATGGGCAGCGAGCTCACCGGCGTGATCTACATCCTCGATGAGCCGTCGATCGGCCTGCACCAGCGCGACAACGGTCGGTTGATCGCCACCCTGAAGAAGCTGCGCGACCTCGGCAACTCCGTGCTGGTGGTGGAGCACGACGAAGAGACGATGGAAGAAGCCGACTGGATCGTCGACTTCGGTCCCGGCGCGGGCGAGCTCGGTGGAGACGTGATCGCCGAGGGAACTCCGAAGCAGGTGATGGCGAACGAGAAGAGCCTCACTGGCGGCTACCTCTCGGGTCGCGTCGAGATCACCGTCCCCGAGACCCGTCGCAAGGGCGGCAAGCCGCGCATCACCATCAAGGGCGCGAAGGAGAACAACCTCAAGGACGTGAACGTCGAGATCCCGCTCGGGCTCTTCGTGTCCGTCACCGGAGTCTCGGGCGCCGGCAAGTCGACGCTGATCAACGAGATCCTCTACCCGGCGCTCGCGCGGCACATCTACGAGACGCGCGACATCCCCGGGAAGCACCAGGCGATCCTCGGGCTCGAGTACCTCGACAAGGTGATCGACATCGATCAGCGGCCCATCGGTCGCACGCCGCGCTCGAACCCCGCGACGTACACCAAGGTGTTCGACGCGATCCGCGAGGTGCTGGCGCAGACTCCCGAGGCGCGCGCGTACGGCTACACGCCCGGCCGCTTCAGCTTCAACGTGAAGGGCGGTCGCTGCGAGTCGTGTGAAGGCGATGGCGTGAAGAAGGTCGAGATGCACTTCCTCGCCGACGTCTACGTGCCCTGCGAAGTGTGCGGCGGGAAGCGCTTCAACGAGGCGACCCTGCGCGTGCGCTACAAGGGGAAGAACGTCGCCGAGATCCTCGACATGTCCGTGCGCGAGGCGATGGTGCACTTCGAGGTGCACCGCGACATCAGCCGCGTGCTCAGGACGCTCGAAGACGTGGGCCTCAGCTAC
>CBIHPJ010000099.1:0-16677 GCA_966211295.1 uncultured Myxococcales bacterium | reverse complement strand
ACGCACCTGCGCGTGACCTCGAAGGGCAACGTCGTCTCCTTCTCTCACGGCCCCAACGAGCAGAGCCTCGTCGAGGTGCTGCGGTGGTCCGATGGCGTCACGCGCACCGGCAAGCTCGGCATGGGACTCCTCGGAGCGGGCCGCGCGGAGCTCACGAACTTCCGCGTCACCACGCCGGGCACGCTGCCCAACACGGGTCCCAACTCAGTCGCGATCGACTTCGCCGACGGAGGATTTCCGTCCACGGTGCGCCAGAAGCTCCCTCAGGCGCTCAGCATCGTGCCGTGTCCTGCGCTGCCGTCCTCGGTGCGCTGCGATGGTGGATGTCTTCCGGAGCCCACGTCGAAGTGCGCGCACGTGGAGCGTGTGGGCCTCTCGTTTCCGAACTTCGTGGTCGATCTCCCCGCGGGGGTGGATGTGAGAGCGCCCTACTCTCTCTCGGTGCGCTTCGCGGTCGCTCCGGATGCAGGTGGAAGTTTCCCCGCGCCGATCAGCAGCACGCAGGGGGCGCTTCTTTCCGCGAACAACTGGTTCTCTCCGACGCGCGGGCTCGACAACACGCAGTACGGCGTGACCCTCGAGCCCGGTGCGTGGCACGCAGCCGACTTCCACTTCATCCCCGATGGGGGGACTTTTCAGCTCTCCCTCGACGAACAACCGGTCACGTTGCCCAGCGCGGCCTTTCCCCCCGCAGGATGGAGCCCCCATCTCGGCGCGTTCAGCTTCGGCGAAGGGCTGCAAGCTGACATCTACGTGACGGATCTCCGCATCTCTCAGCCTTAAGAATCACGACCATGTCTCTCGACGCCGTCATCCTCGACCTGGGCAACGTGCTCGCCCTTCACGACAACGAGAAGCTCTTCGCCGAGATGGCCCGCGCGTTCGACACCACGCCGGCGGCGATGAAGCAGCGCCTCGAAGGCGATCTCTGGGAGCGCGTGAATCGCGGCAAGCTCCCCGGTGACGGCCTGCGCGCGGAGCTGGTGCAGCGGCTCGGCAAGGACATCACGGAGAAGCAGTGGCTCGAGGTGTGGAACTGCCACTTCACCATCAACGAGCCGATGGTGAGCATGGTGCAGTTCCTCGTGGGGCAGGTGAAGTTGGTGCTGCTCTCGAACACGCAGCATCAACACTTCGAGTACCTGCGCCCGCTGCTCCCGGTACTCGAGCAGTTCGATGGGCTGGTGCTCTCGTACGAGACGGGCTTCATCAAGCCGGAGAAGGCGATCTACGAGAAAGCGCTCTCCGTCGCGGGGACGTCACCGTGGAAGACGGCGTTCTTCGATGACGTGAAGAGCTACGCGATCGCCGCCACGCAGGTCGGCATTCACGGGCGCGTGTTCACCACGGTGGAGCAGTTCCAGGACGACCTCGCGAAGCTCGGCTTCAAGATGAAGTGAGGGTCGACTCCGCCACTCGGATTCAGCTGGAGGGACACCTCGAGCACGTCGAGCGGCACCTCGCGGCGTGGCGGGGCGCAGCGGTCGCGCTGAAGCAGAGGGAGTGGGAGCACGATCAGCGCTGGCTCTCGTTGCTGCAGACGTCGCCGGAAACAGCTGAGTCCGTGCGCCAGGTCGCCGCGAAAGTCGCGGAGGCGAAGGTGTTGCGAGAGCTCACCCGGGCCCAGCAGAAGGTGGCGAGGCTCGCGGCTTCTCGTCTTGGGCGGAGTGCGGATTCGAGTCCTCTCGAGCTGCTCCGCGAGCTCAAGCGAAAGCGGCGACTCCATGTGCTGCACGGTCAGCTCGTCGGCCTGAAGATGGACCTCGGCGGACGACTCTTCCTGGCGGCATTCGGTGGCGTCACGCTGTGGCTCGCGGCGATGGTGCTGCTGATCGCGATCGATCGGAATCACGTCACGCCGGGCCTCTTCGAGCGGGTGACCGTCGCGCTCGCCACCGTCGGAGTGCCAGTGGCGTGGGCCGCCTGGACTCAGCTCCGCTCGAGGCGGCGCCTGGTGGTGACTGAAGAGATGCTGCTCATCGAGGGAGGAACTCGCGGTGTCATCGCGCTGGAGCACGTCGAGCTGCTCAGGGCGACGACGCGGCCGAACGAGTGGCACCTGACCATCGCGAGCTCGAACTCGCCTCCGTTCGAGCCCGTCGCGACGACGATGGATCCAGAGGAGCTCCTCGCCTGGGTGGAGAAGCAGGGCGTGAAGGTCGAAGTGAGGTAAGTCGCGCTGAACATGGCTTCGATCAGCACTCTCTGGGATTCCGTCGGAAACACGCCGCTGCTCCGCATCGGCACGTTGAGCAAGCGCACCGGCAACGAGATCCTCGGCAAGGCCGAGTTCATGAACCCCGGCGGGTCCATCAAGGACCGTGCGGCGAAGGGAATGATCAGCGACGCCGAGAAGCGCGGCGTGCTCAAGCCCGGCTCCACCATCGTCGAAGGCACCGCGGGAAACACGGGCATCGGGCTCGCGCTGCTGGGGCGTGAGCGTGGCTACAAGGTCGTGGTCACGATGCCCGACAACCAGACTCGCGAGAAATACGAGCTGCTCGAGGCGATGGGCGCCGAGGTGCGCAAGCTGCCCGTGGTGCCGTTCGCGAACGAGAATCACTTCTTCCACGCAGCGCGGAAACTGGCCGAGCAGAACGGTTGGTTCTGGGCGAACCAGTTCGAGAATCCGGCCAACGGCGAGTTCCACGCGCAGACCACCGCTGAAGAGATCTGGGCGCAGTGCGACGGGAAGCTCGACGTGCTGGTGGCGTCGTGCGGCACCGGCGGCACCCTGGGCGGCGTGTCGAGCGCGTTGAAGGCGAAGAACCCGAAGCTCGAGGTGGTGCTCGTCGATCCGTTCGGCTCAGGGCTCTACTGCCACGTGCGCGAGGGAAAGATGGAGACCACCGGAGGCTCCATCACCGAAGGCATCGGCATCATGCGCATCACCGAGAACTTCAAGCGCGCGAAGATCGACAGCGCGATGCGCGTGAGTGATCAGGAGATGATCGAGATGCTGTACCACCTGGCCCGCGAAGACGCGCTGGTGGTGGGCACCTCGGCGGCGCTCAACGTGCGCGCGGCGTACGAGATCGCGAAGGCGCGTCCGAATCAGAATCTCCGAATCGCGACGTTCCTCTGCGATCACGGCAGCCGCTACGCCTCGAAGGTCTTCAACGCCGAGTTCCTCGCGAGCAAGAACCTCGTGGTGCGGCCGCTTCCCTAAGCTTTCTTCTGCTTCTTCGCGAGCGCGCGCTTGAGCTGCTCGAGCCAGAGCTTGTCTTTGATGGTGCGCTTGGTGACGAAGAGCTGAGTCCACTCGTGGTCGGTGAGCGTGGAGCGCTGCTTCGCGTCTCTCGCCATCGCTTCCTGTGATTGGTGAAAGCGACTGTCGATGTGGAGGACGATCTCTTCCGCTTCGTAGCCGAGGTCACCGCGCATCACGCGGTTGCCCTTCTTGTCCTTGATCGTGAATTGGCGCTCGGGCGTTGGGAGTCCTTCTTTCTCGATCATGTGGAGGACCTCGAGTTCGAGCTCGCTGTCGAGTCCGCGCTTGCCCATCCGCTCGATCATTCGAAGCAGCACCTCGCATTGCGTGGAGAAGGCTGAACCGGCTCAGGGAATTCACGCGATGCCTCGAAGCCGAGTCACGAAGTCACAGAAAGCCTGAGCTCGAGGGGCCTGCGCGTGAACGCAGGCAAGCCGGCTCCCCAAACACCCACGCCCCTCAAAGCAGAACGTCACTGAGTCCAACCTCAGAGTGTCCTAAGTCCACTTCATGTCGCTCGTGCTCGCCCTGCTACTGACTCAAGCACCGCTCACCACACCGCCGCTCGCGCCGCCGACGACTGAGCCCATCGCGCCCACCGCCCCCTCCTCGACCGAGCCGGCCGAAGTGAAGCTCTTCGCGCAATTCGTCGAGCGCCACCTGCTCGCGATCAGCGCCACCGGAGCCGGCTTCGAGATCCGCCAGCGCGAGCGCCTCTTCCGCATCCAGGACGAAGACTTCGAGACCGCGTTCACCCTCGTCCCCGACGCGCTCTCGGCCGCCAAGGTCGCGCACGACGACTTCGTCACCGCTTCCCGCCTGCAGATCATCGGACTCTCGATCACCGGCGCCGCGCTCGCCGCCGTGGTGGTCGCCACGCTCGTCAGATCGGTCGTGGTGCCGCTCCTCGTGATCGCGCTCGCCGGTTCGCTCGTGGGACTCGTGCTCTCGCTCGTCGCCCTGCCCTTCGCGATCTCAGCCCAGACCAAGTTCTTCGGAGCCGTCGCCGCCTACAACCGCGGTCTGCTCGACTTGAGACCAGCACCTTCGCCGCTCTCCGGTGGCATCACGCTCGCGCTCCCGGAATAGCTCATGCTCGTTCTCTCTCTTCTCGTGCTCTCCGCTTCGCCCGCGCCGCTGAAGGTCGCAGTGCCCAATTTCAGCGTGATCAGCGTGGATCGAGAGTCCGCCGCGTTCTTCATGGACCGCTTCGCCAACCGCCTCCGCACCCGGGGGCTCGCGGTCACCACGCCCGCCGAGATCGAGTCGGTGCTCGGGCTCGAGCGGCAAAAGCAGCTCCTCGGCTGCGCGGAATCCAGCAACTCCTGCCAGGCAGAGATCGCCGCCGCGCTCGGCGCTGACGCGATCCTGAACGCCCGCATCGCCCGCTTCGGTCAACGCTTCGAGCTCTCCCTCACCCTCATCGATCCCGCGAACGCGGCCGTGCTCGCGAGCCTCTCTCCCAGCGCGGCCGACGAAGGCAAGGTGCTCGAGACCCTCGACGCCGCGGCTGACGAGTTCGCCGCGAAGCTCTACGCCGCCAAGCGCCCAGGCGCGCAGCCCGTGGCGCGGATCGACGAGCCCACCAGCTCCGCCCCACCGAAGTGGATCGCCGCCATTCCCCTCGCCGTCGGCGTGGGCGCGACCATCTTCGGAAGCGTCGAGCTCGCCCAGTCGTACACCACGGCCAGCCAGATCAAGGATGCGCCCGATTACGAGACGCTCGGTACCAACGCGAAGACCGAGCGAGCGGTCGGCATCACCATGCTGTGCGTGGGCGCGGCGGGCATCGCCACCGCCGGCATCGTCTTCTTCACCGGCGCGAAGCCGGCAGTGACGCCCGTCGCGCTCGTCTCGCCTCAAGGTGCCTACGTCGGCGTCGAAGGCCGGCTGCCGTGAAGCGCATCGTTCTCGCGCTCGTGATCCTCGGCTCGGCGTTCGCCTGCGACGACATCGAGACGGCCCTCGAGCAACGGCGCGCGATGGCTGACGGGGGAATGGGCGGCGGCGGCGGAGTGCTGGGAGGCGGTTCAGGAGGAGGAACCGCCGGCGGAGGCTCGACGGGTGGCGGCACCGCGGGCGGCCCCACGGGTGGCGGCCCGACGGGCGGCGGCGGAGGGACGCCGGAGCCCACCGACGGCGGCCTCTGCCTCCAGGGCTTCTGCTGGGAAAATCCTCTCCCGCAGGGCAACACCCTCCACGCGGTCTGGAGCAACGACGACGGCGGAGAGGTGTGGGTGGTCGGAGAGAAGGGCATGGCGTTCCGCTGGACGGCGCGCGGCTGGGAGACTTTTCAAGACGAGTTCCCGCGCAACGAAGATCTCAACTCCGTCTGGGGCGCGGGCAACCACCTCTGGGTGGTCGGTACCCGAGACACTGACCTCGGCGGACCGACTGCCATGAACCCGATGCACTTCGACGGGTCGAGGTGGAACGAGGAGAGCTGGTCCGGAGCCGATCCCGAGCTGCTCACCGTTCGTGGTCGTGACGAGAACGAAGTATGGGCCGCGGGCTTGAGCGGCGTCCTCAGCCGGCGCGACCCGTCGGGCAGTTGGACCGGCTGGACCTTCGAGCCGACCATCGGACAGGGCAACGTGGCGCTCCCCGCGCTCGCCTTCGACTCCGAGGGCCGCTGCGCGGTGGCGCTCCGAAACGATCTCAACGGTGTGGCTCGCTGCGATGCAGGAGCGGCCGAGCTCAGCCTCGACGCGTCCTACGAGATCGCGGTCAACGGGCTCTGGTCGCCGCAGCCCGGCGTCTTTCGAGCGGCCATCACGAGGACGATCATGCCGGGCGGCTCCACCGCGGGCGAGCTCTGGCTGGGGAGCGATGCGGGGTGGGCACGTGACTTCACCGACCCGGTGGCCGACACCTGCAGCGCCGGCGTGCCGCGCTTCGCTTACTGCGGGAGCGACGTGACGGCGCAAGGTGAGCCGCCCATGCGCGTGCTCGCGAACCTTCCCTATGGCGGGAGAATCAACGGGGCATGGACGCCCGCCGGCCCGAGCCTCGAGGGAAGCTGGATGGTCGGCGAAGCGGGCCTCATGCACCGGTATTTCGGCGGCCAGTGGCGGTCGATGCGCCGCGGGGTGACAGAGACGATCTTCAGCCTCTGGGTCGACGACCAGCGCGCGCTCGCCGTGGGGAGCTCGAGCGTGGTGTTCACGCGCTTTGCCGACACGAGCTGGTCCGCGACGCAGCTCACCAATGGCCAGGGCGAGACTCGTGATCTCTGGATCTCCGCGGACGGCGGTTACCGCGCCTACGTGGGCGTCAACCGCATGTTGCTCGAAGGCTTGAATCCCTCGAGCGCGAGCCAGGCGCCGGGGGTGCCGCCGGGCCCAGTCGGCGACCACCAGCTCAACGGACTGTGGGGCCTCGCGCCGACCGATCTCTGGGCGGTCGGCACGGACGGCGAGATCTGGCACCGGACGGATGCGGGCTGGGGGCTCGATGACCTCGACGCGGGACAGCTCTGGGACATCGACGGCACCTCGCCCGACAACGCGTTCATCGTGGGAGCAGGCTGTCTCGTGCTCCACCGAGACGCGACGGCCGACGGCGGCTGGGTGAACGTCAGCCCGCCGTCGTGCAGTGACGAGCTCTACGGTGTGTGGGTGCCTCCGGCGAACGACGCCGGCCTCGAGGTGGTCGCGGTCAGCCGCGGCGACGCCGTGTTCTTCCGCAACGGCGGCACGTGGAGCACCAGCAACCCCCAGGCAGTGGGCAGCCTCTACAAGGTGTGGGGCACCGGCCCGCGGGACATCTGGGCGGTGGGCGACTTCGGCGCCCTGGTGCACTTCGACGGAGTGGCCTGGACCCCCATCCAGACCGGCACCCGCAGCCGCCTCGAGTCGGTGCGCGGCCGCACGCTCGATGGCGGAGCGCTCGAGTTGTTCGTGGGCGGGGTCAATGGAGCCGTGCTCCGAAGGGTGGTGCCATGAAGCGAGCTCTCGTCGTGCTGGTGCTCCTTGGCTCCTCGTTCGCCTGTGACGACATCGACGCCGCCCTGGAGAAGCGGCGCGCGGCCGATGGCGGCACGGGCGGAGGAGGCGGAGGCGGTTCAATGGGGGGCGGTGGGGGGTCGATGGGAGGAGGCGGTGGCGACGACCTGGACAGCGGCATGCCGATGGGAGGTGGCATCGGCCCCTTGAACGCGCGCCTCTGTCCCTTCGACGCCTGCTGGGAAAACCCGCTTCCTCAGGGCAACACGCTCACCGCCGTCTGGGGCCGGAACGCAGACGATGTGTGGATGGTCGGCGAAGTGGGCACCGTGCTCCGTTGGCAGAACGGAATTTGGCAATCGCACCAGCCCTTGCTCCCGAGAAATCAAACGCTCCAATCGATCTGGGGCACGGCAGACAAGCTCTGGGTCGTCGGCACGCCAGAGATTGGCAACGAGATGGACCCGATGCGCTTCGACTTCGGGGACGCCGGCTGGCACTCCGAGGGCTTTGGCCCGGGCGCCCCGCAGCTGCTTTCCATTCGAGGGACCGACGAGAACAACGTCTGGGCTTCGGGCTTCAACGGCCTCATCGCGAAGCGCACCCAGAGCGGCTGGCAGAGCTCGGTGATCCACCAGGGGCTCCCGAACCTGCGGGCGCTCGCGTTCGATTCCACCGGGGAATGCCGGGTGGCGCTCGAGAACGGCATGGCAGGCGTGGGTCCCTGCGACGGCGGCACTCTCGAGCTGACGCTGTCGGCCACCGATGACGACATCAGCAACAACGGCCTGTGGTCGCCCGCGCCGGGGGTCTTCTACGCCGCAGGCGTGAACATGATGCCCAACTACGAGGGCCGCATCTGGGCGCGGGAAGACGGCGGCTGGGCGCAGAGCTTCCAGGGCAACTACAACTGCTCGGCCGGCTTCGGTCAGGGCTCGTTCGGCTTCGCGTTCTGCGGAAACGGCGCGGCGATCAGGGTGCCGGGTTACGCGACGATCGACACCGGCCTCGACCCGAACGACCAGTTCAGCGGAGCCTGGAGCCCCGGCACGCTCGAAGGGAGTTGGCTGGTGGGCGTCGCGGGCGCGATGTCTCGCCACGACAGCAGCGGTTGGGTC
This sequence comes from uncultured Myxococcales bacterium, assembly GCA_966211295.1. GTDB lineage: Bacteria > Myxococcota > Myxococcia > Myxococcales > Myxococcaceae > Archangium_A. Next base: position 8,404 of record CBIHPJ010000099.1, on the reverse strand, counting down.
CCGATGCAGGAAGGCGCTCGAGAAGCAGTGTTCAGCCTGTGGGTGGACCGACAGTCGAGCTTCGCCGGAGCCAGCAACAACGTGCTCTTCACGCGCGGCGCCGACACGAAGTGGTCGATCAACACCTTCTCCGGCGGAGAGGGTGACTTCCGCGGCGTCTGGTTCGACCCCGATGGCTACCGCGCGCTGGTCGGCAGCAATCGCATGCTCCTCGAAGGGGACTCCATTCCGAGCCAGGCGCCGGGCGTGCCGACCGACGCGGGCGCGCAGCTCAACGGCATCTGGGGCACGGGGAAAGAGGATCTCTGGGCCGTGGGGAACGACGGCGAGCTCTGGCATCGCACGGACGCCGGCTGGTCTGTGAGTTCCCTCTACTCACCGGGCACCGGTCCCACCCTCTGGGCCATCGACGGTCTCGACGAGAACACCGCATACATCTCGGGCAGCTCCTGCACGGTGCTGGTGCGCGCCCCCGCGAGCGACGGCGGTTGGGTTCGCTCCAGTCCGTCGTGTACCTCGGCGCTGTTCGGCATCTGGGCCGCCCCGCCGAATGATGCGGGGCTCGAGGCCGTGGCCGTCGGCCCGAACAACCGCGCCTTCTTCCGGACCAGCGGGCAGTGGAACCCGTCGGCGTTCGACCCGCTCCAGCAACCGCCGAGCGCGTTGCATTCCGTCTGGGGCACCTCCCCCAACCAGATCTTCGCGGTGGGTGATCAGGGCGCGCTGATGCTGTGGAACGGCACCCGCTGGACGCTCGCCGAGACCGGCACCCGCAACAACCTCTACACCGTGCGCGGTCGGGTGCTCGCGGGCGGCGGTGTCGAGCTCTTCATGGCGGGCGACTACGGCACCATCCTGAGACGCGTCTTCCCCTGAACGACTGCTCCGTGGACAACGGTGCGGTGCTCCGGCGCCTCCTGCCCCGAGCGACGTAACCTCGCGAAACCTTCAGATTGTGGTTTCGGGGAGAGGCGCCCCGCGTAAGGTTCGCGCCCATGCAACGCGCTCTCGAGCTGATCCGTCTGCGCCTGAGCCGCATCTGGCTCGTGATGGTTCTCCTCTCGCTCATCGCCACCGGCTTCGCCGCCGTGTGGTGGGAGTACGACGTGATGGAGATCAGCGACGACGAGCGCGGCGCGTACGACGACGGTCTCAAGGCCTTCACCCTGCCCAAGCGCGCGGCGCTCCAATTCGTCCAGGAGAAGACGGGCCTGGGCAAAGCGGTGCGCTCGGACGACGTGATGATCGTCGCGCTCGACGACGCGACGATGACGCAGGTCTCCGAGGAAGAGTTCCTCCGCCAGCGCTACGGCGCCAACCTGCCCTTCGATCGCGTGGTGTGGGCCGATCTGGTCACTTACCTCTCCAAGGCGGGCGCGAAGGCGATCGTCTTCGACATGGTGATGAACGAGCAGTCGTCCGACGGCACGGGCGACATGGCGTTCGCCAACGCGCTCAAAGAGATCAACACGCCCGTCATTCTCGGCTTCAACACCTCGCCCACCGCGAAGGCGCTCCCCAAGGTGGAAGCGCCCACCATGGACCGCCCGGTGGGTGAGATGCCGAAGCCTCCAGAGAAGGAAGTGCCGGAAGGCGAGTTCCCCGAAGATCCCACGCCCGAAGAGCTCGCCGCGCAGGCGAAGATCAACGGCGAGAACCGCATCCTCTGGGCGGCGAAGGGCTACTCGGTGCCGGTGGTGATGAACGACGGCCTCGAGCTGCCCCAGTTCCCCGCCGAGCTCGAGCGCGACGCCGACGGCAAGCCCACCGGAAAAGAGTTCGCCCACTTCCCCATGGCGTCGCTCCCGCGCCTGCTGGAGACCGCCGACGGCTTCGGCAGCGTGAGCGGTGAAGAAGACGAAGACGGCAAGCTACGCCGCACGGCCTTCGTGTTCACCGACGGCAACAACTCGTACGCCACGCCTCCGGTGATCGCGGTGGCCGCGCTCGAGAAGGCGAAGGAGATCTCGGTCTCGAAGGGAAAGATCACCATCGGCTCGCGCAGCGTGCGCATCAACAACGACGGCACCGCCGAGATTCACTACGGCGGCAAGCTGAACGATCGCTTCCGCATGATCCCGCTGGTCGACGTGGTGCGCCGCTTCCACTTCTGCGCGGCGCGCGTGGGCAAGACCAACGCGGTGGAGAACGACTGCCCCGGCGGCGTGATCGAGCAGGATCCCGCGGGCTCCCCCTTCAAGGACAAGATCATCCTGGTGGGCGGCGTGGCGGTCGGCACCGGCGACTCCAAGGCCACTCCGCTCGAGCAGGCGACGCCGGGCCTGGTGAAGCAGGCCGCGGTGCTCGACAACCTGCTCCACGATCAGTTCATCATCGCCGCGCCCTTCTGGGTCTCGGTGCTCTTCTCGTTCCTGGTGGCGCTCTTCTCCGTCGCCCTCGTGCTGGTGGTGCGCAACACCTTCGTGGACATCGGCTGGCCGGTGCTCCTCTACGTCGGCTTCTTCATCATCACCGGCAGCTTCCTGGTCGCCACCCGCATTCACGTGCTGTCCGCGATGCCCGGGCTCGCCGGTACCGTCGCCTCGATTCTCGCCACCAGCTGGGAGCGCCTCTTCGCGCGCAAAGAGCGCGATCGCATGAAGGAGCTCTTCCAGAACTACATGGAGTCCGATCTCGTCGAGATGATGGTGGAGCAGAAGAAGCTGCCCAGCCTCGAAGGCGAGAACCTGCAGGTCACCGCGTTCTTCTCCGACATCAAGGGCTTCTCCACTTTCTCCGAGAAACTGAAGGACGAGCCCAAGCAGCTGATGCGGCTCTTGAACCGCTACCTCTCGGTGGTCACCCCCGAGCTCACCGGCCAGGGCGCGTGCATCGACAAGTACATCGGTGACGCGGTGGTGGCGCTCTTCGGCGCGCCGGTGCCGCACGACGATCACGCGCTGCGAGCCTGCAAGGGCGCGCTCGCGGTGCAGAAGGCGATCGCCGGGCTGCGCGAGGAGCTGCGCGGTGAAGGCCTGCCCGACGTGTACACCCGGGTCGGGCTCAACACCGGCACCATGATGGTCGGCAACATCGGCTCGGCGCAGCTGCTCGACTACACCGCCATCGGCGACGAGATGAACCTCGCCGCGCGGCTCGAAGGCGCGAACAAGAACTACGGCACGCTGATCATGATGGGCCCCGGCACCTACGAGGCGGTGAAGGATCACGTCGAGGCCCGCGAGCTCGATCGCGTGCGCGTGGCCGGCAAGTCCAACGCGGCCACCGTGTACGAGCTCCTTTCGATGAAGGGCGAGCTGCACCACGACAAGCTGAAAGTGGTTGACCTCTATGGTCAGGCTTTGCTCGCCTACCGCGCGCGAAGGTTCACCGACGCGAAGATGAAGCTCGGGCAGGCGCTGCAAGTCGACGAGAGCGATGGTCCCAGCAGGCGCCTGCTGTCACTGTGCACGGAATACGAAGTTCACCCGCCGCCCGAGGGCTGGGACGGCGTCTCAGGTTTGGAAAAGTGAGTTTGGAAACGTGAGTTTGGAAAAGTGAGTTCGAAAAAGTCAGGCAGTTCCATCGGAGGCAACATGAAAAGCAGCATCAGGGCAGTAGCCGCCATCGCGCTGATCAGCGCGAGCGGAGCGTGGGCAGTCGCCAAGGGCGGCAAGCTCTTCATCAAGTCGAAGGACACCAAGGTGCTCAAGGAGGCCAAGGCGGGCGCCGCCACGGCCGCCACCGCCCAGCCGGGCGACGAGGTCATCTGGAATGGCCCCGCGGCGGACAAGCAGTTCCACGAGGTCATGTACAAGGGGAAGAAGGGCTTCGTCCTGATGGCGAACCTCTCGCCCAGCGCGCCGGTCGCCGAGATCGACGCGAGCAGCGGCAAGCCGATGTCCGCCCAGTCGTTCGCGTCGTCGGGCGCAGCCACCAAGGGCCTCACGCCTGCTGGTGTGAAGTACGCGAAGGCCTCTGGCCAGGGCGAAGCTGATGCCGCGGCCGACATCATCTACGTCGAAGAGCACAACAAGGCGAAGGCCACTCCTGCGCTCGTCGCGGCGAAGGCTAAGGAACTCGGAGGTGGCAAGTGAAGCTCCACAAGATCCTGATGACGGCGGTCCTCGCGGTCACCGTGTCTGGCTGCGCGGCGTTCAACAGCCTGAAGAGCGGCAACGTCGCGGGCGCGGCCAACGCGGTCGGCGGTGAAGCAGCCGCCATCGCGGAGAAGACGGCCAAGCTCACCCCGGCGGCGAAGGACTACGCCGAGAAGACCTGCAACCCGATCCTCACTGAAGAGACCGGCTGGGCCGAGGAGCGCGCGGTCGGCGGCGTGGTCGCGGTCTCGAAGCTGAAGGACGCCAAGGCGTACCTCGACGGCTACACCGAGCGTGACCCGGCGAAGCTCGCCGAAGCGGTCGAGGCCAAGTCGCCCGTCCTGCTCCCCGACAGCCCGAAGAACGATCTCACCGCGCAGGTGGCGATCGTCGGCAAGAACCTCGCGCGCCTCTCGGGCCGCGCGGACATTCCGTGGACGTTCGCGGTCGTCACCAACGACACGCCCAACGCCCTCAGCGCGCCGGGTGGCTACGTGATGGTCACCACCGGTCTGCTCAAGAAGATCACCAACGAGGCGCAGCTCGCCGGCGTGCTCGGCCACGAGATCGGTCACGTGGTCTACAAGCACTCGCTGGTGAAGTACCGCGACGGCAAGCACAAGCAGTGCATCGCGGCCAACTTCGTGGCGTACCTCGCGGAGAACGGCATTCCCCCCAGCGAGGCGCAGAAGGACTTCGTCGCGTACGCGAAGAACTTCGGCAAGGGCATGGACCTCGACAAGTCCGAGCCCGGCTTCATCACCTTCCTGATGAAGGTCGTGATCGAGGTTCTCCAGGGCAAGAACGACAACGAGGCGGAGTTCAACGCGGACAAGATGGGTCTCGAGCTCGTCGCGTTCGCCGGTTACGACGCGTCGGAGTACGAGAAGTTCCTCACCTCGCTCGGCAGCAGCGGCGGCTTCCTCTCGAGCCACCCGGCCACCGAGGACCGCGTCGCGAAGCTGAAGGCGCTGCGCGAGGGTGAGCTGGCGCCGTTCGCCACCGGCACCGCGAAGAACGACTTCGCGAAGTGGGTCACCCCGGCGACCGCGTCGAAGTGATCGAAGCACCGTAGGATTCGAAGGCCCGCGTTCGCTCGAGCGCGGGCCTTCTTGTTTGAGGGGACCTCGCATGCGCCTGACTCTGCTCGCTGCTCTGTGCCTGTTGTGTGCCTGTGCTCCGAAGTTGGAGCCCGGAAGAATGGATCGCAATGACGCCCTCAACGCGAGCGCCACCCAGGCGGCGGCGCAGGCGGCCGAGATGATGGCGCGCATGCGGGCCGCGCAGGAGCTCGCGCAGCGGAAGTGCGAGCCGCTCCTCCGCAAAGACGTGTCGTGGGAAGAAGAGCGCGCCATCGGAGCGGACCTCGCGGTCACCTTCACGGCGCAGCTCGGCCACCTCTATCTCGACGGCGCGACCGAGAAAGATCCGAGCAAGCTGATCACCGCGCTCGAGGGACGGCAGCCGGTGACGCTCCCCGCGGGCGGCAAGAACGGCGTGAGCACCCACGTGGCGATCGTCGGGAAAAACCTCGCGCGCTACTCGAGCCGGCCCAGCCTCCCGTGGACCTTCGGGGTGATTCAGAGCGAGACCGCGCAGTCCTTCAGCACGCCGGGCGGCTTCGTGTTCGTCACCACCGCGCTCCTGAAGAAGATGAACAACGAGGCGCAGCTCGCCGGCGTGCTCGGCCATGAGATCGGCCACGTGGTGCAGAAGGACATGCTCAAGAAGTACGTGAGCGCGAAGCACAAGCAGTGCGTCGCCGCGGTCACCGCTGCCTCGATGCTCGAGCAAGGCTCGTCGGGCAATGACGCGCTGGCCGCGACTGCGAGTTACGCGAAGCAGTTCACGGGTGACGGCGAGTTCGATCTCGACACGGCCGAGCCAGGCTTCAAGGCGTTCCTGATGAGCGTGATCTTGATGCTCGTGCAGTCAGGCAACGACGCCCAGGACGAGTTCCAGACCGACAAGCTCGCCCTCGAGCTGGTGTCCTTCGCGGGCTACGACCCCGTGCAGTACGAGCAGTTCCTCACCACCTGGACTCAGGGCAAGCACCCCGACTCGAAAGATCGCGCGGCCAGGCTCGAGGCGCTGCGGAACGGTGAGCTGAAGGATTTCGCGCAGGGCGCTGCGAAGCCCGAGCTGGGCAAGGTCTTCGCTCCGCTCTCGGCGCCGTGATCTTTCACCTCGCGCTCGCTTCCGAGTGGAAGGCCGGTTGGAGCGAAGGGCGCTACACCCCCGCGCGCTTTGCCGGCGACGGCTTCGTGCACTGCTGCGATGACGAAGCGACCACGCTCCAGGTGGCTGCCGCGTATTTCTCTGGAGCCACGGAGCCCGTGCTCGTCGCGGAATTGGATGAGTCCCTGTTGGATGTGGAGGTGAAGCGCGAGGCGCCCGCTCCTCCGGATGGGAAGAAGCACGCGCATCACACGGAGCGAAGCCGTCCAAGCGGTGGTTACGCGGGGCGAAGCGAATCTGAAGCGGAGCGGAAGATTCGCCGAGGCGAAGCGACCCAGAAAGACGGACGGAGATTCCCTCACCTCTACGGGAGCATTCCCGCGCGCGCGGTGGTGCGTATCGGGCCGCTGGTGCGCGACGGCGCATCGTGGCGCTGGCCTTCGGAGTGGGCCTACGGCAAGCCGTAAGGGCGATGCCCAGATTCCTGAAGCGCCTCACCCTCGCCTTCGCCGTGTTCGCCATCGGCCTCGTGTTCGCGGGGTTCGTCGTCACCCGCATGCTCGCCTCTCGCGTGCTGGATCAAACGGAGCCCGTGCGCCGGCAGCTGGTGTTCGACTGGGAACAGCACGCCAACGAATTGGAGAAGCAGCTGGAGCTCTCCCAATCCTGGCCGGTGCCCGCCGCGCGCACGCCTCCGGAGCTCGGGTGCCAGCTCAAGTGGCTCGGCGAGTCGGTCGCGGTCGAACAGCACCTCGCGCGCTGCGGAGACGGTCCTCCGCCCTTCGAGGAGAAGACCATCGCGGCGCTGGAAGGACTGAAGGATCAGCTCCTCGTGAAGGTGGCCGAGGCGCCTGAGCTCGAGCGCGACCTCTCGTGGATGCAGACGTTGAGGACCGAGGGCAACTGGAGCGACACCAGGGGAACGCCGCTGGAGTTCTTCGATCCGCACGAGCCGATCATGGAGGCGCCTGTGCTGGCGCTCAGACCCGTGCGCGCGCTCGCGTTGCTGCGACTGGTGCAGGGGCAGCGCAAGGGTGAGCTGGAGGCCGCCGCGCTCGACGTGACCGCCTTCGGCACCGCGCTGCTCACGCGCCCCTTCGTGCTCGATCAATTGGTGGGCGCCGACATTCTGGAGCGCAGCCGCGAGGTGCTCACCGCCGCGGGGCACCCGGAGTGGAGCCGCTCGGCCGAAGAGCTGAAGGCGCTGCGCGCTTCGCGACTCGCGGGCGCGCTGCTCTGGCATCCGTGGGTGCCGAAGACGCAGCGAGATCGTTTCCTTCCGAAGCTCCCCGCCGCTTCCCGCTGCGCGGCCGCTTCGGAGTCGCTGGTGATGCTCGAGCTGGGCCCGCTGCTCAAGGAGCAGTACCCCGCCTTCGTCACGGAGCTCGAAGAGTGGCGAAAGACGAATCCCTGCGAGAGCGAGTTCGTGAACCAGGCCCTCGTGGCGCGCCAGGCGTTGCCCGAGCGGAGCTGGAAGAAATTGCTCGGTCCCGACTCCTTCGTCACGAAGGCGGAGAAGGGCGAAGTTCTGCCCGCATTGTTATTGAGAGCCGTCGAGCAGACGGAGCTCGGTCGCAGGACGGTCACAGAGTTGGTGCTCAGCCTGATCACCGCCAGACCTTTCAGCGGAAATTAGCGGCACAACATTTCTTCATGGAGAGGGGGCTGAACTCCCAACTCTTCGGGATCGCTGGTTGTTACAGGGCTGCAGCCCCCCGGTCGGCTTTGACTCTCCGAAGTGATCATTGCGTGGAAGTTAGTTTGAACTTACTAACGAACCCGCAATGGCCCGCCCCCGGCTCATCACCGACGAACAAATCCTCACCACGATGCGTGCGTGCGTGCTGGAGCGCGGCGCGATGGTGTCGCTCGACGTCGTGGCTGAGCGGCTGGGCGTCACCGGCCCCGCATTGCTCAAGCGCTTCGGCAACCGCCAGGAGCTGATGCTGAAGGCGCTCCTTCCACCTGAATCTCCGGCGTGGATGGCGGAGTTCGACAAGGGTCCCGACCACCGCCCCATCGAGGAACAGCTCGCCGGCCACTTCGATCAGATCTGGGCCTTCTTCGAAGAAGTGATTCCCTGCGTGTCAGCTCTGCGCGAGAGCGGCGTGCCTCACGAGAAGATGTTCGAGAGCAAGAAGAACCAGCCGGTGACCCTGATTCGAACCATCGCGAAGTGGCTAGAG
>CBIHPJ010000098.1:0-16784 GCA_966211295.1 uncultured Myxococcales bacterium | reverse complement strand
TCACCATCGCCGCCGAAGCGCACCACCACATCGCTGACGTCCTCGTCGATGGAGAGTCCGTCGGTGCGCTCGGCTCGTACACGTTCGACAACGTGACGGCGGCGCACAGCATCGCGGCCAGCTTCGCGATCGACACCTTCGTGATCACCGCCACCGGCGACCAGAACGGCACGGTGACCTGCACTTCGCCGGTCGCGTACGGCGACGCCGCGATCTGCACCATTACTCCGGCACAGGGCTACGAGCTCGTCTCGCTGTTCGACGACGGCACCGAAGTCGCCGTCGAAGGCGCCACGTATTCGGCGACCAACGTCACGGGCGCTCGCACCATCACCGCGACCTTCAAGCTCTCGAGTGGAGTGAGCTGCTCCTCGAGCGCCGACTGCGGCAGCGGCCGCTGCGTCGACGGCGTCTGCTGCAACTCGGCGTGCAACGGCCAGTGCGAGGCGTGCGATGTGGCGGGCCACGTCGGCGAGTGCACCCCGGTCGCTGGAGCTCCGCACGGTGCGCGTGCCGCGTGCGACAGCGACGGTTCCTCGTGTGGCGGCTCGTGCGACGGCACGGCGCGCACCGCGTGTGCGTACCCGGACGCTTCGACTTCGTGCCGCGAGGCTTCGTGTGCGAGCGGCGTCGCGACCCTCGCCGCCTCGTGCGACGGCCAGGGCGCTTGTCCCGCCGAGCAGACTCAGGCTTGCGCCCCGTACGTCTGCGGCGCCACCGCGTGTGCCGGCGACTGCGTGCGCGACTCCGACTGCGCCGCGGGCAACTGGTGCTCGGGCGGTGTGTGCGAGCCCAGGAAGCTCGCTGGCATCACCTGTGGCTCGGACAACCAGTGCGGTAGCGGCTTCTGCACTGACGGCGTGTGCTGCAACGTGGCGTGCAACGGCCAGTGCGAGGCGTGTGATGTCGCGGGCAGCGTGGGCAGCTGCGCTCCGGTGACCGGCGCGCCGCACGCGGGCCGCCCCGAGTGCGCGAGCGATCAGACTGCTTGTGGTGGTCAGTGCGACGGCGAGCAGCGTGACGCCTGTGCGTATCCGACGGCCTCCACTCAGTGCCGCGCTCCCTCTTGCGGTTCTGGGGTGGCGACGCTGGCCGCGGCGTGTGACGGACAGGGCGCGTGCCCGGTCGAGCAGACGCAGGTCTGCGGCGCCTTCATCTGCGGAGCGAACGCGTGTCTCGGTGACTGCCAGGCCGACAGCGACTGCGCGGCCGGCAACTGGTGCTCCGCGGGCGTGTGCGTGGCGAAGTCCGAGCAGGGAGGAACCTGCGCGAACGATAGCCAGTGCGGCAGCGGCTTCTGCACCGACGGCGTGTGCTGCAACTCGTCGTGCGAAGGCCAGTGCCAGGCGTGCGACGTGGCGGGACACGCGGGCACCTGCACTCCGGTGATCGGCGCACCGCACGGTGAGCGCCAGGCGTGTGACACCGACGGCTCCTCCTGCGGCGGCGTGTGCAACGGCGAAGACGTGGACGTGTGCGAGTACCCGACCGTCTCATGCCGTACGGCCTCGTGTGAGCAGGGCGTGGCGACGCTCGGCGCGAGCTGCAGCGCCGGTCACTGCCCCGCGGTGCAGGCGCAGTCGTGCGGCCAGTTCGCCTGCGGCGTCGAGGCATGCAATGGCGACTGTGCGGCTGACTCCGATTGCGCAACGGGAAGCTGGTGCTCGGCCGGTGTGTGCATTCCGAAGCAGAACTTCGGCGGCTCATGCAGCAGCGACAGCCAGTGCGGCGGCGGCAACTGCGTCGACGGCGTGTGCTGCAACACCGCGTGCGGTGGACAGTGCGAGGCGTGCGACGTGGCGGGCAGCGTGGGCACCTGCGCTCCGGTGGCAGGCGCTCCGCACGGCGATCGCGTGGCCTGCGCCACCGACGGCTCGATGTGCGGCGGCACGTGCGATGGAACGAAGCGCGACTCGTGCACCTTCCCTGAGGCGAACGTGCAGTGCGTGGCCGCTTCGTGCACCAACGGCGTCGAGACTCACGCGAGCACCTGCACCGGCGCGGGTGCCTGCGCGGCTCCGCAGACCGCGCTGTGTGGAGCGAACATGTGCGGAGCGACGGCGTGCAGCAGTGCCATGTGCTCGAGCGATGCCGACTGCGGATCGGACGCTGCGTGCGCGGACGGTGCCTGCCAGCCGAAGAGCGAGCAGATGCAGTGGAAGGTCGAAGGCGGCGGCTTCGGCTGCCAGTCGGCGGGCGGTGACATCTCAGGTCTCGGCCTCGCGCTCCTCGCGTTGACGTACCTCTCGCGGCGCCGTGCGGTCCGCGGCGACGAGTCGAAGTCGTCGTCCGAGGCTCGCAAGAACTTCGACTCGGCGTTCATCGGCGGTCGCGAACTCGACGTGGGCGTCGCTGCCGCTCCGCGTGCGTCGTACGCGGCAGTGGTTTCAATGCTCAATGGGCAGCGCGAAGTCAGCAGTTCGACGACGACGTCCTCGGTCGGCGGACGGGACGCGGCGCGTTCGGACGCCGCAAGGCGGATGCCGTCAGCAACGATCGGTCTGCGCATCTCGACAGCGGCTGCCTCAGGAATCGGAAGCGACGCACTTCACTCGGCGCACGACGCAGCCGACGAACTCCGCTCTGCGCGCGATGCCGAAGCGAACTTGCTTCGCAGCGTGGGGGCGGCTTCCTCGGGAATGGGAGGCGAAGCACTTCACTCGGCGCACGACGCGGCCGACGAACTCCGCTCCGCGCGAGATGCCGAAGCGAACGGGCTCCGCAGCGTGCGGGTGGCTCCCTCAGTCACGATGCGCGGCGAATTGCGCGAGACGCGAGCGGCCGCAACGCCGGCCCGCGCTTCGGTCCTCGAGCGGATGATGATCAACGAGCCGGAGGCTCCCTCGGTTCGAGGCGCGACCTCGGTCAGGGAGCTCCTGGCGTCCGACGACGCCTCGCTCTTCTCAGCGATCAACTCACGCCGTCGCAGCTGCATGGCACTCGCGACCGCGCTGGTCGGCCTCGTGGCGATGACTCCTTCACCCGCGCACGCGCAAGCCCAGTCGAGCACGGTCAGCCGCACGTTCCTGCTCGAACGCTTCACGCCGCAGGCGGGCGACGGGGACGTCCTCGGGGTGCAGTCGCCTTCGATCTCCGCGCACCTCTTGCCGCGCGTGATGCTGTGGGGAAGCTACGCCGACGTTCCGCTGCGCGCGGTGAGGCTGACCGACGACGACATGCAGCAAGTGCTGGCCGCCAACCAGACCACGCTGACCCTGGCCGGCTCCCTCGGCCTGTTTGGACGCGTCGAGCTCGGTGTCGCAGTGCCTCTCGTCATCACGCAGTCCATCGGTGCGCCCGCCATCGACGCTGGCCTCACGTCTGGCGGCGGCCAGGTCTCGCTCGGTGACATGCGCATCCAGGCGAAGGCGAGATTGTTCGATGTCGGAGCGTTCTCCTTCGGAGCCTCTCTGCCGGTGACGCTCCCCACGGCTGGCAGCGCGCCGTACGCCGGCTCCTCGGGCGTGACCGCGACGCCCACGCTGCTCGCGCAGTGGAGTGGTCCTCGCCGCTCAGCCGTGCTCCTCGACCTCGGCGTGGTGCTCCGCCAGCCGCAGCAGTTGCTCAACCTCACCGTCGGCAACGCGATGACCTGGTCCGTCGCGGGGAAGATCGATCTCCTGCCCCAACGCGATCTCTCGGCGATGCTGTCCGTGGGCGGCGAGCTCGGTCTCGTCGGCGCCGGTGCGGCGCAGAATCCGCTCGAGGCGCTCGTCGCGCTCCGCTGGATGCCGATCAAAGGCCTCGCGCTGACGCTCGGCGCGGGACCTGGACTCTCCTCTGGATATGGCACGCCGCGCTTTCGCGTGGTCGCGTCGATCGGCTGGGTTCCGCCCGCGCGTGAGCTGCCGGCGCCTGCGCCTCAGCCGCAAGCCACGGAGCAGGTCAAGAGTGAGCCGCCGCCGCCGGTCGTGGTCGCCGCACCCGTGATCGAAGAGGCACCGGTCGAGGAGCCTCAGCCAGCCGTCGTCGCGATCGAAGCGCCCGCGCCGCGCGTCATCCCCACGCTCGACAAGGTGTACTTCGAGACGGGTCGCGCCGAGGTGCAACGCTCGTCGCTCCGCGTGCTCGACGACGTCGCGCGCGTGATGGGTGAGAACCCGTCCATCGCGAAGGTGCGCATCGAGGCGCACACGGACAACGCCGCGCCCGCGGAGCTCAACGATCGGCTCTCGAGCGCGCGAGCCGCGTGGGTTCGCGAGTATCTGATCGCGCATGGCGTCGCCGCTTCGCGCCTCGAATCCGAAGGCTTCGGACTGCGTCGCCCCATCGCCGACAACACTTCGCTGGAAGGTCGCACCGCCAATCGCCGCGTGGAGTTCGTGATCGTCGAGGGCGAGTGATCACTCCGCGTACTCAGCGGCGTGCAGGAGGTTCTCGTGCACCTCGCGAATGCGCTCCGGGTCGGCGGACCAGGCCGCAGCTCGCGCCCACGCGAGAGGGTGGTGCTGGTTTCGGTACTCCTGACTCACGCGCCGCAGCTCCATGCGGTGTGCGCAGTGCGGAGCCTCACAGCGACATCGCATCAGCTCCTGCACCCGAGCGACTTCTTCAGGTGGAAGCGCAGCTCGAAGCGAACCCTCCACATCAGTGAAGGTCGGTTCGGGTCGCTTCCACGGCTCGACGCTCTCGCTCCGTGAAACGGGATGCCACTTCAGGTGCGTCAGCTTCGTGATGGCCGCTTCCGCTCGTGCACGAAACTCGTTCGACCCGATCACGTTGAAGGCGAACGCCACGGTGCCGAGGCCGCGTCCAGGAATCGGGAGCGTGCGCTCGATGAGCATCACCACGTCACCGGTCTCCATTCCACTGACCCACGACCAACGAAGCAGCTCGCGGTAGTCGAGTGCGTATTGCTGCGCGAGAGGCAGGTCCCATTCTTCCGGCGCGCGGCGAATGCCCAGCAGCGACACGTGCGCCACGGGGACCTTCGAGCCCTCGGGGAAACGCGCGCGCCGTGAGACTTCCCATCGCCAACCATCGCGACCAGCTGGAGACTCTCCGCGCAGATCGTCCCAGTGCGTGCCTGACTCCCAACCCGTGAGCTGCGTGCCGAGCCGCTGCGCCAGTCCCGGTCCGATGATCCCTGGTCTGAAGCGCACGTGGCGCCATTCGCCCTCGGGAGCCGCCTCGCGCTCGAACGGCCACGCAGGATGATCGAACCACGGCGCGGTCGGCAGCCCTGCCGCCTTCCAGCGCTTCAGATCGAATGGGCAAAGCCGCGCGAAGGTCTGGGCGAGCATGGTGTCGCCGCGACGCTCGAGCTCGAGCCAACCGTCGAGCATCGCGGGCGCCTCTCGGACGCGCATCTCAGCGCCGCCAGAGAACGGATCGTTTGCAGCGATCCAGGTGATGACCTCAGCGCGATACGGATCGGTGGGCTTTGCACGCGTCACCGCTTCTTTCGCCAGCTCGAGCGCCGCCGCGTGTTCACCACCGCGCTTTAGCTCGTTGAGCGAGTTCATCGCGATCGACCCGACGAAGCCCTGATCGTTCTCGGCTCCCAGTTCCTTTCGCATCACGTCGCGGAGCGCGAGCCACTCCTGCGCGTTCGTGTTCACCTCGATCGTGATCGGCGAAGGCACTGGATCCCAACCACCACCGTTCACCTTGAGCTCGTGATTGCCGACGACCAGCGCGAGCTTGATGTCGTAGCCGTATCCATCGCGCGGATTTCCGCTCGACGTCGTCACGCTCTCCTCCCACGTGATCGGACCGTCGCTCCAGCGCGCCGTGAAACACGCGTTTTGTCCGTTCAGATCTTCGAGCGTCTTTCGCTCACTGACCTGTAGCGAGACCGTGCGTCCACTCAACGTGCTCGCGAGTTTTTCGAAGAGCACACGCACTCGCTCCATCGTGCGCGGCTCGGGCAGGTTGAAGTGCAGGTACACGCGTCAGCCCGGCGGACGAGGACGAATGACAGGCGGCTGCACCAACACGCACTGACCTGACTGACACGCGGCCTCTCCACCGCTCGGAGCAGGGCAGGGTGCGCAGTTCGGCTGCTGCGGCGGAGACGCTCCACCAGTCGACAGCCCGTAGTTCGGCTTCCCGTCGGTTGACTTCTTTTCAGTGGGGCGCTGCTGCAGCGGCACCGCCGCGTCGACCGGCAACGCCTGCGTCACGGGGCAGCAGCCACACGGGCTCTGCTGACAGCCCGCGAGTGGAGCATTCACCACCTTGCAGTCTTGCGCCGTCTGACACTGCGCTGGTGCTTGCGAACTCTTTGGCTCCGCGACGCAGCTGCCTGCGCGGCAGAGCGCGACGAACGAGCTCACATCGGGAGGCCTCGCGCAGCGCACCGCATCGCAGTTGGGCCGCGCGCAATCGACTGCTGCGCAGAACTCGCCTTCCTTGGTCCCTTTCCGAATCGCGTGCGGAGGCGCGCTGCAACACGACTGGCAGCAGCCCTGCCAGGTGCTCAGCACGCAGTCCGAATTCTGCGTGCACTGCGGAGGCGGCTGTTTGGGCGGAGGCCGCTTCGGCGCGAAGGGACCCGGCGCGATGTCCGTCAGCAAGCTGAGGGCGACGAGGGTGAGGACCATTCACTCAGCTTGGCCCAACTCACGTCGTCGTGGGTGAGCCTGGCGTCTCAGGGCGCGGAGCACTCGGCTTTCGCTGCAGCCAGGCGAACGAAACGAACGCGAGCACCAGCTGCGGAATCAGCGACCACGCGTCTGGGAAAATCCCGAGGAACTCGATCTCGAAGAAGCGCACCGGCGCCAGCGGGAGCACGCCGAGCTCCTGCAACCCGTGCAGGCCCTTGCCGAGCAGCATCACCGCGGTCGCGACCATCACCACGGTGGAGGCGCTGAACAGCGTCTTCATCGGAAGCCGGAAGCCCACCTTGCTCACCACCAGCACCAACGCGAGCAATCCGAAGAGTCCGGCGGCCGCGCCCCAGCCCGCCGCGCTGCGGGAGTCCACTGCGAGTCCCTGGAGGAAGAGGGCAGTCTCGATGCTCTCGCGCCCCACCGAGGAGAACGCGATGAAGAAGAGACCTGCGGAGCTGCCGCTACCGAGCGCCGCGGTCATGCGCCCGCGCAGCTCGCCCATGTACTTGCTGATGTTCGCGCGCGCGTTGAGCCAGAGCGCCGCGTAGAGCAGCAGTCCCACCGCGCCGAGCGCGACGATCGTCTCCAGCCACTCGCGATTCGCGCCCGCGAAGAACGCCTGACCGAAGACGAAGGCGATCGCTCCCACGACGAGCGCCGAGACCCAGCCGAAGTGCACCACTCGCGCCTGCTCCGTCGCGCCCAGCTTCTTCAGCACCGCGAGCAACGCGCCCACCACCACCACCGCCTCGAAGCCTTCACGCAGCAGAATGAGGAACGCGGTGATGAACACAGACCAGAAGCTCGAGGTGCCGGTGCCGTGCTGCGCCTGCTTGAGCAGCTTCTGCGTGGCGCCGATCTCCTGCTCGAAACGATCTCCACTCTGTGCAGCGAGGCGAGTGCGAGTGAACGCCTGCTCGAGGCTCGCGACCAGCTGGCCATCACGGGCGCGCAGCTTGGGCTCCACGGGCTCGAGCCCGTTCAAGTAGGCGTCGACCACCGCCTGGCGCGCTCCTTCGACATCGCCCTTCACGTAGAGCGCGAGCGCTTCATCGAGTCCGGCCTGCGCGATCGAGAGCGAATCCGCCGAGTGCCTCGGGAGTACTCGGCGCAGGCACGCCACCTCTTTCTCTCCGTACTTCGCGGCGAGCTGCTGATCGGTCGAGGTCGCGAGCTCGAACAACCCCACGCTCGGAGGCGCGCGAGTGCAGGGCGGCTGACGCAACGTGAAGATGTGGAACGCCTGCGCCCAGCGTACGTCTTCGGGGAGTGACTCGAAGCCAGCCATCGCCGTGCCGTTGATGCCGAAGGTCGAGGTGTTGAACACCTTGTACGGGGTGAGCGTGCTCATCCGCTCCGCGTCGTGAAAGTTCGCGGGCGGCGGGGTGAGCCCCTTCGCGATCTCCGTGTTCGCGGACCCATCAAGGCCGTGACAGCTGCCACAGTTCTTCTCGAACTCCGCCTTGCCCTGCTCGAGCGAAGGCATCTGGGTTGGCGTGCGCACCACCGACTGCTCCTCGATGATCGTCTTCGCGAGCGCGCCGCAGAGCGCGGTCACTTCAGAGGCCGGCTTCGCAGCGACGATCGCCGCGTTCACCGCGCGTGCTCGCTCCAGGTACGGAGCGCCTGCGGGACCTGCCGCCTCGAGTTGCTTGATCGCTTCGTCCGAGAGCCCCCGCTGTTCTTCCAGCTCAGCCTTGTCGCCGCTGTTCAGCGCGTTGCCGTAGTCGCCCTCGAGGTACTCGAGCAGTCCAACCACCCGGTGCCACGTCTGGGGAGCGACGTCCGCGCGCGCGGGAAGAGCCAAGAGGGTGACCAACAGGAGCGCTCGGACCATGACTGAAGTCTAAGCGTATTTTGATATTGAAAGTCAAAGTCAGGGTCGGTCGGTCAGTCTGCCGCCAAAAGATTCGCCGTGTTAGTTCACGCCCATGTCGGAAGCCGCGTACCTGACGTTGCTGAGGGAGCTCCTCGAGAAGGGCAAAGAGCGAAAGGACCGCACGGGCGTCGGCACCCGCGGCCTCTTCGGAGGACAGCTCCGCTTCGACCTGCGCGAGTCCTTCCCGCTGCTCACCACCAAGAAGGTGCACCTCAAGTCGATCATCCACGAGCTGCTGTGGTTCGTGCGCGGTGAGACGCGAGTGGAGCCGCTGCAGAAGGTGGGAGTGAGCATCTGGGACGAATGGGCCACCGCCGAGCAGACCGCGCGCTTCGGCCGCCAGGCCGGTGACCTCGGCCCCGTGTACGGCCACCAGTGGCGAAACTTCGGCGCGACCAAGAATCCCGACGGCACCTTCCAGAAAGACGGTGTCGATCAGCTCGCGCGCCTCGTGCACGACATGAAGGAGAAGCCGAACAGCCGTCGCCTGATCGTCACCGGCTGGAACCCGAAGGAGGCGGATGAAGTGGCGCTCCCTCCCTGCCACACGCTCTTCCAGTTCCACGTGCAGGACGGTGAAGTGTCGTGTCACCTCTATCAACGAAGCGCTGACTTCTTCCTCGGCGTGCCATTCAACATCGCGAGCTACGCGCTGCTCACGCTGATGCTCGCGCAGGCCACGGGCAACAAGCCCGGTGACTTCGTGCACAGCTTTGGCGACGTGCACCTCTATTCGAACCACGTCGAGCAGGCGAAGGAGCAGCTCGCGCGCACGCCGCGCGCCTTCCCGAAGATGAAGCTCAATCCCGCGCGCACCAATCTCTTCGAGTTCCAGTTCGAAGATTTCACGCTCGAGGGGTACGACCCGCACCCGGCGATCAAAGCGAGCGTCGCGGTGTGAAGAACCTCGCACTGATCGTCGGCATGGCTCGCAATCGCGGCATCGGTCTGCGCGGTGGGCTGCCCTGGCACGTGCCTGAAGATCTGAAGCGCTTCAAGGCGCTCACCATGGGCCACGCGATCATCATGGGTCGCAAGACGCATGAGTCGATCGGCAAGGCGCTCCCTGGGCGGCAGAACGTGGTGATCACGCGCAGCCCGGCGGTCTTCGCTGGCTGCGACACTGTGGGCTCTCTCGAGCGCGCGCTCGAGCTCACCGAGAAGGACGAGCTGCCCTTCATCATCGGAGGCGCACAGCTCTACGCCGAGGCGCTCCCGAAAGTGACGCACCTCTTCCTCACTGAGCTCGATCGCGACGTGGAAGCCGACACCTTCTTCCCTGAGCTGAAGGCGGCGCAGTGGCGCGAGGTGAAGCGAGAAGCCGGAACGACTCCGGGCGTCACGTTCATCGATCTGCGGAGAAACGAATGAAGATCTACACGAAGACCGGCGACGCAGGAGACACGGGACTGTTCGGCGGAGGCCGCGTTCCGAAAGACGATCCTCGCGTCGACGCGTACGGCCAGGTCGACGAGCTCAACTCCGTGCTCGGAGTGGCGCGCGCCGAAGGCCTCGGCAAGTTGGATCCGCTCGCGCAGTCGCTGCAGGACCAGCTCTTCACCGTCGGCTCGATCCTCGCCACGCCGAAGGACAGCAAGGCCGCCTCGCACATTCCGCAAGTGCACGAGTCGTGGATCACCGCGATGGAGCAGGCGATCGACTCGTATGATCTCGAGCTCGCGCCGCTCACCGCGTTCATTCTCCCCGGCGGCAGCAAGCAGGCGTCCGCGCTGCATCTCGCGCGCACCGTCTGCCGTCGCGCCGAGCGCGCGGTAATTCCCCTCTTCCGCGAAGGACTCATCGACGGACAGGTGGTGGTGTTCTTGAACCGGCTGTCCGATCTCCTCTTCGCCATGGCGCGCTACGCGAACTTCCTCGCGGGGGTGAAGGACGTGCCCTGGGTGCCGCCCAGGAACTCGTGATCCTCCCTGCGGCAGAGCTGGCTGCGCTCGCGAAGCGCGCTGGCTTCGAGTTGGTCGGCTTCGCGAAGGCGGAGCCCATTCCGAAAGAGGTGCTCCTCGATTGGATCGCGGAGGGGCACCACGCCGATCTCGACTGGATGGCGGAGCGAGTCGACGAGCGGCTCGACGTGACGAAGCTGCTCCCCGGCGCGCGCACGGTGATGGCGCTCGTGTGCAACTACTGGCACTCCGATGATCCGTCGCCCATCGCTCGGTACGCGCGCGGCCGCGACTACCACGCGACCATGCGCGATCGCATGCGCGCGCTGCGCCGCTCGGTGCGCGAGCAGTTTCCCGAAGTGAAGGACTACGGCTCGGTCGACGCGAACCCCGTGATGGAGAAGGTGTGGGCGGTGCGCGCGGGTCTCGGCACCGTCACCAAGAACGGCTGCTTCACCACGCACGAGTTCGGCTCGTGGGTGGTGCTCTCCGCGATGATCCTCGACGCCGAGGTCGACTCATACGCGAAGCCGCTCGACGAAGATCCCTGCGGCCGCTGCCGCATCTGCATGGACGCGTGTCCCACCGGAGCGATCGTCGCGGACCGCGTGGTCGACGCGGGACTCTGCCTCTCGTACCAGACCATCGAGAACGCCGAGTCGGTGCCCGATTCGGTCCGTCCCGCGTTCGCGACCACGGTGTTCGGCTGCGACATCTGTCTCGAGGTCTGCCCGCTCAACATGACGCCGGTGAAAGCGGGTCCTCGCTTCGAGCCGCGCTCGCTCGCCAAGCAGACGGTTCGTTCACTCGCGGCGATGACGCGCGCTGAATTCGACGCCTGGGTCCCCGGCTCTCCGCTCGCGCGTGCGGGTTACGACGGCATTCGCAGAAACGCGGCCTACGCGCTCGGTGCCACGAAGGACGGGGGAGCGCGGCCATTGCTCGAGAAGCTCGTCGAAGATCCCGCGGAGCGAGTTCGAGAGGCCGCGCGGTGGGCGCTGACTCAGCTGACGTGAGATTCGCCCGACGAGTAGAAGCGTCACCGTGCAAGACGAGCCGCTCGACTTCGCTGTCACGTACCAGACCCTGTTTCTCGAGACGCTCGAGCACGAGCTCACCCCACGCCTCGAGGAACGCCTTCGCGCGCTGGGGCTCGATCTCGATCGCAAGCTGCTGCCCGGCTACCCGGCGAAGGTATGGCCCGCGGCGATGCGCGCGACCGCGGCCGAGCTCTACCCTCAGCTCGAGCTCCAGGAGGCGACAGAGAAGTTGGGCACGCGCTTCATCGAGCGCTACTTCGGCACCACCCTCGGGAGCGCGGTGGCCCTGATGCTGCGAACCCTGGGGCCCATGCGCGCCTTGGGCCGCGTCGAGCGCGCTCTGCGCAACACCAACAACTACCAGCGCACGAAGTTCACGCCGCGCGGAGACAAGCAGGCCGAGCTCTGGATCGCCGAGGTCAACGGAGTCGCCGGCTGGTTCATCGGGATGTTCAAAGGCACCTGCCAGCGCCTCGGCGTCAAGGAGCCGCGGGTCGAGGTGATCGCCGATGATGGTCATTCGGCGACCTTCCTCCTGTCCTGGAGCTGAAGTCAGAGCTCGAACGCCGAAGAGTGCACGGGCAGGGCGGCGAAGCGCACCGCGGTCTCCTTCGGCTGACTGCGCGCTTCCACGTGCTCGGGCCGCTTCGCCCACGCGAGCGCCACTTCACGATCGAGCAGATGCGTGGCGCGCACATTCGAGAGCGCACCCAGCATCGACTGCCGCACGTGCGGGTTCATCGCCTCCAGTTGCTCGAGCAACTTGTTCATCGCGTCGCGCTTCAAGTCCTTCTGCGAGCCGCACAGGTTGCACGGCAGAATGGGAAATCCCACGGCCGAAGCGAACGCCGCGATGTCCGACTCCGCGCACTCGATCAACGGACGGATCACCTCGAAGCGTCCATCATCGGTCGTGTACTTCGCCGGCATCGCCTGCATGCGGCCCGAGTAAACGAGGTTGAGCAGGAACGTCTCCAGGGTGTCTTCGCGATGGTGACCGAGCGCGATGCGCTTGCAGCCGAGCCGCTCCGCCGCGGTGTAGAGAATGCCGCGCCGCAAGCGACTGCACGTCGCGCAGAAAGTCCCTCCCGACGGCGTGCGCTCGAGAACTTCGGAGTACGTGTCCTCGGAGAGGATCTCGAACGGCACGCCCGACTTCTCCATCCACTTCCGCAGCGGCTCGCCGTCGTACCCGGGCTGGCGCTGATCGAGATGCACCGCGACCAACTCGAACTTCACCTTCGAGTGCCGCCGGGCCAGCTCGAGCAGGTGCAGCATGGTGTACGAGTCCTTGCCGCCCGAGAGGCACACCATCACCCGCTCTCCCTCCTTCACCAGCTCGTGGGACTTCAGGGTCCGGGTGACCTTCGAGAGCAACCTCACTTCCAACGCTTCCGCCGACATGCAGAAGGAGCTAGCTCAATTCGTCAGGCCCCGTTAGGGGGCACCGCGCCTCATGGAAGACAATCTCGTGAAACTGCTCGATTCGAACAAGGCCTGGGCCGCGGCGCGTGTCGCTGAGGACAAGGACTTCTTCAATCGCCTCGCCCACCTCCAGCAGCCCGAGTTCCTCTGGATCGGCTGCAGCGACTCGCGCGTGGCGGCGAACGTGATCACCGGCACTCAGCCCGGCGAGATCTTCGTGCACCGCAACATCGCCAACATGGTCGTGCACACCGACATGAACTTGCTGTCGGTGCTCGAGTACTCGGTGAACGTGCTGCAGGTGAAGCACATCATCGTGTGCGGCCACTACGGCTGCGGCGGTGTGCGCGCTGCCTCGGAACACAAGAGCATCGGCATCATCAACAACTGGCTGCGGAACATCGAAGACGTCTTCCGTTTCCACCAGGACGAGCTCATCGCCATCACCGACGAATCCAAGCGTGTCGATCGCCTCGTCGAGCTCAACGTGATGGAGCAGGTCCTCAACCTGGCGAAGACCCAGATCG
Organism: uncultured Myxococcales bacterium; assembly: GCA_966211295.1. GTDB lineage: Bacteria > Myxococcota > Myxococcia > Myxococcales > Myxococcaceae > Archangium_A. The sequence continues at coordinate 3,458 of CBIHPJ010000098.1, read as the reverse complement.
TTCAGCGGCGCTGGGCACACAAGCAGTCGCTCACGCTGCACGGTTGGGTGTACGGGCTCACCGACGGCATCATCAAGCCGCTGAACCAGATGGAGTCGGCGGAAGGGCTCCACCCGGTGTACCGCTACGACAACCTCTGAGCTGACCGCTGAGGTGACTCAGTAGAACCGCAGGTCGTCGTGATCCTCTTCCTTCTTCTTGGGCGGAGGATCTTCCTTCTTCTCGACCTTCTTCTTCGGCGGAGGCTCTTCCTCACGCGGTTCTTCACGGGGAGGCGGAGCAGCCGCGCGCTTGTCATCGCGCAGATCCTCGTCGTCGCTCTTCGCTTCCTTCTTCGGGGTCATCTTCATCTCGATGACCTCTTTCTTCGGAGCTTCCGCGCGCTCTTCCTTCTTCTTCGAGGGGGGCGCGGAGTCCTCATCAGTCTTGAGCACGGTGCGCTCTGACTTCGGCACCTCGGAATCGCTCAGCGTTTCCTTCTTCTTCTTCACCGGCTCGTCGTCGGACTGCTCCTCGACCGCGGTGTCGATCGCCTTCTTCTTTTTCTTCTTCGAAGACGATGACGACGAGCTGCTCCCGGCCTCCATGTCGCTGGTCGGCGTGCCCTCGAGCGCACCTTCGTCGAGACCTCCCGCCTTGGTCTCGATCGCGCGCTCCGTGCAGCGCCCGGCCACCTTGGTGCACTTCTTCATGCACTTGTCGTAGGCCTTCTTCACCTCGACGCGGACCGAGCCGCCAAACTCGATCAGGCAGTCCTCCTTGCACTCGGAGAAATTCTCGTCGCAGTCGCCCTCGGCGAAGGCCGGAGCAGCGAGCACGATCAACGACGCTAGGACGGAGCGGAACACGTTCATGAGCCTACCTGAGGCGGAGGGGGCACGGACATTGCTCCGACGGGGGAGATGGGCCTTTTGTTCCGTCTTTTGTGTCTCGGCGCCCTCATCGGTGTGTCCGAGGGAACTCAACCGGTTGCGTTGCAGAACGGCGACGTGGTCCTCCATGCCTCGAGCTCGCAGCGCTCGGAGCTGATCAGGAAGGCGAGCCGCTCTCCCTACTCGCACGTGGGCATCGTCGAGGTCGCGAAGGACGGCGTGTTCGTGATCGAGGCCGTGCAGCCCGTGTCTCGCACTCCGCTGGCGAAGTGGATCGCGCGAGGGGAGGGCGGCTGGGTGACCGTGCTTCGCCCGAAGAACCTCGACGCTGCGACTCGCAATCGCGTGGTGGCCGCCGCGAAGAAGGAGCTCGGCAAGCCCTACGACGTTCGCTACCGCTGGGATGACGAGCGGCTCTACTGCAGTGAGCTGGTGGTGAAGTCGTTCGCCCGCGGAGCCGCGTTGTCCGTGGGCAGGCAGGAGGTCGTGAAGACGTTGGAGCTGAGCGACGAAGAGCTCGCGCTGGCCGCGAAACTCGGAGTCTCTCCTTCCCAGACGCTGGTCACGCCCGGCAGTCTCGTCGGTGATGAGGCGTTCGAGTTGCTGGGAGAAAAGCTCACGGCGTTGAAGTGAGCGGCAACTCGAGTCGCGCCTTCCCCTCACCGATCAGGATCGTCTGAGTCGCGACGTCGAACCCGGTCTCGTTCTGCCAGGGCGTGGCGCGATTCGAGTGAACTCGGAGTGCTGGGAAGCTCGATGACGTGACATCGATGCGCCATCGACCACCGGGAGGCAGCACCCACTCCATCGGCCAGAAGTCGATCGAGAGCTCCACCTGTGTTCCCGGCACGACCGTCTGCGGTGAAGTCACCTCGCCCGTCGGATACGCGAGCGTGGCGGCGTTCTCTCTGACGAGGAGCGCCTTCCCGTCCTGCTCCGCGATCAACCGAGCGACGAACGAAGTGTCGGGCGCGGAGGAAGACACGGTGAGGTGCAACTTCGCTGCACCGGAGAGCCGAGTGGCGATCTTCACGGGCTCACTCTTGAACGTGAGCACGTCCTCTCGCGTGCAGCTGTCTCCCTGATCCACCGGCCCGGGAGTGATGCCGAGGTTTCGGAAGAACGCGAAGGAGAGCAGCGACGAGCCACCGCGCGTCGGTACGGGATTCGCGGGATCGAACGTGAACTGCACTTGCTCGCTCACAGTGGGCGTCTCCGAGAGCACGCCGCCCTCGCAGGCGTTCGACCGCGACGCGCCACCGAGCTCGAGGATCGTGGGCGACAGCTCCGGCGGCCAACTCGGAGAGGTCTTGAACGCGTCGTCACCGACGCCCCACATCTGCACGGTGTTGGGAGCGAGCTTGCGCAGCGGCTGGCCCTTCAAGGTGTGATCGAACCACTCGAGCATGATCGGCCATTGATCGAGCCGGCCGGGCGCGCTGGAGAAGTCGTAGTCACCTGAGGTGAGCCCGAGGTGATTCCACGGACCGATCACGAACACGCTCTGCTCGCGGGTCGCCAAACGATCCCACGTGTCGCGATGCGCCATGAAGAACGGATCGAACAGCGCCCCCATGAAGAGCATCGGCACCTTCGCGCGCTCGGGCATCGTGCGGAACTGCACCATCTGCTCGGTCTGCCAATACTCGGCCGACGGTGACGACGAGTTCAGCGCGTCGCGATACCAGCCGAGCTTCTTCGTCATGAACGCCTCGTCAGCGTCGATCGCGGGCCGATGCTTCGCGGCCTTCAAGTAGTCATTGCCCGCGGTCTGGCGCATTCCGCGTCCCGGCATCAGCGTCGCCCACGCGGTGAGAATGTCGTCGCGCAGCAGCCCTCGCTCGTAGAAGACCTTCCGAAGATCCGTGCCGAACACCGAGGGAATCAGCGTCTTCACCTCAGGAGGCAACGAGTCCGCCACCGTCCATTGCGTGCACGTGAGGTAGCTCGGCCCGCGCATGCCGATGTTCCCGTCGACGAAGGGCTGCTTCACCAGCCACGCGAGGGTGTCGAGGCCGTCTTCGCGCTCGTGGATGATCGGCTCCCACTCGCCTTCGCTGTTCATCTGACCGCGCACGTCCTGGAGCACGCACGCGTACCCGAAGCGCGTCATCGTCTGGCACTGCATCGCCTCGATCGGCCGCAGGTACTCGTACGGATTGCGCACGAGGATCGTGGGCGCTTTCGCGAGTCCTTCGGGTACGTAGATCTCGGTGTGGAGCTTCACTCCGTCGCGCATCGGGAGCTCCACCTCGCTCGCCACCCAATCAGCGGTGGTGAACTCCGGGAGCTTCGCCGCGCGACGGAAGAGCTCATGGCGGGCGTAGAGCGCGCTCCCGAAGAGCGTGCCGAGAATCAGGAAGGCGGCGACGACGAACTTCTTCACTGCCGACTCACTAGCAGATCGATTACAGCCTGAAGCATGCCTGAGCTTCCGGAGGTCGAGTTCGCGCGCAAGACGTTGGAGAAGTGGTTCCGCGGCCGCAAGCTCGTGCGCACCGAAGCGGAGTCAGGCGTGCGCACCTTCCGCGACTCCGACCTGGGGATCTTCAAGGCGCTCAAGGGCTCGCTCACCGGCATCGATCG
>CBIHPJ010000097.1:0-16819 GCA_966211295.1 uncultured Myxococcales bacterium | reverse complement strand
CCGGTCTGGACAAGGTGGAGCGCGCGTTCGGCAACTGGATGATCGACGCGCACCTGCCGCCCGCGGGCACTCCCACGCAGCCGGTGGAGGCTGGGTACATGGCCAACGCGTGGATGCGCTTCAAGCACCCTGACTACGACCAGCTGCGGCAGATGCTCAACGCGGTGGGCGAGACGGTGAAGGTCCTCGCGCGCTGATCTTCAGTTGATGCAGCCGCAACACACCGACTCACTGAAAGCGCGGAGTGACGACGTGAGCTCCGCTGCATTCGTCGCGGTGAAGAAGAGCGCGTCCATGCCGCCGGCGTCGGGGTTGATCGCGCGATAGCTCCCGCTCGGCGCGTCGGCGCGGCAGGTGGTCGCGAAGTTCTTCGCAGTGCGGCCTGCGCAGGCCATGTCGTTCAGGAACGCCGCGCCCACGCCGTTCTGGAGCGACATCTCGGCGCTGAAGCCCACCACCAGCGTCTTGATCCCTGCATCCGCGAGTCCGTCCACGACTCCGAGCGGATTCGGGTTCGGGCAGCTGAAGTCCCAGTCGGCGCCGTCGGTGACCAGCACCACGTACTGGGCCGTGCCTCCGTCGCTGCGCAGCTCGAGGAAGTTGCGCGCTCCCAGCAACGCGTCACCGGTCGGCGTGGAGAGGCAGATCTTCGTGGTCTCGGGATCGAGCAGGGTGGCGATCGAGGCGCCGGTGCCCAGCTCGGGCGGAACGGGGAACTCCGGGCCCTGGCACTGCGGATTCGTTCCGTTGGTGCCCTGAATGCGCTGAGAGAGGGTGACGCAGCCCGGCTGTTCGCGCGGCCAGAGCTCGAGGCCGAAGCGCACGGTCTGGTCGAGCCCCGGGGCACTCACGAGTTGCTCGATGCCGACGATCGCCATCGACCACTTGGAGGTCGCGCGGCCCACGACGGTGTCGGCAGGCGTGTTGCCCTCGGCCGTGCGATGCATCGTGAGCGTGCGGTCGAGCGCGATGAGCACGTCGGGGGGAATGCACGCGAGCCCCGCATCGACGTCCGAGCCCGCGTCGGTGATACCGGAGTCGGTCGCGCCCGCGTCGTTCACTCCGCTGTCTGAGCTCAGCCCCGAGTCCTGCTGGCCACTGATGATGCCGGTCGCTGGGCCGCACTGGCAGGCGGCGAAGAAGAGGCTCGCGAAGAGAACTTGGCGCATGGGCAACCGCGTGATGCCCGAGTTCGTCACGCAGTACTACCCGAACGTGCGCGCTCTCTCGCCAGCGCGATGCCGGTGGCGATGGCGCCCACCAGCTCCCACGCGGCGACGCCGATGAAGCCTGTCGGCGCGAATCCACGGAAGACGGCGAGACAGAACATCGTGAAGGTCAGCACGCGAAACGGGACCGTCCACCGGAAGAAGGCGTGGAGGTCCGCGAACGCGCTGAGCACGTAATAGACGCCCATGTTCACCGCGGCCATCGATGAGGCCGTCAGGAACGTGAGCGTGAAGTCGCCGGGCGCGCGCGCGTTGCGATCGAGGATCGGGAAGTCGAGCAGCTTCAGCGTCACTTCTGGGACTGCGAGTCCGACGACGCCGAGCAGCGCGGCCGACGCTCCGAAGATCACCATCGTCCATGCCGGCGCTGAGAGCTTTCGCATGGGCGGCACTTACTCGCGCCCCGCAGGCCTTGCGGCGCGATTCGGGTGGACCATGCGTGCTCCAGCCCAACGGAGCATCCGCAGTCCACTGTCTCGATCCACGACAGCTGAAAATTCCGCCGAAACAAGTCGAAAAGCCCCAGCGAGAACTCTGTGTCCCCTCGACACGGAGCGCACGCCGATGGCCCTCTCAATCAACAGCAACTCCCGCGGTTCGGACGTCACCCGGTTGCAGCAGGCGCTCACCAGCCGCGGCTTCAACCCGCAGGGCATCGACGGCGCATTCGGCAACAACACGCGCGCCGCGGTGATCGCGTTTCAGCGCTCGCAGGGAATCACCGCGGACGGAATCGTGGGACCGGACACCAGCCAGCGGCTCTTCGGCTCGCGCGACGCCAAGTACTTCGACGGCGTGAGCGACTTCCAGGGAGGACCGAGTGGGCCGAGCGGTCCGTCGGCGCCGGGACAGGTTCACTCCGGGCGCGGCTGGGGCGGCAGCGAAGGCGTGGCCGATGTCGCCAAGGGGCTCGCTCGCTCGATGGGCGCTCCCATCACCAGCACCAAGCGCAACCTGGCCGACACGATTCGCGTGGGCTCCAACACGGGCTCTGATCACTTCACCGGCAACACCAACGCCTACGCGGTCGACATGGGCGTGAGCGGAGCGCGCGGTGACGACCTCGCCCGCCGCATCGCCGACGCGTACGGAATTCCGCGCTCGAACATCGGCACCTTCAACCGGCACACCATCACCGTCGACGGGCAGCGTTACAGCGTGCAGTTGCTGTGGCGCGTGAGCGGTCACTACGACCACGTGCACCTCGGCATCCGTCGCGCGTGAAGCGAACTGCGGTAGAGATGCCGCATGATCCTCGCCTCCTGGGCGCTGTTTGTACTCGCGCAGACGCCTGTGGAGACGGCGCAGAAGAAGATGCGCGCCACCGAGGCGTACAAGGCGAAGAAGTTCGAGACCGCGTGCCAGCTTTTCGAAGAGGTGGTGACTGAGCAGAAGTACGACGCGTGGGGCTGGAACGATCTCTGCGTCTGCAGCATCCACGTGAACGATCTCTCCACCGCGCTGGACGCTCTGGAGAAGGCGAGCGCGCTCGAATCAGCTGCCGGTGGCGACGAGCCGCTGAAGAACGCGATCGCCGCGAACGAGGCGCTCCTGGTGTCGACGGTGAGCCGGAGGGATCCGGTCTCTTTTGGCCCGCTCGCGATTCGCCTTGCGATGCGCCGACAGACTTCGGATCCGAAAGGCGCCTGCGCGCTCTACGACTTCGCCACCAGGGGAGGCGCGCCGCGCGAGCCGATGGATTGGAACTTCGTCGCGAACTGCCGCATCGAGGGGAATGCTCCGGCTGCTCAGGTCGTCGAAGCGATAGAGCACCTTGACCCCGAAAAGCTCTTCTACCCGGCGTACGAGTTGAGCGGGCGAGAGGGCGCCGTGCGGGACGCAAAAGCGAGCTCGGATTGGAGAACGTCGTGTGCTCCGTTGCCGAACACCTGCGGAGCGAAGCTGCTCGCGTGCTCGAAGAAGTCGAGCTCGAACGAGAACTACACGGAGTCCAGCAGCGAGTCGCTCGTCTTCATCGAAGCCTCGTCGCTGAAGAAGTGGAAGAAGTCACCGCTCGAGCGGGCTTCTGAAACACAAATCCTGAAGAGCGACTCCTCGTCGTCGCCGGTGAGATGTCCGGCTGGAGACGGGATGACCGCCCTCGATGCCGTCGAGAGCGGTCACGTGCTGCTCTCCGTCGATCCGTGCGCACGGACTGCGACGTTCCTCACGTTCGATCGGCAGTGCAGCCACGGCTCGGCTCAACTCGTGACCGAGCCGATCGTGATCACGTCTCCCTGAAAAGGAGCACCCGCTGCAGCTCTTTCAGCGAGACGTTCATCCGTTCAACTGAAGCTCCGGCGACGACGCAGGCCGATCAACGCAATCGCTCCAAACAGCAGCATGGGATCCACCGCGCTGCATCCACAGCCCGTCGGCGGATTCTCACCGCCGGCGCCCGCGTCACTCGGCATCATCTCCGTGCCCGCGTCAGCCACTCCGGAGTCGACTGCACCCGCATCGACTCGGCCGGCATCAGGCTCGCCTGCATCGGCCTGGCCCGCATCGAGCTCACCCGCGTCGAGCTCACCCGCGTCGACTTCGCCCGCATCGGCTTCGCCTGCGTCCAGCTCGCCGGCATCCGCCGCACCCGCATCTGCGATGCCCGCGTCGATCACCCCGGCATCCCCGACACAGCGCGCCTGCGTGCACACGTCGCCGCTCGTCGCCGGATCTCCGTCGTCACAGGCGAGCCCCTCGCGTGCCGCCACCGCGCCGCACGCTCCAGAGGCGCAGGCGCCGACCGCCGTGCACGCTGAAGCGGCCACGCACCGCTGACCCGCATCGAGCGAGCTCGTCGCGCTGCACACCCCTGAGCGGCACGTGCCCCCGGTGGTGCACGGATCTCCATCGTCACACGCGACCCCTTCGTCATTCGCTGCCCCGCGCACGCAGGTCGTGCCCACGCAGTGACCCGCGCCGGTGCACGGCACGCCGTCATCACACGCCGCACCATCGGCGAGCTCGGCGCCACACGAGCCCTCACGCCCGAGCGTCACCCGATTGCTCTCCTGCGCCGACGCCGTCACCACCACGTCGACGCCTGCCGTGCTCGCCGTCGAAGGCACGCTGCACACGAGCTCGGTGTCGGTCGACTTGAGCACCGGGCACGGGACGCCGCCCACGGTCACGCTCGGGCTCTGGCCGAAGTTGCGCCCGAGGATCCACACGAAGCCACCGCGCGTCTGCACCACCGCCGGCTGCAGCAGGTCGATCACCGGCGCCTCGTACGAGTACAGAAAGGGCGCGCTCTGCACCGTGCCCACCCGCACCACGAGTGGCAGGTTCGCGCCTTCTCCCGCAGGTGCGTCACAGCGGATCACCGTGTGTCCCTGAGCGCGCAACGTGCAGGTCGAGCCACCGAGCGACGCCGAGCCCTGCACGGTGCCGAAGCTGTCGCCGCTGATGGTGAGAACGGTGCCTCCGGTGGTGCGCGCGCGCGTCGGGCTCACCGAGTCGATGCTCGGCGCTGCGTAGGAATAGGGGCTGCTCGCCGTCACGTTCGCCACGTCCACGATCGCCGTCACCGTGCCCTGGCCCGGCGGCGCGCTGCAGATCAGTTGCTGATGCCCTCGCGACGACAGCTCGCAGGGCGAACCGCCCAGGCTCACCGAGGTCGCCGCACCCGACCCGAAGTTCGCCCCGGACAAGGTGATCATCGCCGCGCCGCGCGTCGACACCGCTGGGGAAATGCCGGTGATCGACGGTGGATCCCACGTGAAGGGCAACGTGAGGACCTGCGAAGCCAGGCTCAGCTCGACGTCCACCGTGCCGCCCGCCCCCGGAGGTAGGGTGCAAAGCACGCGGGTGTTCTGTTGGCTCCCGATGGGACAGGGGAGGCCACCGACGCGCACGCTGGCGCCCGTCGAGCCGAAGTTGTTCCCAGTCAACGTGAGCGTCGCCCCGCCGAGCGTGGAGCCGCTGCTCGCCGTGAGTGAGTTCAAGGTCGGGGGCGCGTAGACGTAGACGAAGGTGTTGGCCTCCTGCCCACCGACGAGGAGCGTGAGGCGTTGCGTTCCGCTGCCCGCAGGCAACGTGCAGCGGATGGCCGTCGGCGTCGGGTTCGGCGCCACCGCGCACTGACTGGCCCCGATGCTGACGAAGTTCTGTGAGGCCTGTGCTCCGAAGTTGGAGCCGGTGATCGTGATGAGCACTCCGCCGGAGGGCGAGCTGCTCTGCGGCGAAACGTCCATGATCGACGGGGCCGTGTACGAAACCACGGGAGTCTGCACGATGCCGTTGAGCGCCACCGCGAGATCGCGCCCCACACCCGCGGGCACGGCGCACGACCACGAGGTCGCGGAGGGCGAAGTCGCTGGGCACGCTTGACCGCCGACGCTCACCGAGACTCCGGTGTCGAGGCCCGTTCCCGTGAACGTCACCACGCCGCCAGTCGTCGGCACCGTCGGGGGCGAGACCGAGCCGATCGACGGGCCCGGATACGTGACAGCGCCCGGGACGGGGGCGCTGCTGCCTCCGGTGACGCTCACCCTCACGGGCACGGTGCCGGCAGGTCCCGAGGGCGCAGTGCACCTGAAGGAAGTGTGCGGCACGAGCATCACCGGGTTCGCGCACGGCAGGCTGCCCACCGTCGCGGACAGCCCGCTCGCCGAGGCGCCGAAGTTCGCGCCCGAGATGGTGATGATCGCTCCGCTCGCAGGCACCGAGGCCGGCGAGACGGTCATGATGGAGGGAGCCTGGTACGGCACCGCGAACGCGTTGCTCTGCTGCCCCGAGACGGTGACGGCCACACTCACCGAACCCACCCCGGCCGGCGCGTTCCACGAGACCGTGCTCTGGGTCCACCCCTGCACCGAGCCCTGGCTCACCGACACCGATGCATCGGGCGCACCGAAGTCACTGCCCAGGAGCGTCACGTTGCCACCCGACGTCGGAATGGCGCCGGAGTACCCGTTCACCGTGGGCGAGCGTCGCGCGAGGTTGGTCACGCCCTGCGTTCCTCGCGAGGAGGTGAGCGTGAGCGGCGTCGACGCGCCCTGGCCCGCGGGGGCCGTGCAGACGACCTGCGACGAAGCCCAGCTGATCACCGGGCAGCTCTGCGTGCCGACCACCACCGTGCCTGCGTCGGCACCGAAGCGCGTGCCGACGATGGTGAGGGGCGTGCTGGTCGTCGGCAGAGGTGCCGGGGAGAGCCGGTCGAAGGTCGGGGTGTCGCACGTCGTCAGGTAGTTCGAGCAGCAGTCGCCGTACTGCTCGCACACGCTGTCGCAGAAGCAGCCAAAGGCCGTGCGGCACATTCCGCCCCCGGCGCAGGTGTAGTTGCCATTCGGGAGAAAAAGGCCGCACGTGTTCGCTCCGCACTGAGTCTGCGCCTGAGCCGAACCCGACACACACAGCGCGAGCGAGAGTGAAACGAAGAGACTGGAACGAGACATGGAGCCTCAGCTTCGCCGATGCGAGTCGTTTCCCGAAGCTTCCATCTTCAGCTCGCCCTCGTCTCCCGGCGCTGACTCGTGGGCAGCACGCGCTGCAGCTTCTCCATCGACACCGGCTTGGCCAGCACCTCGTTCATTCCTGAGCGATGACACGCGAGCCGGTCTTCTTCACTGGTGGACGCGGTGAGCGCGATGATCGGCACCTTCCCGAAGGGCGCAGGCAGCGCGCGGATCTTCACCGTCGTCTCGAAGCCGTCCATCTCGGGCATGTGGCAGTCCATCAGCACCGCCACGTAGACCGTGTTCTCGGCGGCGCGCAGCGCCTCGACTCCCGTGGTCACCGCATCGACCTCGAAGCCTGCCTTGCGCACCAGGCTGGTCGCCACGCGTAGGTTGATGAGGTTGTCGTCCACGATCAGCACGCGGAGGCTCCCCGCGGAGGTGCCGAGCGTCTTCTGCGGTCCGTGCGCCTCCAGCGCGGGGACGGTGAAGTGAAAGCGCGAGCCCACGCCTTCGGTCGACTCCACCAGCAGCTCTCCACCCATCAACGTCACCAGCTGCCGTGACAGCGCGAGGCCGAGGCCCGTGCCGCCGAACTTCCTCGTGGTCGACGCGTCGGCCTGCTCGAACACGGTGAAGAGTCGCGAGAGCACCTCGGCCGAGATGCCGATGCCGGTGTCCTCCACGCTGAAGTGCAACGCGGCGCCCTCGCGCTTCACCGAGAGGATCACCCGGCCCTCGGGCTTCTCTCGCGTGAACTTGATCGCGTTGCTCACCAGATTGAGCAGCACCTGCCGCAGCCGCAGTGAATCTCCGTGCAGCACGAGAGGGCAGGTCTCGTCGAGGCGAACCTCGAGAGCGACCTGCGCCTCCTGCGCGCGGGCCGAGAAGAGCCGCTCCACGTCGTTCATCAACGGAGCGAGCTCGAAGTCGACACGCTCCAGCGTCACCCGGTGCGCCTCGAGCTTGGTGATGTCGAGCACGTCGTCGATGAGCGAGATGAGCGCGCGGCCGCTGCGCTGAATCACCTCGAGCTGCTCACGCGTGTGCGCGTCTTGCTCGTCGGCGAGCATCACCTCGGTCATGCCCAGCACTCCATTCATCGGAGTGCGGATCTCGTGACTGATGGTGGCGAGGAAGAGGCTCTTCGCGCGACTGGCGGCCTCCGCCTTCTCCATCATCTCCACGTGCAGGGCGTGAAAGCGGCCGGCGAAGAGCGTCGCCATCGCCAGGGTGGTGATCAGGTTGAGCGCCTTGGTGAGCATCGGCGTCGGATCGACCGCAGGCAGCGTGTAGCCGGCGTACCCCGCCCACAATGAGCTGATGGTGACCACCGCGCTCACCACCGCCCAGCGCCACGCGCTGCCGGGGCCGAGGGTGAAGCCGGCGACCAGCGGGATGATCACGGAGAAGAAGAGGTACGTCTCGTCGACCGGGGTCTGGCAGAGCATGCCGGGGCCGTAGAGCAACACCACCCCGCCCAAGGAGATCTGCAACCACGGCTCGAGCGTGCCGGTGCGCTTCATGCCGAACAACGTGACGGGCCCGAGCACCAACATGAGGGCGTTGAGCACCACCTGGCCCCAGATGCCCGTGAGCGCCGAGACCACCAGCCACAGCACCGCCATCGGCCATGCGATCAACCAGCTCTGTACGCCGAAGCGAATGCGGGCGCGCAGCTCCGGATCCGACACCTCGGGCATCCACCAGTCGACGATGCGACCCAAACTGCCCAAGGTCATGGACTCCCGAGACTGCGAATGGCTCCTGATCACACCGCGACTCAGCACTTGAGCACGCGGCTCACCAACTCGTCCGCACTGGGCGGCCCTCGTCGTACCCGGCCTGGCTCTGCGTGCCGACCACCGCGCGCTGATGGAAGGTCTCGAGGTCCGCGGCGCCCGCGTAGGTGCACGCGCTCCGCACCCCGGCGATCACCTGGTCGATGATGTCCTCCACGCCGGGCCGCGCGGGGTCCAGGTACATGCGCGAGCTGCTGATGCCTTCCTCGAACAGCTCCTTCCGCGCGCGCTCGAACATGCTGTCTTGTCGGGTGCGGTTCTTCACCGCACGCTGAGAGGCCATGCCGAAGTTCTCCTTGTAGAGCTTGCCGTCGGCGTCGCGGAGCACGTCGCCCGCGCTCTCGTACGTGCCCGCGAACCAGGAGCCGATCATCACCGTCGAGGCGCCCGCCGCGAGCGCGAGCGCCACGTCGCGCGGGTAGCGCACGCCGCCGTCCGCGCAGATGTGCTTGCCGTGCTTCGCCGCCTCTTCAGCGCAGTCGAGCACCGCCGAGAACTGCGGCCGGCCCACACCGGTCATCATGCGCGTGGTGCACATCGCTCCGGGGCCCACGCCGACCTTCACTTGATCAGCGCCCGCGGAGACGAGATCGCGCACGCCCTCGCGCGTCACCACGTTGCCGGCCATCACCGGCACCTTCGGCGAGAGCTTCCGCACCAGCTCCACTGCCTCGAGCATCCGCTGCTGGTGCCCGTGCGCGACGTCGATCACGAGCAGGTCCACGCCCGCAGTGAGGATCGCCTCTGCTCTCGCTCTCACGTCGCCGGTGATGCCGATGGCCGCGGCCACCTTGAGCTTGCCGCCCGCATCGAGCGCGGGCTTGTAGAGCGTCGAGCGCAAGGCGCCTTTCCGTGTGATCACGCCCACGAGCTTCTTCCCATCGACCACGGGAGCGCAGTGAACGCGCGCCTGGCTCAAGCGCTCGAACATGGTCTCCAGTGGAGTGCCGACGGTGAACGAGAGCACCTCGGTCGACATCACGCGCGAGAGCTGGGTGTAGCGATCCACTCCGGCGCCGTCGCTCTCGGTGAAGATGCCCACCGGGGTCTCGGCGGCGTCGACCACCACCACCACGCCGTGAGCGCGCTTGTGAATGAGGTTGAGCCCCTCCTGCACCGTCTGCGTCGGCTGCAGGGTGATGGGCGTCTCGTACACCGCGTGCCGCGACTTCACGTAGCGCACGTTGGACTCGAGGATGTCGACTGGAATGTCCTGCGGCAGCACCGCAATCCCTCCTCGGCGCGCGACGGTCTCGGCCATGCGCCGGCCGGCGACCGCGGTCATGTTCGCCACCACGATGGGGAGCACGAGGCCCGTGCCATCGCGCGGAGTGAGGTCCACCTCCATGCGGCTCGCGATCTTCGAGCTGGAAGGAGCGAGGAAGACGTCGCTGTAGGTCAGGTCAGTCGCGGGGCGTCGGTCGTCGAGGAAGCGCACGGGGCGGACTATCGCTGATCGTCCTCGGCTCCGGCGCATTCGAATGCGAGCGAAGGACCACGCCGTAGCCGCCCGGCGGGATACGCTTCGCTCCCGCTCCGATGGCCGACACCGAAGACTCACCGCGCATGCACCTCGGGCGCTTCGAGCTCGTCTACCGGCTCGACGTCGGCGGCATGGCAGAGATCTTCCTCGCGCTCGAACGTGGCGCGCACGGCTTCGAGCGACTGGTGGTGATCAAGCGTGCGTTACCGCACCTCGCCGCCAAGCGAGCCTTCCGCGAGATGTTCCTGCAGGAGGCGCGCTTCGTCGCTCGCCTCAATCACCCCAACATCGTGCAGATCCACGAGCTGGGTGAGGCCGAGGGTTCGGCCTTCATCGCGATGGAGCACGTGCTCGGAGTGAGCTTTCGCGATCTCCTCCGCACGGTCGTCGATGACGAGAAGCCCATTCCACTCGGAGTCGCGGTGGGACTGGTCGCGCAAGCCTGCGCCGGTGCGCACGCCGCCCACGAGCTGACGGACATCGATCGCAAGCCGCTGGGGCTGGTGCATCGAGACATCTCTCCGCACAACTTGATGGTGACGCGGTCCGGCCACGTGAAGCTGCTCGACTTCGGCATCGCGAAGGCCACCGAGCTCGGCATCGACACCACTCGCACCGGCGCGCTCAAGGGCAAGGTGCACTACATGTCGCCCGAGCAGGTGCTGCAGGGAAAGCTCGACCGACGCAGCGACGTGTTCGCGCTGGGCATCGTGGCGTGGGAGTTGATCACCTCGAAGCGCCTCTTCAAGCGCGACAACGATCTCACCACCATGAAGGCGATCACCGAGGGAGACGCGTGGTCACCCAGCGAGTTTCGTGAAGGCGTGCCTCCCGCGCTCGCGGCCGTGGTGATGAAGGCGCTCTCGGTCGATCCCGCGAATCGGCAGCCGAGCGCCGACGTGCTGCGCCGTGAGCTCGAGGCCGCCGCCGACGAAGCGGGTCTGCGCCACGGCCTCGATGAAGTGAGCGCGTTCGTCACCCAGCTGCTCGGCCGCGCGATGGACGCCCACGAGGTCACCGTGAGGAGCGCCGTGGAGCGTGCCAAGCGTGAAGGCTTCCAGCCTCCCAGCGAACCGGGAACGCGCGAGCGGGTGGTCAGCCACAGCGAGACGATCCCGCGCGCGTCGCTCACGGCCCGCGCGTCTCGGCGACTCGGACTCCCTCCGTCTCAAGTCCGCATCGTGGCGCTGGTGGGAGTCGCCGCGTTGATCTTCGGAGCGCTCGCTGGATGGTTGGTGTTGCGCCGTCCCGTGAGCGGGCCGCCGCTGCGGGTGAACTGGCCGACCATCGTGGACAGCGCGGTGATGGCGCAGGATCTCGAGCCGCTGCGAAAGCATCTCGAGACGGTGACCGGGCGGCCCGTCGAGTTCGGCTACGCGCACGACTACCTGGACCTCTCGGGACAGCTGCTGGACGGAGGCGTGCCCTTCTCCTCGCTCCCTCCGGCGCTCTTCGTGCGCACGCAGCTGAAAGAGCCGCGCATCACCACGCTCGCGGTGAAGCTGGTCGGCGGCAGCTCGGGCACCGACGGCGTGTTGCTCGCCGCGGAAGGCTCGAGCATCTCCACGGTGGCGGACCTGAAGGGCAAGACGCTGTGCGTGCCTGATCTCCAGTCGACCACCGGCGCGCTCTTCCCGCGGCTGGCGATGCAGAAGGCGGGGCTCGACTGGTCGAAGGACGTCACGGTGATCGTGAGCGGCAATCACTTGCAGGTGCTGCGCGATCTGCTCGCGCACAAGTGCGAAGCGGGCGGCACGTACTCGGGCATGTTCGCGAGCGCCGTCACCCAGGGCGTGGACGTCGCTTCACTCCGTCAGGTCGCGGTCACCGGTCGCTCGCCCCACGACGCGATCGTCGCGGGGGCGGGAGTCTCGACGCAGGAAGTGGAGCTGCTCCAGCGCGCGCTGCTCTCGTACCACCCGCCCACCGGCGCGGGGGTGAACAGCATGATGGAGCGGATCACCGGCTTCGCGATCGCCAGGCCCGAAGACTTCGCCGCGCTGCGCGAGGCCATCTCGACGGAAACGGGTGTCCCGTGATTTTGGCTCACTCACCCCGCGCAGACCTCCGCTGAACGCCGGGCGGTAACCGAAGGTCCGGCCGCGGCGTAGGACAGACATGATGATCCGCGTCGCGGCCGCTGACGAAGTGCCGCTGCTCACCAGCATCGATGACGACGCCTGTCGCTTGTACGTGGCGGCCAGCCTCGACTTTCGTTCGCCGCAGGACCCGCTCGTGCTCGCCTTCCTCCACACCGAGAAGGCGCGCTGGCTCGAGTGCGCCCAGAAGGGCAATGTCTACCTCGCGATGCACGACGGAGTGGTCACCGGTTTCGCGGCCCTGGAGCGGCTCGACGGAGTCGCTCACCTCGAGCAGCTCTCGGTACGGCTCGAGCAGCAGCGAAGCGGTATCGGCACCGTGCTGCTCCAACGGGCGATCGAGTGGGCGAACGGACCGCTCACCCTCACGACGTATGGGCATCTGCCGTGGAACGGGCCCTGGTACGAGCGGCATGGCTTTCGACGTCTTTCAGAGTCGGAGTGGTCGGCCGGGCTGCGCGCCCGAATGAGCGAGGAGCGTGCGGTGCTGCCGGCCCCGGAGCAACGCATCGCGATGCGGCGTTCCTGAAGGCTTCAGGGCGACGGGTCACTCGTGCCGATCGACTTCTTCGCCGTCTGTCCCTCGCTTCGCAGTTGCCGCGCCACGCGCTCGGCGATCTCTGCCGTCGCTCCTTCCATCGCGGTGCCGATCGCAGCCACCACCGAGTCGATGGTGTCGGCCGGCGCATCGCGCTCCACCTCGACGACGCCGCTCGCGAGCACGACCCGTTCGTCGTGCAGGCGATACGAGAGCTGCACCCGCCCGCTGCGCTGGCGTCCGCGATGCGCGTCTTCGAAGGCGATCACTTCCACGTCGAGCGTGAGCCCCGGGCCCGAGACCACCTGCTGAAAGCGACCGCCGCCGAAGAGCGCCCGCACCAGCGAGCGCTCCACGTAATCGGCCGGGGTCTCGGTCCAGCGCAGCGTCTCGTAGGGAGAGACCTCGACCTGCGACTCGCGGCGCACGATTCGGTAGCGGAGGTTCGCGCTCGAGCTCAAGCGACCGAGACGCAGGCGCGCGACGGGCTCATGGACCGACACCACCGCTGGAGAAACCTGCGCCCTCTCCGGTGAGAAATAGCGGTTCTCGATGGGCGTGGCCTTCGAGGTGAGGGCGCAGCCCGAGAACCACAGGACCACCGAGAGCGCGAGCGCCTTCATGGTGTCCGTGGCCTCCGTCGCCCCTTCACGAGCATGTCGGGGTCGTTCTGCAGCGTCTCGGCGAGCTCGCGAATGGCGATGGCCGCTTCGTCGAGGTTGTGCAGCGTTCGCTCGAGTTCTTCGGCGCTGCCGCTCGTCGATCGGCCGAGATCGCCGAGCGAATCGGTGACCCGCCGGGTGCTGGCAACGAGACCGCCATCGCCACCGATCGCATCGAGCGTGGTGCTCACCTTCGCGATCGACGCGTCGAGGTGATCGATGGCCGCCGCGAGCTTGTCGGGGATGTTCGCGCGATCGACGTGCTGGAGCAGCCGATGGAGCTCGGAGACCGCGCCGTCGACGTGATCCACCGTGGTGGCGAGCCGGCGGGGAAGGTCCTGGCGGCTGAGCTCCGCGATCAGCCCGTCCACCCGCTGCACGGCGGCGAGCATGGCGTCGACCAGCTCAGGGAGCCGTTGCCCGACCGACTCGAGGTTGTCCTCGAGGCCCTTCACCAGCGAGGGCCTCGCGGGAATGTAGTGCTCCGAGGGGCGGAAGGAGAGCTCAGGAGGCGGGTTCGCCTTCGCGTCGAAGAAGTCGAGGTCGACGAACTTCACCCCGGTGAGCCCCTGCGTCCCGAGTTGCGCGCGGACCTCAGTCGACATCTGGCCGAGGGAGAGCCGTCGCGCTTCCTCAGCGGCGATCGCCAGCGTCACGTCGACGTGCTTCATGTCTGGCGCGATCTCGATGCCCGACACGCTGCCGATCGCGACGCCGCGGTATTTCACGGGCGCTCCGATCTCGAGGCCCTGCACGGTCTCGTCCAGGTAGGTGTGATAGCGAATCCGGTCGGACTTCGTGCCGCGCCAACCGAGGGCGAGCACGACGACCAGCGCCGCGGCGATCGCCAGCAGGGTGAAAAGCCCGAGCTTGAAGTTCGTCGCCGCGGCCGCCATCACGCTGCCTCTGGAGTGCGGTTGAAGAAGTGCTGCACGCGCGGGTTGGGGCTGGAGCGGAGATCTCTGGGCGCACCAGCCGCGAGGATGCTCCGCGAATCGCGGTCCAGCATGATGCAGCGATCGACGATTCCTTCGATGCTCCCCAGCTCGTGCGTCACCATGACCACGGTGAGGCCGAGCACGTGCGCGAGCGTCGCGATCAGCCGATCGAGCTCCGCGGAGGTCACCGGATCGAGCCCCGAAGACGGCTCGTCGAGGAAGAGGAGCGACGGCTCGAGCGCCATCGCCCGCGCGATCGCCGCCCGCTTGCGCATGCCGCCCGAGAGCTCGGAGGGCAGCTTGTGCTCCGCCGCTTCGAGGCCGACCAGCCGCAGCTTCGAAATCACGATGGCCTGGATGGCGTCGCGCGGGAGGCTGGTCCAGCGCTCGAGCGGCAGCGCGATGTTCTGACCGACGGTCATGGAACCGAACAGCGCGCCCTGCTGGAACATGACGCCGATCGCGGGCCTTCCGGGGCGCAGGATTCCGCCGCGCACGCCGTCGACGAAGATGTCGCCTGAAAGCGCGTGCTCCAGGCCGATGAGCACGCGGAGCAGCGTCGTCTTCCCAGAAGCGCTCTTTCCGAGGAGCCCGAAGATCTCTCCTGCCTTCACCTCGAAGTTCGCGTGCTCGAGCAGCACCTCGTCTGGGCTCCAGCCGATCGAGAGGTCACGCGCGGACAGGATGGTGCGGGCGCTCATCGGCCGAACGCCTGGAAGATGACGGTGAAGACGGTGTCGATGATCACGATCGCGAACAGACACGAGACGACCGTGGTGGTGGTGCTGCGGCCGACGCCCTCGGCTGCGCCGCGCGTCGCGAAGCCCTGCTGGCAGCCGATGAACGCAATGGTGATGGCGAAGGCCACGCTCTTCACGAGGCCCGTCCACACGTCGGAGTGCTGGATCCCGCTCTGGAGCTCCCCGAGGTAGCCGCGCGCGCTCACCCCGAGACTGGTGACGGCGACCACCGCGCCGCCGAGCACGCCCACCAGGTCACCGAGCAAGGTGAGCACCGGCGCGACAAGCGCGAGCGCGATCACTCGCGGCAGCACGAGATAGGGCGCTGGCGCGAAGCCCATCGTCCGCAGCGCGTCGACCTCTTCGGCGACTCGCATGCTCCCCAGTTCCGCGGCGTAGGACGCGCCTGATCGCCCGCTCATGATGATCGCGGTCATGAGGGGTGCGAGCTCACGGGTGACCGAGATGCCCACGAGGTCGGCCACATAGATGTTCGCGCCGTAGATCTTGAGCTGGCGCGCCGACTGGAAACCCATGACGAAGCCGACCAGAAAATTGAGGAGCAGGACGATGGGGACACCGTCCGCCCCCGCGCGCTCCACGAGCGTGGGGAGCGCTCTCCAGTTCAGCGCGGCCCGGCCCCCGAAGAACCCGCGAGTCGCGGCCACCGTCTCTCCGAGGAACGTGGTGACCTGGCGCAGCGAGCGGAGGATGACGTCGACCGCAGCCCCGAGGCGGGTGATCGCGCCGACCCTCGCGCGCTTTGCGGGCAGCTTGGACTTCTCGTCGCCGCCATAAAGGTGAACGACGGGCACCAGTCGGGAGGAGGCCCCGACGATCTCGCAAGCGAGGCCCCGCGCGGTGAGGGATGCACGGAGCGCGACGAGGAGCGCCATCACCGCGCCATCGACGATGGTTGCGTCGGCAAGATCGATGTCGAGACGTGATGCACGAGCTTCTTCGCCCGCCGCTCGCAGGCTCTGCCAGACCGCTGGCGCATCGGCGAGACGCAACTCCCCGCCGAGCTTCACGCGTTCGGGGAGCCGTTCCATTCGCCACGCTGGACGCGCGTCGGTCACCGGTCCGTAGCGTGCAAGCGCTAATCCATCTGAGCCCGAGGGCACGGGCGCTCGTCCCCGCGAGCGCCGCGAAGGATCTGCGCGCTCGATCGAGTCAGTGAGGAATCGTCCGCGCCGGCCGGGTCTTCAGGTCGTTGCGGAACTCTTCGATCAACATCGACACGTGCACCGGGCTCGGAGCGTCCACCAGCCGGCGCAGGTACAGATTGCGCTGGCACAGGCCCATCAGATCGAAGGGGAAGTAGAGAGGTGACGGAACAACGCGGGTTCGATCATCGACGAGTACACGCAGGAGAGGTTACTCGGTGGAATGATGCGCGCCGATGACCTCGGCACTCGCGCGCGCGGCGAAGACGAACGATCCCAGGACGCAGTTGAGGGAGCTCCTGGTGGCGTGGCGTGCGCTCCGACACCCGCGCGTGGCGGAGCTCATCGATCGTGTCGACGCGAAGTTGCTCGGCTCCGTGAAGCGGATCACCGCGAAGTCGGCGACGGCTCGAGCCGAGGCCCTCATCGCGGCGGCGAAGACGAAGGATCCGCTCGAGCTCGGCAGGGTGCTGATCAGCGAGTGGCCGAAGGAATGGCAGGCAGCGCTCCCGGTGCTCAGCGCGGTGTGCGAGGCACCTGATGATCCGCGCGTGGCCAAGAAGCTCGCGTCGATCATCGATGCCGCGGCGCACCAGTCGCGCGGCTCGACGAGCTTCTGGGCGAGAACGTTCGCGCGACTTGATGAACTCGGAGACGTGCGGCAGCTCAGCGTGCTCGAGGCCCAGCTCGCTCGCTCCAAGAGCTCCTACTACCGGGAGCACAGCCAGGTCCGCGAGCAGCGCTCGGTCGAGCGCCATCGTGCTCT
>CBIHPJ010000096.1:0-16839 GCA_966211295.1 uncultured Myxococcales bacterium | reverse complement strand
CCACCCATGGCACCGCCACCGCCGCCCATCGCGCCGCCGCCACTTCCTCCGCCCATTCCTCCATCAGGCGGAGGCACCAGCGGGTCGCACGAGCAACCGGTACCGACGATGGCACCGAAGGCGAGCACCGCCATCGCATGTCTGAACTTCATCATGTGACGCGCTCCTCTCTCTTACGGCGTGCCGGGGTTGGGGGTCTTCAGGTAGGGGAACACTGCGTCGAAGTCCGAGTCGTCCTGCAGCACGGCGTCGTGGAACGGCACGCCAGCCGCGGGCGCGTCGTTCGTCGAGAGCAGCGCGCCCATGCTCACGCGGAGCGCGATGTCGACCACGTCGTCGCCAGGACGACGGCCGTTCGGGAAGCCGGCCACGTCACACGCGGCGTTGGTGCCACCGAGTGCGGGCGGAAGAACGATCGACGGACCCATCGTCGCGGTGCGGCCCTGGAAGCACTCCAGCGCGCCGAGGTTGTTCTGCATGCCGTTCGCCGTCGCGGGGAGCGCGGTGTTGAGGCGCAGCATCTCGGCCGTCGCGGGCGTCATGTTCGTGCCGTTGAACGCATTCACACCGGTGACGCCCGTGAGGAACGCGGCGATCAAGTCGGTGCGCGGGAACACGCGCGGAGCGGGCGCCGCCGGGAAGAGGATCTGAATCAGCTCGGGGAGCGTGGGGTTGGTCACGTACGTCGCGAAGTTCGTGACGTCGTCCTTGGGCTCGCTCGAGTTGAACTTGTCCTTGTCGGGAACGCCGATCACCACCTCGTTCACGAGGGGAGAACCGAGGCGGCTCACCTGCGCCCACGCGCCACCTTCACGCGTCGGAGCGGAGTACGTGGCCTGCGGGTTGATCACGCGCGCCTGGCGCACGCTTGCGGTCGACCAACCGCCGATCACCGTGCCGCCTGCAGGGGCGGTAAGGCAGCTCTTGTCGATCTCGATCGCGATGGTGCTGACGTTCTTGTTGGCGATCTGATTCGGCACCAGGCCACGGTTCGCGTCATTGGTGATGACTGAAGCGGGCGCGTTGATGAGATCGAAGATGGTGCCGAGGTTGACCGCGAACCCTTCCTTGCGCTGGCCGACGAAGATCTTCGCGGGCACGGTGCAGCCAGGGATCGTCACGTCGTAGATGAAGCTCGCCGCGTAGTTCGCGTAGCTCCCGTTGGGAAAGGTCTTCGAGCCGATGTTGTCGATCGGCTTCTCGAAGGTCGCGCCACCGGCCATCTTGGTGACGGACTGCGCGGCGGCTCCACGGCGCGGACCGCGCACGAGGCCAACGGTGAACGTCTCGAGCTGTCCCTGGCCGGGGCCGATGCGGTTGAAGCCGCCGTCGGTCTCACCGATGGGGAAGACGTTGATCAGCGGGACGGAGACGAGGGTGCCGCCGTCGGGATACGGCACCGGGATCTCGACGCCGCGGCCGTTCGCGGCCAGCGTGTTCTGAAACTTGAACTGGAAGGTGAGGTCTTCGATCGCATCGCCGGTGTTGTCGATGTGGATCTCGTAGAGCGCCGCGGGATCCATCGAGAAGTAGTTCGGGCCACCGTACGCATCCTGCAGCGGCTGGAAGTTCGCGATCATCGTCACGAAGTTCGTGCGACCCAGCTGGTAGCTGTTGAAGAGGTAGAAGTCGGTACCGTCGACCTTCGGGTTCTTGGTAATGAACGGCGCCTCGCGATGACTCGAAGCTATCGCCGTCGACGAGAGCAACGCGATCGTTGCAACAGGGACCAACCAACGCATGAAGAACCTCCTGAGAGAGCCAGAAAAGTCAGAGCAGTGGGACGCGGCTCGCTATTCGAAGGAGGGTGGGCGCTCGGTTTTCGTGATCGTCGCTTTTCTGCTCCTGGGCGGCTGTAAGTGTGCGGACAAGCGGGAAGAGGATCTCGCCAGGCTCCCGCGTGCCTCTGGAACCCTGCAGGATCAGTTGGCGGCGGAAGCGGCGGCCCGGCCTCCTGACACCGGCACGCTCGAGGCGCTCACCGCCTCGCTGACGAAGGAAGGCATCACCTTCAACGCGCCGCGGCAGGGCTTTGGGCGGAAGTTGTTGGCGACCTACTGCGCGAGCGCGGACTCCACGAGCGGGATGATCGTGACGGTGTGTGAGTACCCGTCACCCGAGCAAGCGTCGCGCGGAGAGGCTGAAGCGAAGATCATCGGCGCGCAGCTCGCGGGCTTTCAATCCAGGACGGCGAAGAAGTCCGTACTGCAGATCGTGGCTCGATCAGACACGCCCCCGGAGCAGGTGGCGAAGGTGCTCAGCATCTTCGAAGGACTGTGAATCCCCCTTCGGGGATGCTTCGCGACCGCGCGACGTTCTTCGTGCTGGTGGGGGGGCTCGCGCTCACGGCGGTGTTCGTCATCGCGCCGGGTGCGGATCGCTCGGGGCCATTCGTTCCGGCGAGCGACTCGGAGGTGCTCGAGGAAGTGCCGAAGAGCACGCCTCGTCCTTCAGGTCCGCTCAGCGCTGATGATGCGGCTGCGCGTGCGCGTGAGCTGATTCAAGAGGCGCGGCGTGCGGGAGGAGATCCGCGCTTGCTCGGTCGTGCGCAGGCGACGCTGTCGCAGTGGTGGACGGATCCTTCGCCGCCTCCGCAGATTCGAATTCTTCGGGCGACGTTGAAGCAGAGCTTTCATGATTTCGAAGGCTCGCTCGTGGATCTCGAGGCGCAGGTCGCGGCGGATCCCTCTGACGAGCAAGCGTGGCTGACGCGAGCGACGGTGCTGCTCGTGCTGGCTCGCTATCCAGAGGCGGAGAAGTCATGCGAGCACCTCAGTGGCGTTCCCGCGGCCGTGTGCCGAGCGCAGGCCATGGGCGTGACGGGACGCGCGAAGGAAGCGGTGTCGTTGCTCGATTCCCTGCAGCCTTCGCCTGAAGAGCGCGAGTGGGTGCTCTCGGTGCGCGGTGAGCTCGAGCGCTGGGCCGGTGACGATCTTCGCGCCGAACAATCACTCTCGCAGGCGCTCGCGATCGATCCGACGGACACCTACTCGCGGTTGCTGCTCGCGCAGCTGCTGCTCGATGGAGGTCAGGCCGCGCGCGCCGCGAAGTTGTTCGACGGACGCACGCTCAACGACACCGAGTTGTTGATGCTGGTGCTCTCGTTGAAGGACTCCAGTTCGCCTGAGTACGAAGCGCGCCGCGCTGAGCTCGATGAGCGAGTGGCCGCGAACCGGCAGCGCGGAGAGACCCTGCATCAACGCGAAGAGTCTCGTTACGCGCTCGCGCTGGAAGGTGACGTGGCGAAGGCGCTCGAGCTCGCGACGAAGAACTGGGCCGTGCAGAAAGAGCCTGCAGACGCGCGAGTGTTCCTCGAAGCCGCGGTCGCCGCGAAAGATCCGAAGTCCGCCGCGCCAGTGCTGCAGTGGCTCGCGCAAACCAACTTCACTGATCCGCAGTTGAGGTCACTCGCAAAGCAGGTGGCCCCATGATCTCCCTCTCCCGTCGGGGGAGGGTCGGGGTGAGGGCATGCATCCTCACCATCCTCCTCTCACTCCCGGCGTTCGCGCACAAAGGCAGCGACGCGTACTGGTCGCTCCGAGCAACCGGCGTGTTCGCTTCGGGCCGCCTCGACGTCGCGCTGAGAGATCTCGACGCGCTCGTGGGTCTCGATGCCGATGGAAACGGAAAGATCACCTGGGGCGAAGTGAAGGCGAAAGATCAGGCGCTCCGCACTGCGCTCACGAGCTCACTTTCAGTCACGCAGCGGCAAGCGGCCTGCTTCGTGAAGCTCGGAAGCTTCAGCGTGATCTCTCACTCCGACGGCATGTACCTGGCTGCGCCGATCAGCGCGCGGTGTCCGGAACCAGTGGATTCGCTCGAGCTCGGTTACTCGTTGCTCTTCGACGTCGACGCACAACACCGCGGCCTGCTCTCCGTGAGCAGCACCGAAGGCGGCAACTGGACCGCCTTCACCAACAACCGCCGCACGCAGACCGCGACCTTCACCTCCATCGGAGCCAGCGCACAAACCGGCCGCGCCTTCCTCGAAGGCGTGCACCACATCCGCATCGGCTGGGATCACCTGTGCTTCCTCTTCGCGCTGCTGCTCCCCTCGGTGCTGCGCCGCGCGGAGCGTGACTGGGTCCCTCGCCCCGCCTTCCGCCCAACCCTCTGGGACGTGACGAAAGTCGTCACCGCCTTCACCGTCGCGCACTCCATCACGCTCGGACTCGCCGCCTTCGGAGTGCTCAACCCCAACGGGAAATGGGTCGAGGTCGCCATCGCCGTCTCTGTGGCGCTCGCCGCCTTCAACAACCTGGTCCCCTTCGTCCCTGAGACCCGCTGGTCGCTCGCGTTCTCGCTGGGCCTGATGCACGGCTTCGGCTTCGTCTCCGCGATTCGCGATCTCGGCGCCGAGGGCCCATCGATGTGGCTCTCAGTGCTCGGCTTCAATCTCGGAGTCGAAGCAGGACAGCTCGCGATCGTCGCCGCCTTCGTGCCCATCGCGTGGCTCTTGAGACCAATGAAGGCCTATCGATCAATCCTGATGCCGCTGGGCTCCGCGATCATCCTCGGCATCGCGCTGTATTGGACCTGGCAGCGCGTGAGCTGATCGTCGCGTTCAGTTTCGCCCGGGCAGGGTCGCCGCTTCGTGAGAGGGCGTCGCCACCGCCGGCTTCAAGTTCACCGAGCTTGGCACCGTGGTCTTCATCGCGACCTCGATCGCGTTCACCAGCGACCGCGCGCCATTCCCATCATCGATCAACCGAAGCTGCTGCAACGCCGCGCGCGCCGACGGAATGCGCCGCGACACATCGCGCTCCAACAACCCGCGCACGAAGGCATCGAACGCCGCCGGAGTCTCCGCGCGACGTGAGCGCAGCGACGGCACCGCCTTGTCGAACACGTTCGAGATCGTGGTCGCCGCATCGTGGCCGCTGAAGAGCGGCTCCCCCACCGCGCACTCCCACAACGTCACGCCGAGCGCGAAGAGATCCACGCGGGAGTCGAAGTCATCCGACTGCGCCTGCTCAGGAGCGAGGTACCCGGGCTTGCCTTTGATGGTGCCCGCTTCGGTGTGCTGAATGTGACTGGTCGACCGCGCGATGCCGAAGTCCGTGAGCTTCACCTCACCGAGCTTCGACAGCAGAATGTTGGGCGGGTTGAGATCGCGGTGCACCAGCTTGAGCTCGGTGCCATCGGCCGCGCGCCGCTCGTGCACGTACTGCAGCGCCTCGCACAGCGAGACCGCGAGATGAATCACCGCGGGAATCGGCAAGCCCACGCCCTTGTGCGCGCGCAGCACGCGGCTCAGCGGAGGACCGTCGAGGAACTCCATCGCGAGGAAGTAGCTGTCGCCGAACTTTCCGAAGTCGAACACCTGCACCACGTTCGGATGTCCGAACTGCGAGCAGAGCGCGGCCTCTTCGCGGAACATCTCGAGGAACGCTTCGTCTTCCACGTACTGAGGGAGCACGCGCTTCAAAGCGACGATCTTCTGGAAGCCGCCCTCGGGGTTGTAGGTGGCGCGGAACACCTCGGCCATGCCGCCCATGCCGAGACGCTCGTGCAGCAGGTACTTCCCGAACACGTCCTTCGCGCGCACCGCCGCGAGCGCCTCTTCCGCGCGACGGTTCAGGTGATTCACGAAGATCGCCGTGAGCACCGCCGACGAGAACAGCAGGATGATTCGCGTGATCATCAGCGGAGGGCGCAG
The DNA here is from genome assembly GCA_966211295.1 of uncultured Myxococcales bacterium. Classification (GTDB taxonomy): domain Bacteria; phylum Myxococcota; class Myxococcia; order Myxococcales; family Myxococcaceae; genus Archangium_A. Next base: position 11,180 of record CBIHPJ010000096.1, on the reverse strand, counting down.
CGTCACCAGCGTGGTGTCGAGCCGCGGCATCGCGATGAGCGCATAGAGCAGCGCATATTCCGTCGCCGCGAGCGCCCCCGCGCCGATGGTGAGCCACTTGTTTCCACGCAGACCCGAGAGCGCGATGAGCGTGCCCCAGATCACGATGGGAGGCGCGGTGAGCGCGTACTCCACGCCGCCCTGGCCCAGGTCGATGAGGAAGATGATCGACGGCGCCGACACTTCGATCGCCACGTTGAGCCAGCTCACCGCGGGGTGAAACCAGCCGCGCGTGATGAGGCGCATCAGCAGCACGTAGTAGCCGGTGAGCACCAGCAGCGTGACCGCCAGCGAGAGCGAGAGCGTGGTGCCCAGCACCGGCATCAACACCAGTGAGCTCACGCCGCTCAGCCCGCACACGAAAGACATGAAGCGTGCGACCGAGGCCTCACGCGCGGGCGCGTCACGCGCGACGTGCTCTCTCAGCAGCTCAGCAGCGACGTTGGGGGTGCCCGGCACGCGCTGCCGATACACCGTGATGGGGGGGCGGCGTCAACGAGCCCGGCGCAGTTCAGCCGAGAAGATCAGAAAGTTTGATCATCGCAATCCGCATGCGCGTCTTGACCGTACCTAGCGGCGTATTGGTGGCCTCTGCGATCTCGCTCTGCGACATGCCTCCGTCGTAGGCCTGCTCGAGGACTGTCCGCTGCTCGGGAGGCAACGTCGCGAGCGCATCACGCAGCCGCTTCGCATCTCTCGCCGCCGAGACCTGGGAGTCAGGCTGGGCCGCGCCTTCATTCTTCGGCTGCACCGAGAGGTTGTCTCTCAAGCGGCCGCGCGCGCCGTTCTGACGGAGGCGATCGATCGCTCGCGTGCGCACCATGGTGAGGATCCACCGCTCGGGTGCCGCGCGCCGTGGATCGTACCGAGTCGCGCTGCGCCACACTTCGACGAAGGTGTCCTGCACCAGCTCTTCGGCCTCGGCGTCGTTGCGCAGCACGCGACGCGCGACTCCAAAGGCGCGAGGTGAGAAGCGCTCATACAGCTCAGCGAGCGCGCGCTCGTCGCCGCGGACGATGCGGTCCAGGAGGATCTGGTCGTCGAGCTCCCGCAGGCCGTCGCTCATCAGCTGGTTCAGCCCGGCATGAGTGCATTGACTGAGGCACACACGCAACCGATTCCGTCGAAAGCAACGAAGTCGTGTTCCGTGCCAGGCGCCATCTCCTGCACCTCGCCGCGCCAGACCTCCACGCCGGTGGAGTCGCGGTAGCCACCCTCGAGCACCATCACGCGCTCGGGGCCGAAGTGAGGATGCATCGGGAACTTCGCTCCAGAGCTCACCTTCACCAACGCGGTCATCGCCTCGGGCAACTTCGGGCCCGCGTTCACCGTCATGATCAGCACGCCCGGAGCGGGACCTTCTTCCCACCCTTCATTCTTCTCTGCGCGGCGCAACAGCTCGGTCGCGGCCTCGGTGGAGAGATCGAAGAGCTCCGCCACCTGCGAGATGAAGAACGACAGACGTCCCTGGCGCGCGCGCGCGAGCAGTCGCTCGACGCCTTGACTGGGCGGCGCTTCGGCGACTCGACCCACGTGGGCTCCTTCCAGCGCGTCGATGGCGACGCCGAGCTTCGGAGCAGCGGCCTGGCACACTGAACAACCACGCACGTGCTCGAGCGCCGCGCGGGCTTCGCCTTCGGAGCCAGAGGCCGTCAGCAGCACCATCAGCTCGTCGTGGGGTTCGGTCACCTTCGAAGACTCCGTGGGAAAGATACGCAGCGATGTGAAACGTGGATTTCGGGTGGACCGTAGAACAACTCTTGGCCTCGTGAAGGGTAAGCGAGTGTGCGCAGCTGTTTCATGCGCTCGCTGTGAACCCCCAGCGACGCCTATCGGCGTCCAGGGCCGCTCGCTTTGCGTCTCTTCACACTGCGTCCGTCGCACCTTGGGTACACGAGACCGGGTGTACGGCTGGCTCCTCTTCCTCCATTCGTGGGTTCGCTGGGCCCTGCTCCTGGTGGGACTGGTGTCGCTGGCGGGCACTTTCGACACGCAGCGTGAGTGGAGCACGCGAGACGAACGGCTCTCGGTTGTGCTCGTGGGGCTCGCTGATCTGCAGCTGTTGCTCGGGCTCACGCTCTGGATCTTCGTCAGTCCGCTCACTCGCCTCGCGTTCAACGCGCAGCTGCTCTTCAAGGGCGCGCCCTTCACGTTCTTCGCGCTCTTCCATCCAGTGGTGATGCTCGGCGCCCTGTTCTTCCTCCACGTGCAGCGCCTGCTTCAGAAGAAGAAGGGTCCGCTGGTGAAGCGCTGGCGCGACACCCTGCTCATCTGGCTGGTCCTGGTGACGCTTGCGGTGCCGTGGCCGTTCTGGTCTTTCGGTCGTGAACTGTTTCGAGGTGCACCGTGAAGGTCTTCCGATTCGTCAGCCTCGCTGAAGGCGTGTCGTGGCTGGTGTTGTTCTTCGTCGCGATGCCGCTCAAGTACGGCGCAGGTTGGCCGCTGGGCGTGCAGATCATGGGGCGAGTGCACGGAGGGCTCTTCGTGCTCTTCATCTTCACGCTCGCGCGCGCGGCGATCGAAGCGGAGTGGAGCTTCGGAAAAATCATGCGCGCATTCGTGGCGTCGCTGGTGCCGTTCGGTGCGTTCTGGCTCGAGAAGCAGCTGCGCGCGGAAGCGGCACAGGTCGTGCTGAACCCGGGGGCATGACCAGCCAACGCGTTGCCTTCATCGTCGATCAGATGTTCGAGGACTCCGAGTTCCGCGTGCCGTACGAGCGAATCAAGGCCGCGGGCTACGAGGTCGTGATCATCGGGCGCGAAGCGGGGACGACGCTCAAGGGGAAGAAGGGGAAGGAGACCATCAAGACCGAGAAGTCCATCCGCGAGGTCTTTCCCGACGACTACGCCGCGCTCGTCATTCCCGGTGGGTACTCGCCTGATCACCTGCGAACTGATTCGCGAATGGTCGCGTTCACGCGCAGCTTCTTCACCTCGGGAAAGCCACTCGCGGCGGTGTGTCACGCGGGGTGGATGCTGGCCGAGGCGGACATTCTCGAGGATCGCACGGTGACGTCGTGGCCTTCGATCAAGACTGATTTGATCAACGCGGGAGCGAACTGGGTCGATCGTGAAGTGGTCGAAGACGGCAATCTGATCACTTCCCGCAAGCCGGATGATCTCGAGGCGTTCAGCGCGGCGATCATTCGGCAGTTGCACGGGCAGGTCAGCCAGCATGCGCACTGATCAGTTCAGTGCGCTTCACCACGCCGCTGTCGCGAGCACGTACCAGAGCATCATGAAGACCCAGACCATGATGCTCACGGCTGAGATCACGATGCCGGCGATCGCCTGCCCCTTGCGTCCGATGGGCGGAGTGGAGTGGGGGTTCACGTTCCGCAGGCCGATGATCGACGCGATCAATCCGAGCACCGCGAACGGCGGCATCAACACTCCGACGAGCGCGAGCATGAAGCCGGCGCGCGCCACTGTGTTGTTCATGTACAGGTTCCACGCCTTCTGCAGCTTCGCGCGCGGGATCTCGACCTTGAAGAAGAGCTGGTTGCGCGTGTCGTTGAAGATCGCGATCGCGATGAGGAGCGGGATGAGGAAGGTCATCACCACCACGCCCCGCATCTCCGAGGGAGTGGTGGCGAAGGCGACGGCCGCGGAGATTCCGATGGTGCCGAGCAGCGCAAAACGCGCCCACGGAAACCCGAAGAAGAAACAAACGCCGAGCACGGCGCTCACCAGGTTGACGATCGCGAGGGCGCCCTGACCACTGCTCGCCAACTGCGCGCCATTGATCAGGTTCACCAGGCTGCCGAACCCGATGAACCACGCCCAGCCGTCGCGCTTGCCCCAGTACTTGAGCCGGAACGTCTCGAGGTAATTCACGTCCGGCCGCGCTGCGCACGTCGCGCAGAACATCTTGCCGTCGAGCAACTTGAGCTCAGCCGGCGACGCGATGAACACGCCGCAGCGGCTGCACGGAATCTGCGGATGAGCAGCGACCTCTGGCGTCACGCCCAGAGCACGGGCTTCTTCGCGGAGTACCAACCCTCGAGCTTGTCAGCGACCGCCGCTTCGATCTTCGCGCGCTTCAGCTTCATGGTCGGCGTGAGCAGACCGTTCTCGATGGTCCACGGCTCCGACATGATCACGAACATCTGCAGCTGCTCGTAGCCGGAGAGGCCCTTGTTCACTTCCTCGAGCCAGGCGCCGAGCTCCTTCTCCACGCGCTCCCTGGTGGCCGCGTCGATGCCCGCCTTGCGAATGTTCTCCGCGAGAATGACCATCGCGTACGCCGCCGGCTGGCCGACACCCGACACGCAGGAGAGCTCGATCAGCGGCTGCTCGTTCAGCTTGTTCTCGATGGGCGCGGGCGAGACGTATTTACCCTTCGCGGTCTTGAAGAGCTCCTTCACGCGGCCGGTGATCTTGAGGAGACCGTTCGGCTTGCGCTCGCCCTTGTCGCCGGTGCGGAAGAACCCGTCGGCCGTCATCACTTCGGAATCGAGATCCGGCCGCTTGTAGTAACCGACCATGCAGCCGGGCGACTTGATCATCACTTCGCCCTCTTCGCTGAGCTTCACGTCGACGCCGGGGTAGGGCACGCCCACGTAGCCGGGCTCGTTCGCGTCATCGGTGGACAGATGGGAGAACGCGAAGTCTTCCGTCATCGCGTACCCCTCGAGCAGACGCAGACCGAGGCGGCGGTACCAGGCGATCAGCTCTCCGGGGATCGGCGCGGAGCCAGAACCCGCGAGGCGCACGTGCTGCAACCCGAGGCCGGTGAGCACCTTCTTCCCGATGATGCCCTTCACGATCGGAATCTTGAGCAGCATCTCGAGGCGCTGCGGAGGCATCTTCGCGAACACGCCCTGCTGGAACTTGAGCCACAGGCGCGGCACGGAGAGGAACAACGTCGGCGTGGCGCGACGGAGATCCGCGACGAAGGTCTCGAGCGACTCCGCGAAGAAGATGTGGCCGCCGCCGACCATCATCGACACGCACTCGATGTACGCGCGCTCGAACACGTGCGCGAGCGGGAGGTACGAGAGCGCCCGATCGCCCGCCACGAACTTGATGCCCTTGATGATGCCGTGCGTGGCCGCGCTCACGCGCTCGAAGCTGTGCATCACGCCCTTGGGCTGACCGGTCGAGCCCGAGGTGTAGATGATCATCGCGAGGTCCTTGGCGTCGCGCGCGGGCTTGCCCTCGATGGGCTTGGTCTTGGCGATGATCTCGTCCCAGCTCTCGGCGCCCTCGACGTTCTTGGGCCCGAGCGGGAAGGTGATCAGCTTCACGCCCGCGGGCACGCCGGCCTTCTGCGCGCCGTAGTCGTCCAGCTTGCCCACGAAGAGCGCCTTCGCCTCGCTGTGCTCGAGCACGTACTTGATGGTGCTCTCCCCTTCGGTCGGGAAGATCGCGACCGTGGTGAAGCCGCCGATCCAGATCGCGAGCTCGGCGATGAAGAAGTGAGCGCAGTTCTTCGACAGCATCGCCACGCGATCGCCGCGCGAGAGGCCGAGGCTCTGCAGGTGCGCAGCCATGCGGCGCGCTTCGCTCATCACCTGCGACCAGGTGTAGTCCTTCACCTGTCCGCCTCCGAGCGGCTGGGTCAGGTAGACGTGCTGCGCGAGCTTCGACTCGTGATCGTAGACGGCGTCGAGAATCAGCTGGGTCATGGCGGGGAAGTCTGCCCCGAAGCGAGAGTTTGTCGAGCGAGATTGTCAGGGAGTCAGTCAGAAATGGCAGGCACGTCCACAGCGCCATGTTTGTCTGATCAGCCGCGGCTCTCCTGAGTGCACTCGCTTCGCGCGCCGGAGTGCTCGGCCGACTCGGCCCAACACGCCAATCTAACGGTCCTAAGGTAGCTCCCCTCGGGCGACCGAGGCATGCGACGCGCTGATCATCTCTCGCAGATGATCAGAGCGCTCCCGCTGCCGTCACGTCACTGATGTGACGGTGAGAGAGGCCGTAACCAAATCGCGGCCTGGTCACTCGAGCGCTCCCTCTTTTCTTTTTGCCAGCGCTGCTGCCTCGGCACCGCTTCGCGGCGCCGCGAGACGGCTCGCGCGGCGGGCGGAGTGAGTCGAAGCGAGTGTCGGTGTTTCCCGACAACTTCACGCAGGAACAGGGGCTGCCGCTCTGAAGCCGAAGCGCTTGATCCCTCCGACGATCAGCAGGGTCGGCGGAAGGTGCATCAGCTCGAGCGTGAGGATCGTCTTCATGTCGGCGAACGCCCAGAACGGCAGGTAGAGCTCCACGAGGAACACGAAGACCGCGACCGCGAGGTAGACGCTCCACGCCTTCGCGGGCGCGACCTTCTTGAGCGCGAACATCACGCCGATCGACACCACCGCGGCGATCAGACAGATCACCATCGGCTGGAACGGCGGCAGCACCGTCATGCCCATCTCCTCGGGGCGCATGGGCTTGAAGTCCGCGCCGATCGCGCTGCCCACGAAATAGAGGACGATGCCGATCGCGCCCGCAATCACTCCGCCGAGCAGCGCGCCCTTCGAGACACCCTTCATGTCGATCTCAGTCATGCCATCGCCTTAGCAATTCCTCGTGAGCAGCTCTCAATCGTGCACTCTCTTCAACACGCTCTCGTGAAGATCGCCGGGCGAGAGCACTTTCCAGATGCCGGCGATGTCGCCCTCGAGCTGCATCGCCATGGTGTCGCTGCACGCAGCCCAGGCCTCATCCACATACTTCAGCGGCGTCGACGACAACCTCAGCGGCAGCGTGAGCGTCTCTTCGAAGGAAGCGCCACTCGTGAGCTCGCCTACGAACAGGCGCGAGACCGAAGGCGAGGTGGCGACCGAGCCCATGTAGCGCTTCGCGACGCGCCATCGCGCGAGGTCGACCAGCTGCTCGTCCCACACCGCGCCCTCGAGCTCGTGCAGCCGATCCATGAAGAGTGAGAGCGCTTCTTGATCAGCGCGCGCGTCGAGCGTCGCTCTCAAGAGCAGCACGTTGTCCTCGTTTCGGTAGTCCGTGCTGTTGACGTTGACGCCATAGGTGAGCCCGCGCGCGCGGCGAAGATCGTCTTCGAAGGAGAGCGCGAGCGCCTCTTCGAGCAACGCCAGTCCACCGCGCTGCTCGAGCGTCTTCGCCGGGGGCAGCCGGCACATCAGGCGCAGCTCGGTGATCGCCGCGGGCCCCTCGAGCACGTCGGGCAGCTCTTGCCGCCCTGGAACGGGACCTGGATTTCGCAGCGGAGGGAGCTTCACCGCGGAAGGCTGCCAGCCCGTGAAGATCTCTCGCACCCACCTCTCGGTCGCCTCGAGGTCGTGCTCTCCGTCGATCATCAGCACCGCGCCATTCGGGCGGAAAGCGAGGTCGACGAATCTCATGAAGTCTTCGTGCGTGAGCTTCTTCGCGTCTTCGACCGGGAAGGCCATGAGCGAGCTTCGTGGCGCCACCACCTGCTCGAGCAAGCTCGAGCGAGCGGGCTTCCAACGCGCCTTCTTGTTCTCTTCCATCTCGCGCTGCTTCGCGAGCTCGTGCTCCATGAACTCGACGAGATCCTGCGTCGCCCACTTCGGAGAGAAGTTCACCTCGGGCCGCAGGTTGTGACTGAGCAGGTCGAGGAGCGCCGGCAGATTCCACGCCGCGTGGTTCAGCCTGAGCAGCGTGATGTCGGGTCTCACCTCGAGGATCGGGCTTGGCAGTCTCTCCATCCAGCGTGCGGGGCGCTGCCACTGGAGGAGCGCGCCGATGAAGTCGCTGACTCCGTACCTCGCGTGGCGCGCGCCCGCGGGGAGCCCGAGCGTGACCGTCACCAGCGGCACCGGCGTGCGCCGGGAGAGCACCACCTGCAGCCCATTCTCGAGCGTGAAACGCTTCACCTCGGGCAGCGGCGGGGGCAGCGAGACCGACTTCACCATCTCGGGCGGCACCACCAGTCGTCGCGGCGGTCCTTCGAGCTTCGGAGGCAGGTCATGCAGCTGCACGGTGGGCTTCACCAGGGTCCTCACCCGAACGATGCGCGCGTTGTCCCACGTGAGCAGCTCGTCTCTGAACCGCTCGAGCGCGCGCCTCTCAGCGACATCGCCCATGGGAACCGGCTTCGTGCTCCCGGTGGCGAAGATGTCGCGCGCGCGGTTCTCGGCATGCTGCTGCAGGTTTTGATCGCGGTAGAGCGAGGACATCGTGGTGTTGGTCAGTTCGTCGAACGAGACGTCGCCGAAGGATTGGTGAATGCGAAGCACTTCGACGAGGTCGTCCTCATCGGCGCCGGGCTTGAGGGCCACCTGCATCATCAAGATGGAGCGCACGGGGCCGCGCAGCACTTCGACCGAGACGATCTCTCCCCCTCGGGCCCTCACGACGTACTCGAGCTCGTCGCGCATCGCCTCGCCGAAGCGCTCGATGGCCGCCCCTCCGGGCTCGGTGGTGCCGGGCGCCAGCCACGAGAAGATCAGCATTCGGGTGAAGGCTGCGGCGACGATCACCGGCTTCGGTGAGCGAGGCGCTGGTCGAGTGAGCTCCATCGGGCGGCGGTCGAGCTGAAGCGGCGCCACTGTCTTTCCCGCACTGCTCAGCCAGCTCGCTGGGAACGAGGCGCGGATCATCGAGTCGATCTGCTCGGGCTCGAGATCGCCCACCATCACCACGGTGGTGGCCTCGGGGCGGTAGTGCGCGGTCGCGAATGCTTCGACGTCAGCGCGCGTGATGGCGGCGATGCTCTCGTGGCCTCCGATCACGCGTCCAGCGCCAGGCGTCCCCGGACCGAACACCGAGAGCGTCACCGCCTCGATCACCTCGCCACCGCCGTGCGGATCCTTCTGGAGATGCTCGTCGCGCACCACCGCGCGTTCCAGCTCGAGGGTCTGTTCATCGACGCCCAGCAGCGGCTGCACGACCATGGAGGCGAACAGCGGCAGCACCGAGGTCACGCGATCCTTCGGCGTGGTGCCGGAATAGATGGTCGATTCGTAGGTGGTGGTGCCGTTCGCGGCAGCAGACTCCGAGGACGCCACGCCCGCGAAGTCGAGCTCGTCCCACATGGAGAGCCGACCCGAGGGCCGGGAGCGAAACGCGAGATGCTCGAGGAAGTGCGCGGTGCCTTCCCGCCCTTGCGGATCGTCGTTCCCGCCCGCGCCGACGAGGGCGGCGATCGCCACGCGCCCCGAGCCGGGGTGTTGCTCGAACACCACGCGCAATCCGCTCGGGTACTGGAGCGTGATCTCCTTCACGGTGGGCGGCCGCGGGTCCGGCGCGGCGTGGTGATGAACCTTGCATCCGGCAAGCAACGCCAGCGCGCACCCCAACACGATCCTCATCTGTCCCTCGCGGTACTCAGGTCTGCAGCAGGATCGACTGGTGCACGCGCCAATCGACGCGCTGCACGGACGCGGCGTGCTCTGCGCCACCAAGCGACAGCGCGGGGACGAAGCCGTAGCACTCGTGCTGATCCCAATCGCCGAGCCGCGCCCTCGCCGCAGCGAAGATCGGCAAGCGGAGGAATGCGCGCTGCCACTCTTCGTCGTCGAGGAGCTGTACGAATTCCTCGGCGGAGGTGGCGAGGATCTTCATTCGCTTGAAGTGAATGTCGATGGCGGCGACGTCGCAGGCGAACTCGGCGTCCTCCATCCCGAGCGACGCGGCGTGATCGCGGAGATCGCGGAACACCAGCAACTCACCGAACGCGGTACGACCGATGGAGGTGCGGCCCTCCGTCTTTCCCATCAACCACGGCTCGAGCTCGGCCGCGTGCGCACCGGGGAGCGCGAACTGGAGCAGCCCGCCCGCGTGACGGCCCGGCTTCAGGTTCGCGAGGAGCCAGGTGAGCTTCGGATGCACTTCGCGTTCGAGCAGCGCGTCAGCAGGAGGTGGCGGCGGCGCGTTGCTCCCTCGCCCTGCGGAGCGGGGAGAGGGTCGGGGAGAGGGGCTGAACTTCTTCGGAGCTATTTTCCTGGAGAGCTTCTTGGGTGCGGCCTTCTTCGCCGCAAGCTTCTTCTTCGGCGCAGCGGCTTTCGTCTTCGAAGTCTTCGCGGGCTTCGCCTTCTTCGCGGCTTTCTTCGTGGCCATGGCCGCGGAGCATAGTTTCAGAGCTCGTCTTTGCCTTCGTAGAAGAGGTAGCCATCGACGCTCGGAGTGACAGGTGGCGGTGAGAATCCCACCGGGCATTTGGCGCCGTAGGTCACCGAGAAGCCGCCTCCGCTCTTGAACGTCGCCGACTTGATCCGTCCCGATTCATCCCACTCGAAGTGCCCGTCGAGATCTGCGTCTGGGGGGTGAAGTCCGCTGAGCCGTCCGCGCTCATCCCAGTCGATGGTGATCTCACCGAACGCCACGAAGCGGCCTTTCTCGTCGTACGTGAAGTGCACTTTGGACGGCGGTTGCTTGTTCATCGAGACGAGCTGATCAGTGAGTCGCCCGTTGGAGTCGTACTTGAAGGCGACGCTGTACTGGCTCTTGCCCGCGAGCGAACGCTCCTTCAGTGCGACGGAGCGGAAGTCGATCGATGCGAGCTGCTGATCAGTCCACGCGTACTTGCGCGACTCGATCTGGATCGAAGCGGGCTTCTGATCTCGATACGTCTGGATCCGCCGGGCGCGCTTCCCGTTCTCGTCGTACGCGTAGCAGAGCTTCATGCGAGAGCTCGCCTCTCCTGCGGTGGAGTCGATCTGCGCGAAGCGCGGACGCGTGGAGTCTGCGTCGTAGGTCACGCGCGTGCGGTTCTGTTGGGTGTACGGCTGCTCATAGACGGCCATCGGAGGACGCCACGTGGGAAACCATTCGGGCTCTCCCACGCCAGCGGTGAAGCAGGTGGACTTCTCAGAGAGCCGATTCTTGTCGTCCCAGCTGAACGTGGTGATCGCGCGCGTGTGCGCAGAGACGATCTGCTCCTCGCTGATCAATTGCGTGCCTGAGTACACGAGGCGATCCGTGAGTCGCTTCGACTTCGTGTCGTAACGCTCGACCACGCACGCGTTGGCGGGCTCGGGCTGCTTCTCTGGGCAGGCGATCGTCTCGAGCGGCTCGATCGACGAGCACGCGGCGGGAATGCTGAGGAGGAGCGCTTCGAGCTCCTTCTCTTCCGAGGCCGGCTTCGCTTCGGGAGGCGGCGCATTGCTCGTGACCGCGGCCGGCGGACAGCTCATCAACAGCAGACAAAGGACGACAATGAGGGGCAGGGGAGAGGGGCGCACTGCGCGCCTTAGATCACACCTCGTGCCCTCA
>CBIHPJ010000095.1:0-16845 GCA_966211295.1 uncultured Myxococcales bacterium | reverse complement strand
CTCGGCCGAGCTGGCCTCTCTGCACGGCACTCCAGTGGCGCACTTCACCTGGCTTCGAGAAAGAGGCGCCTCTCGGCCGCGAATTCCGCCTCGCTAGAGGTTTTTGCATGTCACTTGCGACCGGACCCTCACTTCCCTCCTCGGAAGCGCGCAAAGTGGAGCCCCAGCGCTCCAAAAACGGACCGCTACACCCCCGCAGCGAAGTGAAAATCGCTTCAAAAACCCGCTTCCGCGCGGGTGACATGCAAATCCCTCTAGCGAGCGGGCTCGCGGCGCCCCGGGGCTCCCTTCTCGAAGCTTCGTCACTGGAGAGACTGGGGTGACGTGCCGAGGGGCCAGTGCGAATCATCGCGAAAGGAGACCCCCAGCCACCACGCCTCTCCAGGCTGGCTCAACTCCGCTTCTGAAGAAACGCCGCGAGTCCATCGAACGCCGCGGTGAGCACCGACTCCGGCGGCAAGAACACCACGCGGAAGTGCCGCGACCCGGGCCGCTGACCAAAACCCTCACCGTGCACAAAGAGAACACCAGTCTCTCTCACCAACTCGAGCACGAAATTCTCATCACCACCCGCCCACTCCCGCTCGATCGAAGGCAGCGCGTAGAACGCACCCTGCGGCTCAACCACTGAAATGCCCGGGAGCGCCCGCAGGCGCTTCACCATCAGATCTCTCCGCGAGCGCAGCTTCTTCATCACCTCGGTGACGTGATCCTGCGGACCCTGCAACGCCGGCTTCACCGCGAACTGAAACGGACCCGGCCCACAGAGCCGCGCATCCGCGAGCCGCTGCACCGCCTGCGCGACAGGAGCGAGCAGCTTCGGCGTGTGAAACGCGAGCCAGCCCACGCGCCAACCAGGACACAGGTACGCCTTCGACAAACCATTGAGCGTGATCAGCGGCACGTCATCCGCGAGCGTCGCGGTGGGCACGTGCTCTCCGCTGAACAACAGCCGATCGTAAATCTCATCCGACAGCACCACGAGCTTGTGCTTGCGCGCGACCTCGAGCACCCGCTCCAGCTGCGCACGCGACGCCACCGCGCCGGTCGGATTGTTGGGGTTGCAGATCACGATCGCCTTGGTGCGCGAGCTCACCTTCGACTCGATCTCCTCGGCGTCGAGCGCCCAGCCCTTCGACTCATCGAGGTAATAGGGCACCACCTGCGCCTGCAGCCGCGCGGCGATCGCGTTGTAGAGCGGATACCCCGGGCTCGGGAGCAACACCTCGTCACCCGCCTCGAGCAACGCCGTGAGCGCGAGATCGAGCGCCTCACTCACACCCGCAGTGATGAACACATCTTCCGGCCGCACCTGGGGACGCATCGACGCCGCGACCGCCTCGCGCGCCTCCTTCAAGCCCGCGGACGCGACGTAATAGTTCGCGCCATCGCGCAGCGCCTTCGACACCGCCTCCACCAGATGCGGCGGAGTCGCGAAGTCGAAACGCAACGGATCGCCGATGTTGCACGGCACGATCTTCATGCCCTGCGCTTCGAGGCGCGCGGCCTCAGCGGCGATGTTCCGAATGGCGTACTTCACGTTCGCGATGTGCCGGGCCGGTTGGATCATGGGAGGAGCGCATCGTGCCTGCGCACCCGCCGCGTGCAAGGCCCTGCACACCTCTCGGGACCCTGCACAGCCGCGGTTCATGAAAACCGCTGATACGACTGCCAACATGCGAGGGCACGCCGTCTGCTCAGCGCGGGGACATGTTCGCTCTCTCGCTCAGCCTCGTCCTCGCGACCTCGCCGCTCCCTCCGCCTCCGTTGGTCACGGGCGAAGTCGAAGCACCGAGCACTTCGGGCCGCAGCGCACGTCTCCTCGATGCGGAGAGCCAGGCGAAGTTGGCTGACCTCGATCGCCGCGAAGCCGCGCTTCAGCCCACGGACAAGCAGAAGACCCTCAGGACGCTGGGCGTGATCAGCTTGTCGGTCGCGGTCACTCCGGTGGCGGCCTGCGTGGTCGGAATGTTCGTCGGCCTCTTCATCGGCGCTGGTGGCTACGGCATCGGCGGCGCGTTCGTCGGCATGCTCGCGGGCCTCGTCGGGGTGGCGCTGATCATCCCGTGGCCCTTGTGGATCGTCGCCGCGGGCCTCGGCGTCGCGAGCGGAATCCTCTTCAACGCCGCGAAGTCGGAAGGAGCAGCAAACGAGCGCGAGCTGAGAATCATCCGCGCGCAGCGGCGTGAGGTCCTTCACCCCACGCCACTGGCGACGATCGCTACTTTCTAAGAGCGGTCTAGAACGCTCCGGCTGCGCGAGCCGGGCGGCGCGCCACCACATCGGTGGTGCCCCACATGCCCTTCATCCCGCGGATCTCGAGCCACTCGATCTTCCCCGGCAGCGCGGGATCCGTGGAGAGCCGTCCCTTCTGCGGCACCATGCCGAGCATCGTGCGGAGGAAGAGCAGCGGCGCCCCACTCGCCCACGCCTGCGGACTGCACGCGGTGGGGTACTCGACTGGGAAGCGCGTCTGCGACCGCGTGTAGCCGGCGAACGCTTCAGGCAACCGGTGATTGAAGAAGCGCGCAGCCTCGAGAATTCCGAACGCGAGTCGCGACGACTCGTCACGGAAGCCGTAGCGATTGAGGCCCATCGCGATCAGCGAATTGTCGTGCGGCCACACCGTGCCTACGTGGTACCCGATGGGGTTGTAGCCGCCCTCGGTGGTGGCCATCGTGCGGATGCCCCAACCCGAGAAGAGCGTGTCGCCCATCAGGTGTTTCGCGACGGCGCTCGCCTTGTCGTCGTCGACGATGCCGCTCCAGAGGAGGTGGCCGATGTTCGAGGTGATCGAATCGACGAGGCGTCCGTCTCCGTCGATCGCGAGCCCGAAGCACTGGCGCTTCTCCATCCAGAAATCCTTGTTGAAGCGCCTCTTGAGCTCAGCGGCTTCCTTCTCGAGACGCGCGGCGAGCAGCTCGTCCTTCCAGAACTGCCGCGCCAGTCGAGCGCAGCGCGTCTTCGCGTCGTACACGTAGCCCTGAATTTCGCAGCACGTGCGCGGCAGCTTCGAGTTCGTGCCGTCGGCGAAGAGGATGGAGTTCCACGAGTCCTTCCAGCACTGGTTGTCGAGCCCGCTCTCCATGCGGCGTTGGTACTCGACGTAGCCGTCCTGGTTGCGATCGCCGTACGTGTCGATCCAGTTGAGCGCGGCGCGCGCTTCGAACTCGAGCGAGCGGATCAGCTCGGAGTCACCGGTCCACTGCTCGTACTCATCGAGCAGCACGAGGAAGAGCGGCGTGGAGTCAGCCGAGCCGAAGTACGGCGAGTGCGGCCTTTCCCTGAACGCGGTGAGCTCACCGGCGCGCGCTTCGTGGAGGATCTTCCCGGGCTCCTCATCGCGGTAGTCGTCGAGACGATTGCCCTGCCGCGCCGCGAGCACCTTGAGCGTGGTCTTCGCGAGGCGCGGATCGAACGGGAGCGCCTGGTAGCTGGTGAGAATGCTGTCGCGGCCAAACACAGACATGAACCACGGCAGGCCCGCGGCGAGCATCGCTTCACCGGGTGCGATCAGCGGGTAGTACCGGAGCGCGGCGAGGTCGACGAGGCTGCGTTGATACGTCTCGGTGATCGGAAGCCAGTTGCTCGCCACCTTCGGCATCAGGTCGAGGATTCGTTCCACCTCGGCGTGGCGCTCGGCCTGGTTGGGAGAGGTCACCTTTTGCGGTGCCTGCAGCTTGCCCTTCACGAGGGGCGCGGCCTTCACGTCGATCATCGAGGACCACTCGCCGTGACCGGGCAACTGTACGCGGAAGCTGAGGCCCTTCTCATCGAAGAGCGGATGATTGGTGGCGGTGATCCACGTCTCGCGCACCCACGTCTCTCGTGAGTAACCCAGCACGAGGCGATCGGGTTCGACGCGGCGGTAGAGCGAGCCGACCTTCTTCTGCGCGTCCTTCACTTCGAAGAGATCGGCGAAGTCGGCGTCGGCCTCGATGCGCAGCTCGAGGTCCACCGAGTTCGAGCCGTGGTTCAAGATATGGAGCTCTTCCTTGAAGCCGTGGCTCACCGAGCGCGAGCGCATCACCGAGAGATCGGCGTCGACGTAGATGGTGCCGCTGGTGGGCGCGAGGAAGAACTGCGCCGCGAAGTACTCCACGTCGTCGGTGGAGAGTGGCGTGGGCCGCTTTCCATTCACGGTGAGGATCCACCGCGAGAGGAAGCGCGTGTCGTTGTCGAAGAGCCCATGCGGATCGACCGGCGAGCTGTCCATGTCGCCGCGCTTGTCACTGACCGCGAAGGTGTTGCCCTCGAGAATGCTGATGGTGGCTGAACTCATGCTGAAGTCTCCGGCAGCGGGATGAGCGCCTGGACGCGCTGGGCGAATTGAACGTCGCCTTCGAACTCGAACGCTCCACGCATGAAGAGCGTGAGCACGTTCTCGTTGTCGTCACCGCGGACCGCGCGGACCAGATCAAGCGCGGAGCCGCGGAAGGTCGCTTGAGACGCGGGTTCGTCGGCCTTCGCCGCGTGCGCCTCGAGTTTCCCTTCGTCACAGTTGATGACCCAATTGCCTTCGTCGCCGAGCTCGAAGCGCCACGAGCCCGTCGCGTTGCGCAGGCGAGGCATGGAGCCACGCCGCGTGATCTCCTCGAAGAAGGAGCGTGCCGTAGTGATGTTCATCGCGAGATTCCCCCGTTGCCGTTCAGTAACGGTTCCGAGGATCGCGAGAATTGTCTCCCTCTCCCATTGGGAGAGGGTCGGGGTGAGGGGGAGCGAATTCGCCTCAGCGCCGCTTCCTGGCTCGAGCGAACATCAGCAAATACACATCAGGATGCGGATTGATCAGCACCGTCTTGCCGCTCGCCGAAAGCTCGAGGGCACTCTTGAACCATGGCTCCCTGAGGAGGTCCTCGTCGCCCTCCACGTATTCGGGGACCAGGAGATCGAGCTCGACGAACTTCGCCTCACGAGCGAGCTCAGGCCCAAACGAGAACGACTTCCATTCAGGCAGAGGCTGAAGGTCGTTGTGCAAAGCGCCGCCATAGAGGAGCAACACTTTCTCGGGCGTGCCGCCCTCTTCGTTCTCGATCGCCGCGAGCGCCTTCTCTTCGACCTTCCGTTTCACGAGCAGCAAACTCGCCTCACCATCGAGCTCGCCGGCGTCGTCGACCATCGACCTGTAGTCGTCGCAGTTGATGAGCAGCGTGTGGTTCTTCGCGCCGAGATCGTAGGTGCGATGGAGCAGCGTGGTGACCTCGTCCTCGGTGGTCTCGGGGCGCTGAGTGGTCTTCTCGACCGCGGCACTCGCCTGCTTCTCCACCGCGCCGCACTTCCCGCTCAGCATCCAGGTCTCGACGATCGCGGAAGTGAGCTTGCCCTTCAGGGCGGGCAGCAACTCAGTAGTGAAGCGTTTGATCGCGCTCGGCACCTTCGGAGCGCCATTCACCTCGTGGTACTCGCCGATGGCCAGGATCCCGGGTTTCCGCTCGAGCACCTTCTGAAATCCCACGAGCGGAGTCGGCACCACGGTGCAGGGCGCACAACTCGGAACGCCAGCATCCGGGGCAGCCGCGAGCATCAGTGCGACGATCGACATCATCAACACTCGCGTAACACCTCGGTGTCCTCACAGACAGCCGGTGGCGCGCGTATCGCATCTGCGATACAGAGCTGGATATGAAGACCTCGACACTTCCTCCGCTCCGCGTAGAGCCCGAACTCCGGAAGAACGTTCAGGACCTGCTTGAGCCGGGCGAGAGCATCTCGACCTTCGTCGAGCGCGCAGTTCGAGAGAGCGTCGACAGGCGCCGTGCAGACGTCGAGTTCGCGACGCGAGCGCTCGCCTCGCGGGAGGCAAGCCGGAAGAGCGGCAGCTATCACTCGGCCGCGTCGGTGCTGCGCGAGCTCAAGGCGCGAACGAAGGCCGCTGCCAAGCGAAAGCAGGCCCGCCGCAAGTGACCAAGCGCTACGAGGTTCGGTTCACGGATGGCGCACGAGAGGATCTGCTCGAGTTGCACGACTTCCTTGCGGAACACTCGATCAAGGCAGCTGAAGCCGCGGTATCGACCATCGAACGCGCGATCAGGTTGCTCGAGGAGTTTCCATGGTCGTGCCGAGCGTCGACGGCGATTCCTCGCTCGAGATTCCGAGAACTCGTCATCCCGTTCGGACGCCGAGGCTACGTCGCCCTATTCGAAATCGAAGGAGACGACGTGGTGACGATTCTGGCCGTGCGCCATCAGCGCGAGAGCGACTACCACTGAGCGGACCTATGCCCGCTCGACCTGCACACGCACGCCGCTGAACGCCGCGTTGCCGCTGAGCGCGTCGACGGCAAGTTCGTCGGTGAGATCATTCACGCTCTCGCCCGCATGCTCGACGGCCACCTTGAGCTGAACGCCCTCGCGTCCGTGGCCGTAACCGTGCGGCAAGCTCACGACGCCCTTCATCATCGCGGCACTCAATTCCACCGGCACCACGACTTCGCCAACCCGTGACTTCACGCGCGCATTGTCACCGGTCCTGATGCCGAGCGAATTCGCATCATCCGGATTCACGAGCAGCGTGCACCGGTTCGCACCACTCACCAGCTTCGGGGCATTGTGCAGCCACGAGTTGCAGTCGCGCAGGTGCCGCCGGTTGATGAGCATCAGCCCTTCACTCGCCGAAGGCTTCAACGTGGCCTCCAGTCGCGCGACATCCGCGAGCAACTCCTTCGGAGCGAGCTGCACTCTCTTGTTCTTCGTGTGCAGCGAGCCGGGCATCACCGAGACCAGCGGACCGAGATCGATCCCATGCACTTCCTTCTCGATCTTCTTGAGGGTGAGTCCGCGCAGTCCACCCTTCGGCCCGAGCCGCAGCCCGAGGTCCAACATCCCCTCGACACCAAGCCGCTCGAGCGCCGCCCACTGGAGCTTCTTCGGGAGCGAGAAACCACGCAGCCCCTCGAGCCGCTTCGCGAGTCCCAGAATGATCTGCCAGTCGTGCCGCGCGTTGGGCCCCTTGTCGAAGAGCGCCTTCGAGTACCGCGTGGTGTTGCGCACCGCGAGCAGATGGAAGGCGATGTCGTAGTGCTCGCGCTCGAGCGGCGAGGGCGGAGGAAGAATGATGTTCGCGTGGCGAGTGGTCTCGTTCAGGTACGGATCGATCGACACCATGAACTCGAGATCATCGAACGCCTTGTCGAGCTGCCGCCCATTCGGAGTCGACAGCACTGGATTCCCCGCGATGGTGACCATCGCGCGCACGCGCCCTTCACCCGGAGCGAGAATGTCCTCCGCGAGCGTCGCGACCGGCAACTCACCACCGGTCTCCGGAAGACCGCGCACCCTGCTCTTCCAGCGGCCGTGACTCCCGCGTCCTCCACTGAGCGCTTTCGGCAACGTGCGCGGATCGAAGACCGGAGACGGGAACATGAATCCGCCCGCGCGATCGAAATTGCCGGTGACGATGTTGAGCACCTGAATGAGCCAGGTGCAGACCGCTCCGTGCGCCTGAACTGAGGTGCCCATGCGGCCGTACGCGACGGCGGAGCTCGAGCATGCGAACTCCTGAGCGATGCGCCGAATGGTGTCGGCGGGAACTCCGCAGGCCTCCGTCACGCGCTCCGGCGGGTATTGCTTCACGAGCGCGGCAATCGCCTCGACACCATCGACGTATGAGGGCGCCTTCGCGGGGTTCTTCATCACCTCGTGCAGCAGCGCGAGCAGGAACAACGCATCCGTGCCCGGCTTGATGAACAGGTGCTCGGAAGCGCGCTCCGCGGTCTCGGTGCGTCGCGGGTCGACGACCACCAACTTCCCGCCACGCTTCTTGAGCTCGTCGAGCCGGCCGCGAATATCGGGAGCGGTCATCAAGCTCCCGTTCGACGCGATGGGATTCGCACCGAGCATCAACATGTACTGAGTGCGATCGACATCAGGCACCGCGAGCAGCAGCTGGTGACCGAACATCCAATACGACACCAGGTGATGCGGGAGCTGATCGACCGAGGTCGCCGAGTAGCGATGCTTCGTCTTCAGCGCGCGCACGAAGAGCACAGCCATGAGCAGTGAGCCCGTGTTGTGCACGTTTGGATTGCCTAAGTAGATGCCCGCAGCGTTGGTGCCGTGACGCTTCTGCACCTCGTGAAGTCCACGCGCGGCTTCATCGAGCGCGACGTCCCACGAGATCGGCTCCCACTTCGTGCCCACTCGCCGCATCGGAGTGCGCAAGCGATCAGGGTCCTCGTAGAGCGCCTGCAGCGCGGTCGCCTTGGGACAGATGTGTCCGCGCGAGAACGGATCTTCGTCATCGCCGCGAATGGAGAGGACCTTGTTCCCCTCGTACTCGATGCGAACTCCGCACATCGCCTCGCACAAGTTGCAGGCCCGGTAGTGAACGTTCGCCATGGGCGCGCAGCGTAGCCACAAAGCCGACTTGCGATCTGTGCCGTCGTCGATATAGATAACCAACAAGCTATATAACCAACTGGTGCTCGATGAAATCTGAAGCCCTCGATGCTGCCTTCGCCGCCCTCGCGGATCCCACGCGCCGCGCGATCCTCGCCCGCCTGTCCAGGAGCGACGCCGGAGTGATGGAGCTCGCCGAACCCTTCGACATGAGCCAGCCGGCGATCACCAAGCACCTCAAGGTGCTGGAACGCGCAGGGCTGATCTCCCGTGGCCGCGAAGGACAGCGCCGGCCCTGCAAGCTGGTGGCGTCTCCGCTCAAGGAAGCCAACGCGTGGCTCGAGCGGTACCGCAAACATTGGGACGAGACCTACGACGCTCTCGACGACGTCCTCGAGGGGCTCAAGCACCACGAACGCAGCAAGAAAGAGAGGAAGTCATGAAGCTCCAGGTGAACATCGACGTGCCCGAAGAGATCACGATGGTCCGCACCTTCGACGCCCCGCGGCGGCTGGTGCACCAGGCGATGAGCCAGCCCGAGCTGATCAAGAAGTGGCTCGGCGGCAAGCGCGCCACGGTGTTGTCCGCCGAGGTGGATCTCAAAGTGGGCGGCAAGTACCGCTACGTGTTCGATCGCAAGGACGGCGGCGGCCAGTTCGCGTTCAGCGGCGTGTTCCGCGAAATCAGCGAGGCGCGCACCGTGCACACCGAGTCGCTCGAGGGAACTCCGGGCGAATCACTCGTCACCACCACGCTCGTGGAGACGGATGGCAAGACCACGATGACGGTCACCATGCGCTTCCCCACGCAGGAGATCCGCGACTTCGTGGTCTCCACCGGAATGGCCGAGGGCGCGGGCGAGAGCTACGACTTCCTCGAGACACTGCTGAAGAAATAGGTCTCCCTCTCCCTGCGCCAGCGGGGAGAGGGCCGGGGGAGAGGGGCGTACTTGGGCTTCAGGGCAGCAGCGAAATCCCGAGCACGGCAGTCAGCCCCGCGGCAAACAACGACAGTACCCCGATGATCCCGTGCGTGTTCGCCACTTGCCGCTCGCCCTTCACGAGTCGTCGCCCCAGCCACCACATGATCACGAACATCAACGTGGTCACCAGCGCGACCTTCCCGTGGAACGTGGCGAGAAACTTCCACTCACGCAGCCAGAGCGCCGACGCCATTCCGAGCAGCGCTGACACCACCATCAGCGCCATCGACCACGGCCCCAACTTCACGTGGCGCGCGCGAGAACCCGCAGGCGGCTGAACCCGCCGCAGCCGCAACTTCCGCTGGGCGAACCCATCCCGGTACACGAGGAACGCGAGCAGCACGCTCACGGTCGCGACGATCGGGTGGCCGTAGACGAGGAGGTCACGCAACACGCTCTCTCCCTATCAGAGGGAGTATCGTCCTCAACGGCCGCCTTCCCCCGGGGGTTCCATGTCAGCCCGCCTCGCCGCACTCCTCTCCCTCACGCTCGTCGCCTGCAACCCCGGCAATCCGCCACAAGGGCCACCGCTCGGCCCCGGACTCGGTTCGCCCTGCTCCGCCGACACCAAATGCCGCGCAGGCTTCACCTGCAACGAGACCACCCAGGTCTGCGACGGCGCGCGCTCGAGCGAAGACGGCGCGGCGTGCACGCTCGGCGTGGAGTGCGTGAGCGGCAACTGCGCTCCCAATGGCGCGCGCGGCAAGTGCACCGCGGCGGGCATGGGTGAAGCCGGCTCGAGCTGCCAGGGCGACTCCGATTGCGCGTCGCCGAACAAGTGCGGCTTCAACGGAGAGAGCCTCTTCCCCCGCTGCCTCCCCGCGGGAAGCAAGGACGTCGGCGCGATGTGCTCAGTCGGTCTCGAGTGCGCGCAGGGACTGCTCTGCGTCTCAGGCTCGTGCGCCACCGCGAGCCTCACTCCCGCGATGACGCCGCACGGCTACCCGCCGGTGATCCCTCAGGTACCTGGGACTGGATGGCAGGGCGCCTCCTGCACTCCCTCGAAGCCTTCCGGAGAGACCGCGCTCTTCGTGCTCCCGCGCGACAGTGACGAGGCGAGCGTTCGCCAGGACTTCTATCGGCTCCCCTTCCCCAACGACGCGCTCCGCGACGCGAGCGGCCGCATCGACTTCTCTCGTCACCCGAAGGATCCCGCGCCGATGTTCGGCTTCGACGCGCTCGGCCGATACCTCGACGCCCTCGCCCCCGAGCCGTTCAGCAACGCGCCGACGGTCATCTTCCGCTTCGACGGCCCCATCGACTTCGGCTCGCTCACCCTGCAGGGCGCGACGCCGAACATCCGGCTGATCAAGTTGGAGATGGGCCAGACGTATCCGCACGGGCTCTCGGTGATGCTCAACGGCGGAGCCAATCGCTACACGTGCCACAACTGGCTCGCCATCCGCCCGTACAACGGAGACTCGCTCAGCGCGGGCACGTGGGCGGTGGTGCTGCTCAAGGGCATCAAGGGAAACGGAACGAGCGGTGTGGATCTGCAGCCCTCCACGGACTTCACCGCGATGCTGCAGGCGACTGCGCCCACCGAAGCGACGCAGGCCCTCGCGTGGCCGAAGTACCAGTCGCTGCGTGACTACTTCACCGCGCAGAACATCGCCTCGAGCGACGTGCTCAACGCGACCGTCTTCACCGTCGGAGATCCGCAGCGGCTCATGAAGCGCCTCGCCACGAGCATCGCCGCCGCGCCTGCGCCGACCGCGGAGACGTGGGTGAAGTGTGGAAGTGGAACTCCGTCACCCTGCCCCGACACCACGGGCCCACGCGAGTGCGGAGCGACCAACACGTCCTTCGAGGAATGGCACGCGTTGATCAACCTGCCCATCTATCAGCAGGGCACCGCGCCCTATCTCACGCCCGCGCAGGGCGGCGCGATCGACGGGTCCACCGCGCCGCTCGTTCCGGTGCGCACCGAGAAAGTCTGCGCGACGCTGACAATTCCAATCGGCACCGCGCCAGCCGCGGGTTGGCCGGTGGTGCTCTACGCCCACGGCACGGGCGGCAACTTCCGCAGCCACGCGGCTGATGGATCCGGCGGCGCGCTCTCGAGCATCACGCTCCCCGGAGTGGCGACGGGACCGGTGCAGGTCGCCGTGCTCGGCTTCGATCAAGTCGGTCACGGTCCTCGTCGTGGAGCCGCAGGACAGACCACTTCACCCGACGACATCGTCTTCAACTTCGCGAACCCCGCCTCGGGGCGCGGCACGATGGCGCAAGGCGCGGCTGATCTTCACGCGGTGACGAAGTACCTGAAGAGCTTCGCCACGTCTGCGCCGTCCGAGCTTCCGCCGCTCGACGTGAGCCGCCTCGTGTACTGGGGCCACTCGCAAGGAGCGACCGAAGGCGCGCTCTTCCTCGCGCAGGATCGCAGCATCGAGGGCACCGTGCTCTCGGGCGCGTCGGCGTGCCTGGTGAACTCGCTCACCTCGAAGAAGGCGCCCATCGACATCGCGGGCGGACTCTGGGCGGCGATCGGTGAATCGAGCCCGGCGTCGGTGAACGTGTATCACCCGGTGCTCGCGCTCCTGCAGGCGTGGACTGATCCGGTCGATCCGCTCCACTTCGCGGCGAACGCGTCGACGATGCCGGCCGATGGAGCGCTGCCGGCGTACGCGCGTCACGTCTTCCAGGTCTGGGGCAAAGACGATCTCTTCACTGCGCAGCCGGTGCAGTCCGCGTTCGCGGTGGGAGCCCACTTGTGGTTCGTCGGTCCGCAGGTCGACACGCTCGACGTGATGCCGGTGAACAGCAGCGTCTCGGGCAACATCATGCAGCCGCGCACCGTGACCGCCGCGATCCGCCAGTACGTGCCCATGGGTTACGACGGACACTTCGTGGCGTTCTCGGATCCGACGGCGAAGGCCGATGCAACGCGTTTCATTGGGCGCGTAATTCGCGGAGAAGTGCCGACGATCCCCGAGCCGTAACTGGAGCGCGGGACTAGGCTCCCCGCCACTCCATGCGCGCGAAGGACAAGTGCCCCTCGTGTTTTCAGCCCGTCACGCCGACGGACTTTCTTTGCGCGAACTGCGAGCTGATCCTCGATCCATCGCAGGTACCTGAGCGCGCGGTCAGCGAAGTGAGCGTCGTGCGCCGCATGCTCGAGCGCCCCCAGCGCGGTCTGCCCTCGACGAAGCCGAACCCCACCAAGCCGCCGAAGCCTCCCGCGAGCGAAGGCCTCGAAGGTCCGACGCGCAAACTCGATCTCGGTCCCGAGCTGAGCGGAGTGCCCGTGGTGGTCGCGACGTTGAGCGGTCTCTCGCAGCAGCTCAACGAATTCGAGGCGTACGTCGTCTCGCAGATCGACGGACTCAACGACTCGGCCGGTCTCGCGAAGCGCGCGGGCGTGCGCGAGTTCGAATTGCGCGTGGTGCTCAAGACGCTCAACGAGAAGCGCATCATCGACTTCGCCGACGAGCCGCTGAGTGATCAGGACCTCGAGATGCCGCAAGTGATGGGCACGCTCGAGGAAGACGAAGAGCTGGTGACCGCGCCGGGATTTCTCGACGCGATTCCTCCGCCGGTGGTGCAGGGCTACGGAGCGAACAGTGATCGCCGCGATGCACGCTTCGCTGCTCCGCCAGCGCGTGCCGTGATTCCTCCGATGCCGGCGAATCTTCCGATGGCACCTCCGCGTGCGCCGGCGCCGCCGCCTCCGGAGTTGGTTTCGCCGCCGCAGTTCACTCCAAGTCATGGCCGCAGCGCGCTGAAGCCGGTAGAGCCGCCGCCGTATCCCGGTGCGAGTCCCGAGCAGAAGGCGGGACTGCCGCCGGCGCGTGCGGTGAGTGCGATCGCGTCACCGCCGCCTCCGCGTCCCCCCGAGCGCACGGATCCGCGCATCGTCTACAAGGGCAACGCGAACCGGAAGGTGCTCGACGCGTTGAGGAAGGTGAAGCGCGCTGATCCGGGAATGAGCTCTCCGCCGGTTGCGCAGAAGGACGAGCCGGCGATGTCGGTCGCCGACGTCCTCGCGAAGGACACGCTGCAGGTGGCGCTGCGCATGGAGCAGGGCGGCCGGCTCGACGAGGCGATTCGCTTCCTCGAGAAGTCGATCGCGCAGAGCCCTGATGCGGCGTCGCTCTACAACCGCCTGGGGATCATCCTGATGCGTGAGCGTGCTGATTACCGCCGCGCGGAGCAGCTCATTCGGAAGGCGACCGAGCTGGCGCCGGACAACACGGTGTACTCGACGAACTTGAAGCAAGTGATTCAGCAGCACGCGATGCGCTCACACCGCTAACTCCCTCTCCCTGCGCCAGCGGGGAGAGGGGCAGGGGAGAGGGGCGGACTTGCAGCAACACGGAGTTCTCATGCGTACGTACGTTGCGATCGCAACCATCGCTCTTCTCGCCAACTGCACGGGCTTCGTGCAGGGCGATGACGATGCGGGACTCAGCTCGAGCGGAGGCGGAACCGCCACAGGCGGAGGATCTGCAGGCGGTGGTGCCGAAGGCGGAGGAAGCGGAGGCGGAGCCACCGGTGGAGGAAGCGGTGGTGGAGATGACGCCGGAAGCAGCGCAGGTGGCGGAGGCGGATCAGTCGATGCAGGACCTCAGACGATCCCCGTCTTCGTCGCGGTGGGAAAGCAGCGGCGCCGCACCATCTCCTGCGACGACGGCCTCACCTGGAAGAACGACGTGAGCGTCGACGACGAGTGGCCAATGAACGAGCGCTACCGCTGCTTCTCAGGAAACTTCGATCTGCCCGATGGCGGCACGCAGAGCACCGACTGCGATCACAACGCGTACTCCTCGACGGCCCTCGTCTACGCCGACGGCGCATTCGTCCAGGCCACGGGTTGGGGAACGCCCGGCACCTTCTTCCGCTCCACGGACGGCGTCAGCTGGCAGACCGTGCTGACCGGCCCTGTCACCACCGACCTGATGTACGGCGGCGGACGCATCATCACCGCCACGCGCGGCTCGCGCCGGAGCGATGACCGCGGCCTCACCTGGCAGAACAGCACGGACATCGACGTAGCGAGCGGAGCGAACACGATCTGGAACGTGCGCGGCGGCGCGTTCGGCGGAAACACCTTCCTCGTCACCGCACAGGACGGCACCAACCTCGACTTCGCGATCAGCAGCAACGCGGGCCAGTCGTGGTCGCGCCCCACGATGACCGACGGAGGCCGCGTCGACGAGTGCGGCGCCGGTCACCCCGCGTTCGGCAACGGCATCTTCGTCACCATCACGCAGTCGATGGACACCATCATCATCTGCCGCAGCTCCGACGGCGCGCAGACGTGGAGCTCGACGACGATCACCAACGAGTACTTCGAGTCGCGGCCCATCTGGACGGGCACGGAGTTCATGTTCTGGGGCACGGGTCGCGTCTTCCGCTCGATGGATGGAATGACGTGGACGTCGGGCAACACGCAAACGCGCCGCAACGGCACGCTCTCGGGTGGGCCGAACATCGGCTCGGTTGCGGTGAATTCGCAGGGCACCTTCGTCGCGGTGAAGGGCGGCTGGCAGACCTGGTACGAGCAGCAGCGTTTCTACCGAAGCACCGACGGCGTGATCTGGGACGAGCTCGCCACCGGTAATTACACGCAGGGTCACCCCATCACCGCGATCGTCGCCGGGTCGGCGGAACGGAGCACCACATGTCCGTGAGATGGCTCGTCGCAGCTGCGCTGTTCGCGTCGTGCAGCGGAGAGATCATCGGACCTCGTCCTGACGATCCGATGATCGGCATGGTGGATCCGGAGAAGGACCGGCCCACCTGGTTCACGTGTGAGCCTGAAGCGGATCCTTCATCGGAAGTGGTGTTGCGGCTGACGCCTGCGCAGTACCGCGCGACGCTCGAAGATCTGCTCGCACGTGCGTACCCGATGGATGACGTGCAGGCGCTGCTCGCGAGTGATGCGGTGCTGCCGCGTCTTCTCGCGCTGCCGGAGGACGGGAGCACTCACCGCGGAGAGCTGACCTACGACTCGATGGATCAGCGGATCAGCCCACTGCTCACCGAGCCGCAGTTCGAAGTGGCGACGGCGATCGGCGAGTGGATCGCAAATGATCCGGCTCGGCTCCTCACCTTCACGCAGCGCTTCGGTGGATGCGCGATGCCGACGCAGAGCACGTGCGTCGACGCGGTGATCGACGGCTTCGGAGCGCTCGCGCTGCGCCGTCCGCTCGACGCGGATGATCGCGTGCAGTACCGCGGTGCGTACGACGACACGAATTGGGGTGGCTACAAGGCGCTCATCGCTTCGCTGTTGCTCTCGCCTGACTTCCTCTTCCGCACCGAGTTCCGCGGAGAGGCGATCAGCGGGCGCACTGACTTCACTCAGCTCACCGCGTACGAGCGCGCGAATCGCCTGAGCTACGCGGTGATGAACTCGATGCCCGACGACGAGCTCTTCGCCGCGGCAACTGCTGGCTTTCCAGAGCAGACTTACAAAGAGCAACTCAACCGTCTGCTCACTCATTGGCGCGCGCAGAAGCAGAACGAGAACTTCTATCGGCAGTGGCTGCGCCTCGATCGCGTGCCCGGAGTGAATCCCACCGCGGCGACTGCGCTCGGACTTCAGTACCCGGACAACTCAGCGCCTGCGTTGCCGATGAACACGGACTTGCGGCAGCTTCGCCTCGACGCGTTCGAAGAGTCGGTGGAGTTGATGACGTATTACGCGCAGCACGGCTCGTTGAAGGACGCGGTGTCGAGCGACGTGTCGTTCGCGCGTACTGCTTCGCTCGCTTCTGTCTACGGCGTGCCGGTGTGGAATGGAGGCGAGACGCTGGTGCACTTCCCGCCGAATCAGCGCGCGGGCCTCTTCAATCGCGCGGCGTATTTGCTGTCTGGCTATCCGGATCCGAATCCCGTCATGCGCGGTGCGCGGCTGCGCGTGGAGTACCTCTGCGACGTGATGGAGCCGCCGGCCGACACCACGCCTCCGTCGAACTTCCTGCCTCCCGCGGTCCCGACCGTTCGCAGCACGGTGGAAGCGAAGACGCAGATCCCGGGCAGCGCGTGCCAGGGCTGTCATCAGTACTCGATCAATCCGCTCGGCTTTCCGCTCGAGAGCTACGACGCGTTCGGCCGCTACCGCACGCAGGAGCCGATCCTCGACATGACCGGTGGGGTGGCGAACTGGGTGCCGGTGGATGCGACGTCGTCTCCGAATCTGAATCGTGATGGCGCGACGCAGCGAGTGGCCGATGGTGTTTCGTTCTCGCGAATGCTCGCCGACTCGCAGCGACTGCACGCCTGCTACGCGAAGCACACCTTCCGCTACGTGATGGCGCGGCACGAGCTGAGCGCGGACAACTGCTCGCTCGACAAGATGGAGAAGGCAGCGGGCACCGGTTCGCTGCAGGACGTGGTGCGCGGGCTCACTCAGTCGAAGGCGTTCGCACAGCGCCTGATGCCGGCGGGGAATTGACATGAAGTTCAATCGACTGAGCAGACGGCATTTCCTGCAGGGCCTCGGCGGCGCGTCGCTCGCGTTGCCGCTGTTGCCCTCGTTGTGGAATCGCGCCGAAGCGCAGGGGATGACGGCTCCGAAGT
>CBIHPJ010000094.1:0-16868 GCA_966211295.1 uncultured Myxococcales bacterium | reverse complement strand
TTTCAGACGTAGAGAACGAGGGCCGCGACCACGAGGCTGGCGGCGAGGGCGAGCAGAGTGACGGTGAGGCCCCTCTGAATGATCTGGTCAGTCTTCCGAACAACTGAGGCGTGCATGGGAGTCCTCATCACCGCACCATGGAGTTCATCTGCAGAATGGGCATCAGGATGGAGAACGCCACGAAGGCGATCACCGCACCCATCATCACGATCATCATCGGCTCGAGCAGCGCGGTGAGCGCGCCGATGCGCACGTTCACGCTCGACTCGTAGCTCTCGGCGACGTTGAAGAGCATGTCCTCGAGCTGGCCCGAGCGCTCTCCGATGCCGACCATGTGGTACACGAGCGGCGGGAACTCGCCCGACTTCTTGAGCGGGTTGGCGATGCTCTCACCTTCACGAATCGCGTCGCGCGCGGTGTCCACCACCGCCGACATCGTGCTGTTGGTGATCACGTTCTTCACGATGTCGAGCGCGGTGAGGAGCGGAACACCAGACTTGAGCAGCGTGGCCAGTGTGCGGGTGAAGCGCGCCACCGAGAGGTGCCGCACCAGCGGGCCGAACACGGGGATCTTGAGGACCAGGCGATCCCACACCGGCTTGCCGGTCTCCGAGCCCGACCACTTATAGAAGCCGACCGCGCCGGCGATCATCGCGGGCACCACCACGAACCAGTAGTTCTGCAGGAAGTTCGAGCTCGCGATCAGGAGCTTCGTGGTCCACGGCAGGTTGACCTTCATGTCGTCGAAGATCTTGGTGACCTTCGGCACCACCACGGTCATCAGCATGATGAGCACGCCGCCGCCGATCACGAGCATGATCGCCGGGTAGATCATGGTGCCCACGATCTTCTGCTTGAGGCGCGCCTGGCCTTCGGTGAACTCCGCGAGGCGCAGGAGCACGGAGTCGAGCGCGCCCGAGCTCTCACCCGCGCGGATCATGTTCACGTAGAGCGGCCCGAAGACCTTCACGTGCGTGTTGAGCGAGTCGCCCAGCGAGCTGCCTTCGTTCACCCGCTGCTTCACGTCGGACAGGATGCGCTTCAGCTTTTCCTTCTCGACCTGGTCGACCATCGCGCTGAGCGCTTCGACCAGTGAGACGCCGGCCTTGAGCAGCGTGGCGAGCTGACGGGTCATCACGGCGATGTCGTCGGTGTTGACGCTGCCGCCCGCGAGCTTGCTGAAGCTGACCTCGGTGTTCGCGAGCGAAGTGGCCGCGCCACCCTTGCCCTTCGCACCAGGCTTGAGCGCGCCTTCGGTCTGCCCCACCACATCGGTGAGGAAGATGCCGTCTTTGCGCAGCACCGCGCGCAGGGTCTTGGGGCTCTCGGCCTCCTTGAGCCCTTCGACTCCCTTTCCGGCGGCGTTGAGGCCTCTGTACTCGAAGACAGGCATGGCGGCTTAGAGGTCCTCCTGGGTGACCGAGAGGATCTCCGCGATGGTGGTCTCGCCGCGCGCCACCTTCAGCGCGCCGTCGTCGAGGAGGGACAACATGCCCTTCTCCATCGCCTTCCGCTTCACCGTGCCCGAGTCGACGTTCTTCAAGATCAGCTGGCGAATGTCGTCGTCGAGCACGAGCAGCTCGTAGATGCCGCTGCGGCCGCGGTAGCCGATCTTGTTGCAGGCGGGGCAGCCCCTGGCGCGGAAGGCGCGATCACCGCCCAGCGCGCGATAGCGATCCATGCTCATGCCGAGCTTGGCGATCTCTTCTTCGGTGGGCTGGTACTCCTCGCGGCACTCCTTGCACACGCGGCGCACGAGGCGCTGGGCCATCACCGCCATCAGCGAGCTCGACACGAGGAAGGGCTCGACGCCCATCTCGACGAGACGCGTGACGGCGCCGGCAGAGTCGTTGGTGTGCACCGTGGAAAACACGAGGTGACCCGTGAGCGACGCTTCGATCGCGATCTGCGCGGTCTCCTTGTCGCGGATCTCGCCGACCATGATGATGTCGGGGTCCTGGCGGAGGAAGGCGCGCAGGCCGCTCGCGAAGGTGAGGCCGATCTTCGGGTTCAGCGGCATCTGGTTGATGCCCTTCAACTGGTACTCGACCGGATCTTCGACGGTGAGGATCTTCACCTCGGGCGTGTTGATGCGGGTGAGCGCGCCGTAGAGGGTGGTGGTCTTGCCGGAGCCCGTGGGGCCGGTGACCAGGATGATCCCGTGCGAGCGGCGAATGAGCTCGTCCATCTCGCCGAGGATCTTCGAGTTCATCCCGATCTCGGCGAGGTCGAGCAGGGTGGCGCTCTTGTCGAGCAGACGCATCACGATGCTCTCGCCGTGCACCGTGGGAATGGTCGAGACACGAATGTCGATGTCGCGGCCGGCGAGCTTGATCTTGATGCGGCCGTCCTGCGGCAGGCGCTTCTCGGCGATGTTGAGCTGCGCCATGATCTTCACGCGGCTCAGGATCGAGTTCTGGTAGCGCTTGGGCGGCTTGATGATGTTCTGCAGCACGCCGTCGATGCGGAAGCGCACCGCGAGCTCGCGCTCCATCGGCTCGATGTGAATGTCTGACGCCCGCTCTTTCGCCGCGCGGAAGAGCAGCGAGTTCACCAGGCGGATGATCGGCGCTTCGTCGCCGGTGTCGAGGAGGTCCTGCTCGGACTCGAGCACCTGCTCGGCGGCGTCGAGATCCTGCGCCTCCATCTCGCCGACGACCTGCTCGGCCTCGTTGATGGATCGGTCGTAGACCGAGTTGATCGCGTCGATGATGGTCGAGCTGCGGGCGACCTTCGCCTGCACCTCGCCGTCCAACATGGTGCGTGCGTGATCGACGACCGCGGTGTCGAGCGGGTCGGCCACCGCGATGGCGATGAACTCACCCTCGCGCTTGAGCGGAATGAACTTCGCCTGCTTCGCGAAGTTGATCGGCACCTTCTTGACCAGCTCGGGATCGACGTCGTCGATGCCGATGAGGTCGACGTATTCGAGGTCGAGCTGAGCGGCGAGCGCGCGGCTCACCTGATCTTCGGTGACCGCCTTGAGACCGACGAGCACCTCACCCAGGCGGCCGCCCTTCTCGACCTGCGCGGTGAGCGCCTCTTCGAGCTTCTCGCGGGGGAGCCCGAAGGACTCCACCAGGATCTCGCCCAGCGGGCGTCCGAAGAGATACGCCGGCCCATGCGTCACGACGTGCGTGCGCTCGGTCAGCGTGCCTTCTCGAACGTTCTCGACACTGCTCATGATCAGTTGATCTCCGGGGGCTGCACTTTCAGGGTCTCGGGGTTCGGCTCCTGCACCGGCACCGACGGCGGCGGGGTGGTGTTGTCTCCCGGCGCGGGGCTCGAAGCGCCTCCGGTGTTCGGGTTGGCCGGAACGATCGGCTGGATCAACTTCTGACCGGGCTCACCAGGACCGCCGTTCTCCAGGCGGTTCATCTCTTTGTTGATGATCTGCCCCATGCGAGCGAGCGGGCCGGGCTTGCGCTCGAAGTCGATCGCCACGTCGTACCGGTTGGAAGCTCCGTAGAACTGCTCGACGAACTCCTGCCGCTCACGCATCTTCCGCTCGAAGATCCGGCGGAAGTCGCTCGATTCCCGAATGATGTACGGGGTCAAGAAGAGCAACAGGTTGGTCTTCACCTTCTTCCGGGTCTGCTGCCGGAACAGGTTACCCAGCAGGGGGATGTCGCCGAGGATCGGCGTCTTGGAGACCGACTCGACCAGGCGGTCCTGCATGATTCCGCCGATGACCACCGTCTCCTGATCCTTCGCGATCACCGTGGTCTTCGCGCTGCGCTTCGAAGTGGTGGGGCCGAGCACCGGATCCTGCGAGGCGATCTCTTCGATCTGCTCGTGGATCACGAGGCGCACGTAGTCGCTGTCGTTGATCTGCGGCTTCACGGTGAGCTTCAGGTCGACGTTCTGGCGCTGAATCGAGCCGATCGGCGAGCCACCGATGCCGCCCAAACCGCCGAGCGCGCCGAGGCCGCCGAGCTGCGAGCCGAGGCCCGAGGCGCCAGCCAGCGCGCCGAGACCACCCAGGCCGCCGAGCGTGCCGCCCGTGGAGAAGCCTGACTGGAAGGGCACGTTCTGACCGACGGTGATCTCGGCCTCCTCGTTGTCGGTGGTGAGGATGTGCGGGGTCGAGAGCACGTTCACGTCGCTCGACTTCTGCATCGCGTTGATCACGATGCCGAACGCGGGAATCTGCACGCCGCCGATGGTGAGGTTGGGCACCGTCGGACCCTGGAGGCCTGCGAGGAAGCCGCCGAGGTTCACCAGGTTCGCGATCGAGAGCGAGGGAGGCAGACCCGCGCCGCTCGAATACTTGGTGCCGAAGAACACCGGCATGGTGCCGCCCTGGCCGTCGGGGAGCGGGAGACCGCCGTGCAGGTTGATGCCGAGGTCCGAGTTGCGATCGAGGTTGACCTCCATGATCACCGCTTCGACGAAGACCTGCCGGCGGCGAATGTCGAGCTTCTCCACCACGCGCACGAGGCTGCGGAAGTCGTTCTGGCTGGCGATGATCACCAGCGAGTTGGTCGCCTTGTCGGCGCTCACCTTCACTTCACCGGAGAAGAGCTCGGCCGCGCCGCCGCCCTTCGCGCCAGCTGCTCCCGGCGGGGGCGGCGGGCCGGCCTTCGGGCGATTCGCCGTGCCCTGCGCGAGCGTCTGCAGGGTGGAAGCGACGTCTTCGGCGTTCGCGTTCTCGAGCGGGTAGACGTTGATGCGGCCTTCGCCGGAGATCGGAATGTCGATCTCTCGCACCAGCGCCATGATGCGCTCGAAGCCCGCGGGGCTCGCGATCACGATCAGCTTGTTGGTGCGCTCGTCGGGAATGATCTGCGACAGCGAGGCCGCGCCACCCTCAGTCCCGCCCGCTCCCGCTGCCGCCGTCGGTAAAGGGGGCGCCACACCTCCCGAGGGAGGCGGAGGAGGCGCCGCCACGATGCCCGGCCGCTGACCCGGCTTGTTCGACTTCGACTCGAAGAGCTTGCCGATCTTGTCGGCCACTTCCTGAGCGGTCGCGTACTGAATCTGGATCACGCGGATCTCATCGGCCGCGGCGCGCGAGTCGAGCTGGTTCACCACCTTCTCGAGGCGGTGCATGTTCGAGCCGAGGTCGTTGATGATGATGGTGTCGGGCTGGAAGGGAATGGTGTCGCCCGACGGAGTGACGAGCTGCTGGAGCACGCCGCGCAGCTGCTCGATCTCCACGTTCTTCACCTTGAAGACGCGGGTCACCATCTGCTCGTTGAGCGTGTACGGCTCGCTGGTGTCCGTGATGGTGGGGATCGGGAACTGCTTGGCGCGCTGCTTGTCCACGATCTTCATGAACTTGCCGTGCTCGTAGACAGAGAGGCTGTTCGAATCGAGGGCGGCGAGGAACGCGGCGTAGAACTGCTCGGCGTTCACCTCGACCTTTCCGTTCTCGGGGCCGATGATCGAGATCTTCCCGCGGATGTTCTCGGGGAGGATGAAGGTGCGGCAGGTGACGTCAGCCACCGTCTGCACCAGCTTCTCGATCTCGACCTTGTCGAAGTAGATGTTGTAGCGGCCCTTCTTGCGCTGCTCTTCACAGCTGGCGCGGGCCTTGGGGCCGATCTGGGCGCCCGCATTGTTGCCAGCGTTGTTGCCCGCATTATTACCGACACCTCCAGGCGGAGGCGGCGGCGGCGCGGGCTGCGCTGCGGCGATGAACGAGACGAGTGAGAAGGACGCGAGGAGCGTTCGGTTCATGATCAGGTGCTTCACTTGACGTTGTAGGTCTTGCGGACAGCGGCCCCGTTGCGCTCGACCTCGATGTCGATGCGCGAGGACTCTTTGAGCTTCGAGTAGATCTCGAGGGCCTTCTCCGGGCTGTTCAGATCGAAGCCGTTGATGCGCTTGATCACGTCGCCGTTCTGAATGCCGATCTTCGAATAGATGGAATCAGGGCGAATCGAGAAGAGCTTGAAGCCCTGGGCCACGCCGTCCTTGAAGGCCGGCACGATGCGGGCCTGCATGGCCACGTCGTTCAAGTTGGCCAGCGTCTTGTCGATCTCGGCGCGGGGGATCTCGTAGTCGTTGTCGGAGATCTGCTTCACGCCCGAGCCCAACGCGACGGAAGGCGGCGGGCCGTTGTCGATCGGCTTCGCGACGATCGGCGCGGCGACCACCGGCGTCTGGCCGTCGCCCGGCGTGCCGTCGATGAACTCGCGGCGGTTGTTGTTGATGACGATCACGCGCTCGCGCTCGATCTCCTTCACCTCGGCGCCCTGGATGAGGTCGCCGATCATGT
Source organism: uncultured Myxococcales bacterium (assembly GCA_966211295.1). Classification (GTDB taxonomy): domain Bacteria; phylum Myxococcota; class Myxococcia; order Myxococcales; family Myxococcaceae; genus Archangium_A. The sequence continues at coordinate 10,645 of CBIHPJ010000094.1, read as the reverse complement.
ACGTCGCGGTCTTGAGAGTGACGATGTCTTGAATGCTCGCCACCGACCACTGCGGCATGTTCTCGCTCACCAGGGTGCCGAGCAGCTTCACGCGGAGCGTGGTGCGCACCGGCGCGGCGTTCTCATCGATCTTCGGAACCACCGGCTCCATCACGGTGGGCTCGGGCTTCGGCACCGGCAGGCCGAGCGCCTTCGCCACGCGATCGAGGTTGAGCGAGGCCATGGGCGTCGCCCGCTGCTGCTTCACCTGGCCAGCGCGCCCCGTGGGGATCGGCATGAGCGCGCTCTCGATGAACGCGTTCGCCGTGCGCATGACCAGCCACGCCACCGCGAAGATGAAGAGCAGGTGGACCAGCCAGAAGTGACGTTTGAAGAGGACTTCCACAACACCGGCGAACAGCAAGCCAGGTGCCATGTATTCCCTTGTTATTTCAGTTAGTTACGGGGGTTTTTCGGCGGTCAAACTGACATTTTGTCACAGGGGATCGAAGCCTTTGATCAGACGTCATCCGCCAGGTCGAAACGGGGGTTGGTGACCTCCAGAGTCTCCCTGGCCGTTGCGAGGAGGTGGTCGAGGGCCTGGCTCAGCTGATCGGTCGAAAGTTGGTTCTTCCTGAGTGAGGTGGCCAGCTGCCTGTTCATCGCCTCGAGGTCCTCGCTGCTGGAATCGAGCAGCGTGTGAAGGCGTGCGGTCTCGGCGCTCAATCGCGTGGCGTGCGTGCGCAATTCGCCCGCCACCACGGTGGCGAGGTTGGCGGCGATCAACATGCGAAACTGGAGCGCCTTGTCGGCCTCGAGCTTCGGCGCGACGTCGGCCATCAAGAAGCTCGCGATCGCGTCGAGCAGGGTGGAGTGATCGGGTCGGTTTTGCATTTAGAGACTCCCGCGGCGAATGAGTCGGAGCGCTTCGAACTCCATCTCGACGTTGCGGCGTGCGATGGCGATGAGCTCGAGATCTTTTTCTTCGCCCGAGAGGTAGCGCTCGCCCTGGAAGACGCTGCCCACGGCCCAGCGGAGATTCCCGCAGATCTCCCACCAGAGGACTTGCTCGAGCTCGACCTTGCGGCCGCTCGCCTGCTCGTACGCTTCGTAGAAGGGCGGGCGCGTGGCGAAGCCGCCGATCGGTTTGTCGAGGCGGTTGAAGCGCCAGTCGCGCACCGAGATCCACGAGAGATCTTCGTAGGGAGAGCCGAAGTGAGAGAACTCCCAGTCGAGGAGCGCGCTCAGTCCTTCCGGAGTGACGAGGAAATTTCCAGTGCGGAAGTCTCCGTGCACGAGCACGACCTCTTCGCTCTTCGGCAGGTGCGCGGCGAGCCAGTTGAGCGCGAACTCCGTGGCGGGATACGCGCCGGGCAGACCGTCGAGCATCTTGTAGAGATCCTCGAGCGCCTGCTTCGCGGGACTCGCGGGAGCCTCGAAGGGGAGCTTGGTGGCCGGCGTGATGGTGTGCAGCTTCGCGAGCGTCTGCGCGAGCTCCATCGGCAACTTCGCGCGCGCGTTCTCGAGCTCGGGGTTGCGCACGATGCGGCGGCCGATCGCTTCGCCCTGGGCCCAGTCGAGGAAGTACGCGTCTGATTTTTCGCGCAGCAATCCGCTCTCGAGCCAGCGCACGTTCGGAGTCTTCACTCCGGCCTTCACCGCGGCTTCGATCACCGAGAACTCGGCCTTGCGCCTGATGCTGCCGGGGAGCGATCGCACGGCGTCGCTGCGGAGCGCGAGGCGGAGCGGAGCTCCGTTCAGCTCGAGCTCGACCTTGAAGTTCTCCTGGCACGCGCCGCCGTGAAGCGGCTTCACGTCTTTGAGCGTGGCTCCGTGGCGCTCGAGCGCCGCGCGGATTTTGTCGACCCGTTCATCCATGCGGCGGCACCCTAAAGTTCTCCCTCTCCCTGCGCCAGCGGGGAACGCGAGCCGTCTCGCGGCGCCGCGAAGCGGTGCCGAGGCAGCAGCGTCCGCCTGGGAAGGAGGGGCGAGAGCTCGTCACCACCACGCGTAGCCGACAGTGAGTTGGCCCGAGAAACCGAGGAGCGAAACCGGGCAGCCGGTCTGCAGACAGACCGAAGAGCGCGGTGCATAGACGCGGAAGGACACCGCCGGTGCGAGCTCGAGGCCGATGAGGAGTCCGGCCCGAGCGATCTCCACGGCGGTGCGCGTGAATGGCGCGAAGGTGAGTCTCGCCGGCACGCCGAGGTTGAGACCCGTCGTGGTCGAGCTTCCGAACAATCCCGCGCCGACTCCGCCGCCCAGGGTGAAGTGCTCGCCCAGCACAAAATCGAAACCCGCTACCGCGCCGAGGAACCACGTCGTGAGCACGAGGCCCGTGACACGCAGGCTCAGCGAGAGGCGATCCTTGAGCTGCACGCCGGCCTCGATCGTGGCGCCTGGTGCGAGGGCGAAGGTCCCGCCTCCCATTCCGCCTCCACCTGCGAGGCTGAGTGCCAGACGCTTGCGGTTTTCCTGCCTCGAGATCGCGACCTCCTCGACTGGCGGCGCCGGAGAAGCCTCCGCTTGCGAGGTCACGAGTGCCAGCAGCGTCAGCAAGGTCGACATGCTTTCTACTCCTTCCGAACGGCCCAACCGCCTACGCCAAGTCGACGGACCACATGTTCGGCACCGTATCCGAGAGTAGAAGTCCGGACCCATGAGCGTCCGCGTTGAGAAGAACGGAAGCGTCTTTACCGTCGTGATGCATCGTCCCGAGGCGCGGAACGCCGTCGATCGACCTCAAGCCGACGCGCTCGTCGAGGCGTTCAACACCTTCGAGTGTGACAGCGAAGCTCGCGTCGCCGTGCTCTGGGGCGAGGGCGGCGTGTTCTGCGCCGGAGCGGATCTGAAATCCATCGGCACCGAGCGGCAGAACCGCGTCGAGCCGGCCGGAGCAGGCCCGATGGGTCCCAGCCGCATGCTGCTCAGCAAGCCGGTGATCGCGGCGATCGCAGGTCACGCCGTGGCCGGAGGACTCGAGCTCGCCTCGTGGTGCGATCTGCGCGTGGCCGAAGCGGACGCGGTGATGGGCGTGTTCTGCCGCCGCTGGGGCGTGCCGCTGATCGACGGAGGCACCGTGCGGCTCCCTCGCTTGATCGGCCTCTCGCGCGCACTCGATCTCATCCTCACCGGGCGCGCCGTGAATGCCGACGAAGCGCTCTCCATGGGCCTCGTGAATCGAGTGGTGCCGAAGGGCACTTCGCGCCAGGCGGCCGAGCAGCTCGCCGCTGAGATCGCCGCGTTCCCACAGGTCTGCATGCGCGCCGATCGCATGAGCGCGATCACCCAGTTCGACCACGAACTTCCGGAGGCGATCCTCCACGAGTTCCGTGGAGGCCTCGCGGCACTCCACGAAGAAGGGGTGAAGGGCGCTGCGAAGTTCGCGGGCGGGGCCGGGCGGCAGGGAGATTTCGGTCGCTGAGCCAAGCGCTGCGTGATTAACGCGGGCCCTATGACGGCACGCGTGGACAAGCAGTGGAAGGACAAGGGACTCACCGGTTACTCGACCGAAGCGATCCTCGGGACGCTCGGTCACTACGGCATCGCGCTCGACGAGGCGGCCTTCAAGTCGCAGGCGGCGTCGAAGTTCCCACTCGAGCTCGCGATCGATTGGAAGCCGAAGTGGAAGGGCACGGGCCAGTTCCAGAGCTTCCCGTACGCGGCGGCGAACGAGCTCTCGGGGCGGTTGCTCCCCGATCAGCCGACTCCGATGAAGACCGCGCACCAGATCCTCGATCTGATCGCCAACGGGCTGAAGTTCGCCGCGGGCCGCGATGACGCGAAGCTCGGTGACTCGTTCAAGAACTGGGACGAGATGGTGCCGAAGCTCCCGCCGAAGGGCGATCGCCGCGACGCCTTCCTGCGCGAGTTGGTGACCTTCCTCGAGTCGTGGGCGCAGACGTTCAACGAGCTGCCTGAGCGTCTCGCGAAGATGGGCAAGAAGGACGAGGCGCTCAAGTTCGCGCTCGTGCACGAGGTGCTCTTCACCGATCGCGAGGGTTGCATGACCGCGCTCGTGCGCGCGCACACCGGCGAGCGTGAGGCGGCCGTGGGCGATCTCAAGAAGTGGACCGAGGACACCGGCCGCGACGTGTTCGCTCGCTACTCCGCGCTCGACGCGCTCTTCCAGCTCGAGGAGTTCGAGTCTGCGAAGACCCTCGGTCTCGCCGTGTTCGACGAAGCGGCGAAGGAGCACAAGTGGGGCCTCGCTGATTCCATCGCGCACCTGCTCGGTCACATCGTGCAGAAGGTCGGCGGAGATCAGGCGTACATGCGCGAGGTGAGAAACCGTCTCGATCGCGCGCACCAGCACACCGGCGGACACCACTGAGATGGCCGAGCGCGTCGACAAGACCTGGCACACGAAGGGCATCGATGTGTACTCGGTGCCCGCGATCCTCGGGACCCTCGGCCACTACGGAGTCGAGGTGACGGAAGCCTCGTTCCTCGAGCTGGCGAAGAGTGATTTTCCCCTAACCATCGCGATGCAGTGGCACGAGCGGTGGAAGGGCACGGGACAGTTCTCGCGCTTCCCCGCGGCGGCGGCTGAGGAACTCTGGCGTCGCCTCAAGAACGACGAGCTCGCTCCGACGGATCTCACGCTCGCGATCATCAACCTGCTGGGCGCGCTCAATGTGGCGCTCGAGGGGAAGAAGGACGACGGCACGCGGGAGACGCGCTTCAAGGTGGTCGAGGCGTTCCTTCTGAAGATCCCGGCGCCGGGTGAGCGGCGCGAGAAGTTCATGGCCGAGATGGTCGGTGCGCTCGGCGAGTGGCTCGAGGTGGTCGACGGCATGGGCGAGGCGCTGGCGAAGAAGGGCCAGCCTGAGCTCGCTGATCGTTTCGTGGCGATCGAAGAGAGCTTGTTCCCTGTGCGCGAGGGCACGGCGCGCGCGCTGGTGAAGGCGGCGAAGGGTGACGAGTTTGGTGCGCTGGTCGAGTTGCGCACGATCGCGGGCGACGAGAAGCGCGACGACTTCACGCGGCTGAGCGCGATCGATGGGCTGTTTCAGTTCAATCAGCTCGAGGATGCGAAGCGGTACACCATGGACATGGTCGATCACGCCGAGCAGAAGAAGGACGTCGATCTCGCGAGCGAAGCGGTGGAGCGGCTCACTCGGTTGCTCCGCGCGGATCCCAAGCGGGCTGATCGTGACGAATTGCGGAAGCGCGTGGAGCAGTTGTCGCGAGTTCTGGAAGACAGCCGCGAGTGAACTGTCTCCCTCTCCCCTGGCCGGGAGAGGGTCGGGGTGAGGGGATAAAGGTGTCGCGCCAGCCCGCTCTCCAGCCGGTGCGCGGTTCAAGCTTCAGGTGAGGCAATTCCGAGCGAGGGACCTCAAAAGCCGGTTATCCCCTCACCCCAACCCTCTCCCCGCCAGGGGAGAGGGAGACAATCAGGGCGCCGGCTCTGCCTTCTCGTCCTGGGCGTCGCCCTCGGCAGCGAGCTTCCGATAGATCGTCCGCGCCGCGATGCCGAGCATCCGCGCCGCGAGATTCTTGTCGCCGCGCGTGTGCCGCAGCGTCTCGTGAATCACGCGCCGCTCGATCTCTTCCATCGGAGTCCCGATCGGAATCACGATCTGCGACGCCGACCCAATCGGCCCACGACGAATCGCCTCTGGAAGATCACCGAGCTCGATCACCTCGCCGCGGGTGAGCACGACCGCGCGCTCCACCGCGTGCTCGAGCTCGCGCACGTTGCCCGGCCACGCGTAGTTCTCGAGCACCTTCGACGCCTCGTCCGAGAACCCGCGCACGATCTTGCTGTTCTTCGCCGCGTACCGACGCAGGAAGTGCTCCGCGAGCAGCGGCACGTCTTCCCGGCGCGAAGCGAGCGAGGGAATTCGCAGCTCGACCACGTTCAGGCGGAAGTAGAGATCCTCACGGAAGCGGCCTTCCTGCACCTCGCGCTGCAGATCTTTGTTGGTCGCCGCGACCACGCGCGCATCGACCTTGATGGTCTGCGTGCCACCGAGGCGTTCGAGCTCGCCTTCCTGCAGCACGCGCAGCAACTTCACCTGCGCCGACGCGCTCATCTCGCCGACCTCATCGAGGAACAACGTGCCGCCGTGCGCGCGCTCGAAGCGGCCTTCCTTCCTCGCCACCGCGCCCGTGAACGCGCCCTTCTCATGACCGAAGAGCTCGGCCTCCAGCAGGCTCTCAGGCAGCGCCGCGCAGTTCACCGCGATGAACGGTCCCTTCACGCGCGGGCTCGCCTCGTGGATGTACCGAGCGGCGAGCTCCTTGCCGGTGCCCGATTCGCCGAGCAGCAGCAGCGTCGCCGTGGTGGGAGCGACCTGCTTCAACAGATCCATGAACGCGCGGAACGCGGGCGACTGCCCCACGAGCGAGCGGGGACCGAGCGCGGCCAGCTGAGCCTTCAGGTCGCGGTTCTCAGCGACGAGGGCCTGCTTCTCCATCGCCTTCTGCACCGCCTTCACCAGCGAATGTCGCTTGAGCGGCTTGGTGATGAAGTCGTACGCGCCGTCGCGCATCGCCGACACTGCCGTCTCGACGGTGGCGTACGCGGTCATCAACACCACTTCGACATCAGGCCTCATCGCACGCGCGGCGCGTAGCAACGCCTGCCCATCGACCCCAGGCATCATCAAGTCGGACACGATGATGCCGACCTCGGGCTTGCGCAGATGTTCGAGCGCTTCCTGCCCATTGGCCGCGCTCAGGGTGGACACGCCTTCGCGCTGAAAGATGCGGCAGACAGACTCGAGGTTGGCGCGGTCGTCGTCGACCACGAGAACAGTGGAGCTCAAGCGGAGACTCTCAAGGGATGCACGTCAGGTTGTTTGAATCGCAGTTGCCCGAGCAGCAGTCGTAGTCGAACTCGCACAGCGAGCCGGTCACGAAGCAGCTGCACGCACGCGTCGGTGCTCCCGAGGAGGTTCGGAAGCAGCTCATGTTCGGGTTGAGACACTCGGGTCCCGGAGGGGCAGCGTAGAAGGTGCATGACTGGTAGCAGGTGCCGAGATTGTCCTGCCATGCGGGGTTGAAGCTGCAGAACCCTCCGTTGGCGCAGTTGAGCGTGTCTCCGCGGCACACGCCCGCGCAGTACCCGCCCGGGAAGTCGGGGCCCTGAAAACAATTCCCGCTCTCGCATTGAGCGTTCGCCGTGCACGGTGCTCCATATCGAGCCAGCCCTCGATCCATCTGCCCGCAGCGCTTGCTCCACGGATTGCACCCGTAACCACTCCCCGTGCCTGAGCATTCCGAGGTCGCCGAACAACCCACGAGGCAATAGTTGTTGTTGTTCGTCAGGTTCGTGTCGGGATCGAAGCAGATGTATCCCGCGCGGCAGGCGCCGGAGCCGCTGGTCCCGGTGCCCGTGCAGCGCGCGTAGCAAGTGGTGCCCACGCAGATGCCGCCGTTGCAACCCGTGGTCGTGCCGTTCGTGCACGCAGTCGCGTTGCCGCAGGCGCCCTGCGCCGCGCCGGTGGAATCCTCGGTGAAGCACTTGTTTCCCGCGCATTGCCCGTCGGCGCGGCAGGGCTTGCCGTCCTGCAAGCCCGCGCACGCGGCGTTGCCGATGCAGGTGCTGTCGCCGCAGTCGATGGCGTGATCGCAGTCGTTGTCGATGCCGTCGCTGCAGTTCTCGCCACCGACGTTGAAGCAGTCGGAGTCGGCGCAGTCGATCAACGCGTCGCCGTCGTTGCTCGCACCGTCGTTACAGTTCGTCTCGGCCTTGCGGTTGAGCGCGCAGACGCAGCCGAACCCGCAGGTCACGCCGACACAGTTGTTGTCGTCGCAGTCGGTCGCGTTGTCTGAATCGTTGTCGACGTTGTCGGCGCAGTTGGTCTCGGTCATCGCGGCGCCGCCACCCGCTCCACCGCCCGAAGCGGAGCCGCCGCCAGTCGCCGAGCCGCCGCCGCTCGCGGAGCCGCCGCCAGTCGCGGAGCCGCCGCCAGTCGCGGAGCCGCCACCAGTCGCGGAGCCGCCGCCAGTCGCGGAGCCGCCGCCACTCGCGGAGCCGCCACCACTCGCGGAGCCTCCACCCGTTGCAGAACCACCGCCAGCAGCGCCTCCGGTTCCTCCTCCGGATCCGCCGCCGCCCGAGCCACCACCGTTGCCGCCGTTGATCACCTTCACGCCGCCGATGCAGAGGCAGCTGAAGCCACACTCCTGTCCCGCGCACAGCGGATCCGCGCAGTCGATCAACGAGTCGCCGTTGTCATCAGCGTCGTTGTCACATCGCTCCGTCTGCGGACGGCAAGCGGAGTCCTGGAAGCACTTCGGATCGAGGCAATCGATCTTGCCGTCGCCGTTGTCGTCTTTCCCGTTGGTGCAGGTCTCAGGTCCGAGGGGGCCCGGCTCAGGAGGCCTGGTGCCGCAGCCCGCCCCGAGAAGAGCGGCGAGCATGAGGAGCTTGAGACGAAACGACATGGTGATTCCTCGCAGCGGGCGGCCAGCGGTCGCACACGCTACCACCCGCGCGAGCGTTGAGTCTTACTCCTCTGACTCACCTGAAGGCGCGCCGCCCATCTTCGCGAGGTCGTCCTTGTTCACCTTGCCCGGATCGATCTTCTTGGTCGCGTCGATCATCTTCTGGATCGTCTCGTCGAACTCGAAGTCGCCCTCCTTCTTGAAGCGGAGGAAGTTCACGCGCGCGACCACGTAGTTCTTCAAGTACGGCGACTGCAGGCCCTTCTCCTTGAGCGCTTCGACGACGCGCACCACCTCGTCGTCCCACTTGAGGAGCAGATCGGCCCGCTGCTCGCGCACCGCGAGCGCCTCGTCCACCGGCTCATCGAGGAAGCCCTCCAACCGCTTCACCACCGGGGCGTAGGCGCCTGCTGAGAACCGGGGCCGCTTCTCGTACGCCGCGCCGAAGGTGATGAAGTGCGGCTCTTCGAAGAAGCCGATGTAGTCGCTCTCCTTGCCGGCCTTCGCGCCGACGAGGCCGCGCAGCATGCGGATCACTTCGAGCGAGCGCTCCTTCAGGTTGTGCGCCTTCTCGGTGTTCAGCGCGAGGATCTGAAACGCCACGTCCTCCTCGGGGATGACGAGGGCGACGATCGACTTGAGGCCGAGCAGCTTCGCCGCGCCGAGGCGGTGGTTGCCGTTCGGAGTCCAGTACTTGCCGTCTTTGCGCACCGCGATGATCGGATCGAGGAAGCGGCCCACGCGCTCCATCGCGTTGGCGAGCTTCTTCACGTGCGTCTCGCTGCGATCGCGCTGGTAGGGCGTCGGCTCCACGAGGTCGATCGGCAGCGCGGCGATCACCACGTGCTTGCCGCCGAGCGGCTCCTTGTAGCTGCCGACGATCTGCCCGCCGTCGCTCTCCACCAGCTTCGCGAGTTCGAGCCCGTCGAGGGTCGCGTGCATCTCCTTCGCGCCCAGCCCCTTGCTCTTCGCTTCGACCTTCTTCCTGCGCGCCGCCTTCGGCTTCTTGATGATCTTCTTCGCAGCCATGGTGTCCCCTCCTCAGCGTTTTCCGCGCGCACCGTCCCACACCCAGAACATGCCCGTCACGATCAATACGGCGGCGAGGTACGCCTTCATGAAGAGCACGGCGCCGAGACCAACGGCCATCAGCAGGACACCGAACGCGACGCGCAGGGGGCGAAGGCGCGGACGATTGCGCTCCACCGAGTCGAGGATCTCGCTCGCGAGCGCGGCGTCCACACCTCCCGCGACCATGCGCTGGAGGGCCTGGTCACGCGAGAGCCCCTCCGCGGTCAAGGCGGCCGCCCACCGATACGGATCTTCCGCGCTCATTCGCCCGAGACGGTGAGTTCCTTGAAGCGGATCGTCGAGGCGCCGGTGGAGCCGTGGAAGGTGAGGTCGCTGCCGATCGCGTCGAGCTGCATCAGCATGTCGTTCAGATTTCCGGCGACCGTGACTTCCTGCACCGGGCGGGTGAGCTCACCGTTCTCGATCCACAACCCGTTCGCGCCGCGCGAGTACTCGCCGGTGACGGTGTTCGCGCCATGGCCGAGCATCGCGGTCACGTAGAAGCCGTTGGGGATCTCCTTGATGATCTCCTCGGGTGACTTCTGGCCGGGCTCGAGCACCAGGTTGTTCACGCCGATCGCCGGGAGACTCCGGTAGCCACGCGAGGCGTTGCCGGTGCTCTTGGTCTTCGCCTTCCGCGCGGTGAACGCGTCGTAGAGGAACGCCTTCAAGACGCCGTTCTCCACCAGGCTCGTGCGGCGCGTGGGCACACCTTCTCCGTCGAAGGGAGAGGTGGCGAGGCCGCGCTTGCGCAAACCGTCATCGATGATGCTCACGTGAGCAGGCGCGATCTTCTGGCCGAGCTTGGAGGCGAGGAACGAGGCCTTCTTGAACACCGCGTCGCCGTTCGCCGCGCCCGCGATGCTCGCCACGAAGCCCGCCGCCATCGTGGGATCGAGAACGATGGGGCACTTCTGCGACTTCACCTTCTTCGCGCCGAGCAACCGCACCGCGCGCTGCGCCGCCTTCTTCGCCACCAGCTCGGGCTGGTCGAGATCTTCGAAGAAGCGCTTCGCGTCGTACCAATACGAGGTCTGCAGCTGGCCGTTCTCGGAAGCGACCGGAGACGCGTAGAGGTACACGCTGGTGCCCTGGTAGCCGCCCGACATCCCTGCGCTCGTCGCGAGATACACCTCGCTCACCGACTCGCCGGCGCCCACCGAATCCATCGCGGTGATGCGCGGGTCGTGCGCCTTGA
>CBIHPJ010000093.1:0-16889 GCA_966211295.1 uncultured Myxococcales bacterium | reverse complement strand
CGAGATCTCTGACCCGTTCTCCGGGTATTCCCCGAAACGCTCTTCGTGCACGTGCGCCGCGAGGTAGCAAAGCTCCTCGCACTCGGCGTCCATCACAGCCAGCTCGGGGCTCTTGCTCACGGCGTCGAAGAAGGTCTTGCCCATCGCGACGATGAAGCCGCGCGCGTAGAGAAACCCATCGTCCGACCCGTCGGTGAACTCGTGCACGTCTTCGCGGTCAATCTCGTAGAGCTTGCGCTCGATCACCCGGTCCATCGCGACCAATTCTTCGCGCGGAAAGTCTGCGAACGCGAACGCGGCACGAAGACTCTCGAGCATGCCCTGGAGCGCACCTTCGAGCCGTGCGGTATCGGCCTCATCCTCCGGGTCGCGACTGGCGAGGGCGAGCCGAACGTCGTTGACCTCTTTCCCCTGCGTCGCCCAGGCGTCCTCGAGGAGTGACCAGAACCGTGCTTCCTCCGCAGGCGTGGGAAGGATGCCTTTCGTCGCCTTGGATTTCGCCATGAGGCGAGACTAGGCGCCGAGGTCTCGAGCTACGAGATCGATCTGGGCCTGCAGCTCGGTCTCGTCGAGCGCCCGCAACGTTCGCAACCCGTTCAAGGGCTGCTCGCGCACCAACATCCAGATGGCCCACGTCACTCGCGCAGCTCCCGTGTCGTCTGCGCGCTTCTCGAAAGACCTCCAGCTCGAGAAGATCTCCTGGCGCACGAGGGGTGGAATGGACTCGTTCTTTTCGAGCGAGGCGATCGCCGCGCTGGCACTCGTTCCAACCGCGAACCGCGTGAGCGCATGACGGGCCGCCGCGCAGCCGAGGCTGACCTGGCGTGGCACGGAGAGCAGCGCCAATGCAGCCTCGAGGCGGAAGGCGGGCTCAACGCCGGCCGCGAGTGGGATCAACCCACGCTCGACGAACGCATCGTGCAGCACCTCCGCGGCGCCTGCTTTCCCGCGAACGACGGCGGCCAGCAGCGGCTCGAGCCGCGGATCGAGGCTCACGCTTCAGAGCATGCCGATGGACACCGACTGCTGGCGCTTGGTGAGCACCTTGATGGGCTGAATCGCCATCACGCGCATGAACACCTTGAGCAGGTCGGGATCGAACTTGTTGCGCATCTCGGTCCACATCAGCATCAGCGCCACCTCGGGACCGTACGAATCACGGAAGGGCCGCTTCGAAGTGAGCGCGTCGTACGTGGCCGCGATCGAGATGAGCTTCGCGTAGAGGCCGAGGTTGGCCTTCGGAATGATCATCTGAATGTTGCCCTGGCCGTCGCGCACCGCGGTGCCGTAGTCGACCTTGTGCTCGAACGTCGTCACCAGCCGGAGCAGGGTGGCGCGGTTGATCTGCTTCTCCTGCAAGATGTTGCGGATCGAGATCAGCGGCGCGCGGTTGATGGTGTTGCGTTCCTCGAGGGTGAGCGCTCCGCGCTTGTTGAGCAGCTCGTCGGGCACGGTGCCCATGCCGGCGTCGTGGAAGAGCGCGATGTACCCGAGGTCGCACAGCTGTGGCTTGGTGAGCCCCAGCTCGGCGCCGAACACGATGCACATCAGCGCGGCGTTCACCGAGTGGAACGCGAGGTACTCGCTGTCTGATCGCGTGGTGGTGAGACCGAGGAAGTGCGTGCGGTGATCGATCGAGATGTCGACCAGGTCCTGGATCACGCGCAGGACCTTCGAGGTGGCGATCGGCTTCCCCTTGCGGAGCGACTCGAAGTACTTGCGCACGAAGAAGACCGCGCGGCCGTAGCAGGTGAGCGCGTACTTCTTGCGGTCGAGCTTGGCTTCGCTCTCGTCCTTCTCGTTGTCGATCTTCTCCTTCAGCTTCGACCACTTCGCCAACTTCATCGAGACGAGCTTCTTGCCCTCGACTCCGTCTTCGTCGGCGTTGTCGTTCTGCTCCTTGCTGAAGATCCAGACGAAGTTCTTCAGCTCGGGAATGGTGACGGAACGCAGCATGGTGATGCCGCCCACGTCCTTCGAGCGCATCTCCTCGAGCAGGGTGCGCACGTTCTCGAGCGCGCTCATGTCGACCTTTACGAGCATGCCGTTCAAGTAGAACGACTGCTTCACGCCCATCAGCTCGAGCTTTCCGTCCTTCTGAATGACGGAGTTCATCGTCTCCTGAAGCTGCGCGATCGGCTTCTCGAAGACGGCGTTCTCGGGGTCGTACATCTTCACCGAGCGCACCAGCATGTAGAGCGCGGAGATCAGCTGGCGACCGGCGGTCTGCAGCTTCTCGTTGTGCTCTCGCGCGAAGACGTCGGGTGACGCATCGTCGGCAGTCTCGACCTTCGTGAGCTGAATTTCGGACATCGCTTCAGCCCTCCTTGTCCGCGCTGCCGAAGAGGGCCTTGCGCACGCGGCCGAGGTGCATGCGCGCGGTGTTGGTCACCTCGGGTGGCTGCGTCTTGTCCTCGGTGATCTCCTGCAGCAACTTGGCCGTCTGAATGGTGCACGCGCCGCCCAGGCCCGCCACGGCGAGCTGCTTCTCGGCGATCAGCTTCTGCTTGTTGAAGAGGCCGGCCTTCTGCGCGATCACCTGCGCGAAGTAGCTCACCGCGCCCGGCACGCCCGTGGAACCCAGCGCGATGTACATGCCTTCCTTTTCCTGCGGGGTCCTGTCTTCGAAGGCCTTGTCCTTCACGCGCTGGAGCAGCTCGACGTACGCCTTCTCGCGATCGAACTCGGGGAGCACGCGCGCGGCCTGCAGCCGCACCTGCAGGGTCTCATCGTCGAGCATCGCAGCGATCAGCTTGCGCGCCTCACCCGTGCGGCCGCGCGCGATGATGTTCATCACCTCGAGGCGCAGCGCGAGATTCTTCGATTTCAGAGTGGTCGAGAAGAACTTGAGCTTGTCGGGGTGGTTCGAGCGATCGAGCACGTAGATCATGTCTCGCTGCATCTGCGGCTTGTCCGCGGACTTCATCTTCTCGACGAACGCGTCGGGGTTGGTCTTCGCGAACACCACCAGCACGTCGCAGAGCAGGGTGCGGTTCTCAGGGAGCTCGATCACCTCGAGCGTCCCCAGCAGCGCAGGGATCGACTCGGGCGTGACGTTGGTGAGGTACTTGACCACCTCGGGCGGGTTCTTCAGCTTGGAGTACTTGAGGATTTCGCCGATGCGGTTGAGCCGCTGCTCCTCGCCCATCTTCGCGATGAAGTCGCGCAGCAGCTGGGCGATCGAGCTGTCGGCGCCCGCGCGTTGCTCCATCGCGCGCAGCTTCAAGACCACCTGGTTGATGATCGCGAAGTCTTCCTGCAGCAGCATCGCGTCGAGCAGCTGCGAGAACATGTCTCCCAGCAGGTTGGCGTCGGTCACGCCGTTCTCGACCACCTGGAAGACGGCGCTGATCAGCTTGGGGAAGAGGCGCTGGTTCTCTTCTTCGTGCACCTCGCGCTGCAGCTTGGCCTTGAGATCAGGAGTGGCGGTGAGCCCGGTGATCACCACACCGCGCATCTGATCGATGTCGTTCATCTGCATCTCGAGATCCGACTCCGAGAGGCGGGCGAAACGAACGTAGTCGTCCGAGTTCGTGCGCAGGCGGCGCTGCAGGTAGTCGACGATCTTGTCGACTTCGACCTGCACCTCTTCCTCGGACATGGTGTCGTCGACCTTGAAGCCTTCGACCATGATGTATTCGAAGTTCGGCATCTGGGCGCGCCACAGCTGCGCGTTGATGTCGTCGGCGCCGCGCTCCGGATCGGAGAGGGCGATCATGGTGAAGGTGGTCATTTCCTGCAGGCTGAAGCCTTCGCGGAAGATGATCTGGCGGATGCCGTCCTTGAAGAACTTGTACGGCATCGGGTTGTCTTCGCTGAACAGCTCCTGCTTGAAGATCGTGAAGTTGGTGATCTCCACGCGCAGGTTCAGCGGGCCGTACTGCTTGTTGTACGCCTCGAGCGCAGCGTGGGCCTTCTCGAGGTACTCGCCGTACTTGGCCTCGTTGTGCCGGTACATCGCGATGACCTTGAGGCCCTTGAGCAGGTGGTACGCCACCTGCCTTCCGGCATCGACCTGCGCCCGAATCTTCGGGTCGCTCATCGGGTCCGGTGCAGGTTGGGCAGCAGCCGCATTTCCAGCGGCGGCGGGGGCGGGGGCGCGGTTCGGCATGCAGGGCGGAGTGTAGCCCCTGCCTCGAAAAACCTCAGCGAATGGCGTCGCGCAAGCGCCTGGTGAGCACCTTGACGATGCCCTGGGCGATCTCGGGCTTCTCCGTCATGATCTCCTGGAAGTCCTCGCGGGTGATCTTGAGCAGATTGGTGTCGTCGACCGCCGTCACGGTGGCCGAACGGGGAGCTGCGTCGAGGATCGCCATCTCGCCGAAACACTCGCGCTCGCCCAGCTCGGCGATCACGCGATCGGCCTTGTGCACGCGCACCTTGCCGTCGATCACGAGATAGAGCGCGTCGCCCGATTCGCCCTCGGCGAAGATCTCATCGGCCTGATCGCGGCGCTCTTCGCTCGAGATGAGGGCGATCGCGGCGAGGTCTTCCCCGGGGATCTGTGAGAACAGATCGATGGACTTCAGGAAGAGGACCTTTTCGACCGTGGAGAGCAAGGCGGCAGATAGTTCTGTGAAAGTTTGGAACTGTCCAGCGTCGCGAGCCGTCTCGCGGCGCGGCGTCCCCGGGAAGTCAGGAAGTGGGCGTGGTGGCGCTGGCGGCGATCAAGACCGCGGCGTGACGCCTCACCAGCGGGGCGTCGTCCTTGAGGCGGGCTTCCATGTGCGGAGCCGCCAGCGAGGGTGACTTGCGGTGAAGGGCCACCAGTCCGATCTCGCGCACCACCGGGTTGCCGTCGGCGATGGAGGTGGCGAGCACCTGGTCGCGAGTGGCCTCGTCCTGAGTCGACTCAGAGAGGGCCCAGGTGGCGCACGCGCGCACCCAGGCCGCCTCGTCCTTCGCGAGCTCGCGCAGCATGGCGTCCGCGGTGACGGTGGGAGGCGGGTACTGCTCGGCCACTGCCTTCAAGCGCTCCGCGCGGGGGAGCTCTTCCACCAGGGGGAGGAAGCGCGCCTTGAGGGTGCGCTCGAGGAGGTTGTCGAGCAGCTCGACCGCGTTGCCGCGGCGCCGCGCCGCTTCGCCCGCCGAGGCGTCCTGAATGCCGACGCTGATCTGCTCCATGTCGGCATCGGGGTAGAGCACCGCGAGCAGGAGGAAGGCGCGGCCCTCGACCTGCTTGATCTTCTCCGTCAATGCCGAGGCGAGCAGCGCACGCGCAGCCTGCTCACCATCGCGCGGCGTGTTCGGACCCGGCACGGTGTCGAGTTTGAGCAGCTCGAGCTGGTGCAGCGCTCTCCACGCGCGCTCCAATTCGCGGTCGACGGCGCGCTTCACCGGGCTCACGTCCTTCAAGAGCAGCCGCTTGCCCTTCACCGCGCGAGCGAGGGAGCGATACATCACGCCGCGGAGCTCTTCGTCGGCCTCGTCGAGGTGACGCGCGATGATCTCCACCGCTTCGCTGGTGCCGAGGCGGCCGAGCACGCGGGCGATCGCGCGGCGAATGTTGGCGTCTTCCAGCTGGTTCGAGAGCACCTTCGCCAGCGTGGCGAGAATGGTGGAACCGTACGCGGTGAGGGCCTGGGTGGCCTCGCGCAACGTCTCGCGCGACTGCGTGCGGTAGATGAGCGGGATGACGAACTCGGGGCTCTTGAGCACGCCCGCGGCGTTGATCGCCTCGCGGCGCACGCGCACGTCCGAGTCGTTCATCAACTGCAGCACCGGTTGATAGAAGTTCCGCACGCCGATCGCGCCGAGCACCTTGGCGGCGTGCTGGCGCATCACGGGATCGGCGTTGTCGATGAGCGCCTTGAGCGCTTCGGCCGCGACGAGCACGCCGTCGAGTCCACCGAAGCGGATCATGCCGGTGACCGCCGCGCTGCGAATGCGGGGATCGGGATCGGCGAGGAAGAGGCGCACGCTGCGTACGGCCTTGTCCCGGCCCATGGCGCAGAACGCATCGATCGCCGCCGCGCGCACCGCGGGATCCGCGTCTTCGAATCTTCGGAACACCGAGTTCGCGAAGCGCATCGTCTGCCGGTGCGCGTAGTACTCGAGGGCTTTCACGCGCACGGCGGTGGACTTGTGCTCGAGCAGGGTCTCGACCCGCTGATCGAGCTCCAGCTTCTCGAGGTGGGGGAGCAGGGCGAGCGCGTTGAGCACTTCCTGCTCGTCGTCGCTCCCCAGCGCGCGCTCGAGCACCCGGTTGGTGTTGCCGTCGATCACCTGGTGACGGGCCGATTCGAGGTCGAGCCTGCGCTGCTTCAGGTTGTCCTGGAGCGACTTGATGTACTTGCTGCGCATGCTCATCACGACCGCGATCCACGTGAACGCGAGCACGAGTGAGAACCAGGCGAGCTTGTACGGGTCTCCCTTCATCCACAGCCGGTAGCCGGCGAGAGACACACCGGCCAGACCGATGGCCATGGGCTTCACCACGCCGTCGATGAAGGCCTTGGCCGAGACGCGTACCTGCGCGGGTACGGGGAGGTAGAGGATCTGCGTGGTGGCGTCGTTCACCGAGTAGCGGAAGAGCGTGTCGGCGCCCTTGGCCATCGAGGCCGCCCACAGCGCGGGGAAGATCAGGAGAGCCACGTCGCCCAGCGCGAGCGACACGGGCAGCACCGCCAGCGAGCCGATCACGCCGGCGCGGTTCAAGAGGCGGCTGGTGCCGAAGAGCTGGAGTCCGAGCGCGAGCGCTCCGACCACCGCGCTGAAGTAACCGAAGTAGGCGGCGAGATCGTCGCCCTTCATCTTGTCTGCCGCCACCACCTTGAACTGGAAGTCGATCAGCGTGGTGGTGAAGAACGTGACCGCCGAGAGGATCGCGACCGTGCGCAGGTGCGAGTCGCTCATCACGCGGCTGGCGCCTCCGCTGCGCTTGGCGGCGCTGGGCTTGCCAGACGCGGCGCGGGCGAAGAGACGCTGCCTGCCGAGGCGGCCGCCCGCGAAGCTCGCCCCGCCCGTGATGACGAGCAGCACGAAGCACATCAAGAGCAGCGAGTTGGTGCCGAAGTCCTTGGCCACGCGCGCGCTGACGAGACCGATCAGGATGTTCGCGAAGGTGCCGCCCGCGCCGATGAAGCCGTAGAGCCGCTTGGCCTCGCGCGCATTGAACAGCTCGTTCGCGAGCGTCCAGAACTGCACGAGGATCAGCGCCCCCATCACTTCGACGAAGACGTAGATGACGCTGTAGATGCCGGGCATCGAGAACTTCTCGAGCACCCACAGCAAGACGAAGAGCCCACCGAAGAGGAGCGCCGAGGTCAGCGCCATCAGGTCTCGCCGCACGCGGTTGGCCAGGCGCGCGTACACGAGGCCCGTGGCGGTCACGAAGATCGCCGAGAGCACGTACATCCACGCGAGCTGGCTGCGATCGCTGTGCGCGAGGAAGAGCGCGTCGCGCACGGTGCGGCCGGTGAGGAACGCGCCGACCGCGAAGAGGCTGTGAAGGAAGAGAGTGAAGGTGAGCTGGCGCTCACCCCTCCGAACCGGAAGCAACGCTTCGATCAGCCTCAGCACGGGCGCGAAGACTAGCTCTACGGCCCCTCGAGCGGGTCACCTTCCGGCAGTGCCGGAATGATCCAGCGCCGAGAGGAGGCGCTTGCGTTCTTCGCGTGTCAACGGGCGCTTTCCGAAGCGCGCCTCGAGGTAGCGCCGGGTGGCTTTCCCCAGCGGTTCAGCGAGGCGGTGCCGCTCGGTCCGCAGTCGATGGCTGAGCGCCTCGAGATCCTCGTCGCTGCGCCTGGCGACCTTCAGGGTTTCCAGCCGCTCGTCGAGGTCGGCGAGAAAACCGGAGGCCGGGTGCTCCCTGCCGCTGAACCGGGTCAGGCGCCGCCACACGAGGAAAGCCAATACGCCCGCGCCGATCGCCGCGAAGATCGCGCGCGCCGGAGTGCGGGTGGTCGGCGCTCTTCTTTCCTCGGGCTCGTCGCTGCCGCTCGAAGCGTTCGCCGGCGGACGGATCAGCTGCCGTACGAAGTCCCACTGGTCGGTGATGGAGTAGTCGACCACCTGCGCACGCCACAGCTCCTCGAGGCGCTCGTAGGCGTCGACGAGGCGTGACATCAGCGCAGGGGGCCGGCTGCCCCGGCCACCCTCGGGAGTGGCGTCGAAGGTGAGCCACCCTTTGCTGGGTGAATAGGCCTCGACCCAGGCGTGCGCGTCACCTGCGCGCACCACGAACTTCTCGCCGACTCTCTCGCCACCGAAGAAGCCGCCGACCACGCGCGCGGGAACTCCACGGGTGCGCAGCATCACGGCGAGGGCGGTGGCGAAGTGCTCGCAGTGCCCCTCCTTGCGAACGAAGAGGAAGTCGGTGAGCGGATCATCGACGTCGCCGGGAAGCTCGAGGGTGTAGTTCAGGTTTCGCTGAAGCCAGCGCTCGAGCGCGTCGGCTACTTCTTCGGGCTCGGTGCGCTGATCCACGATCTGCGCAGCCAGCTCGGCCACGCGCGCGTCGAGGGACGGGGGAAGCGCGCGGTACCCTTCGAGCGACGCTTCGTTCGCCTCGAGGACCGGGAAGTCGGTGCGGCTGTACGCCGTATACGTGTAGCCGTTGGCTTCGTTCGCGAAGCGCACCTCTTCGCTCCCGACCTGGAGCAGCGCCACCGCCGTCGATCCGGTGTTGGTCTGCGCAGTGGCCGTCTGGAAGGCCACCGGCTGGCTGAGCGCCACCAGGGTGCGAGAGGCATAGGCAGGGAGGAGCTCGATGCGCTGTCGCACCGCCCCGTTCATTGCGCCGATCAGGATCTGCGGGCGCGGCAGCCCAGGCGTACCCGTGCCGCGCCACTCGCGCCCATCGAACGCCTCGAAGCGCCGGCCCACCCAGTAGCGGTCGAGCCGATCGCCGCGAGGCGAGGGGGTGAGGGTGGCGCGCAGCACCACGCGGGCGCTGGTCTTGATGTCGCCACCGCCGCCGAGGCGCACCACGTCGCTCATGCCCGTGGTTCCACCGAGCAGGCCGGGTCCCGTTCGGCGCGCCGCGACGTTCCAGGAGAGTCGAGGGAAGAGGATGAAGAACGCGATGCCGCCCACCAGCGCGATCGCCACGCCGATGCTCACCTGCCTGAGCACGGGCGAAAGCGGCAGATCTTCGTCCCGCTCCACGGGGCCTTCGACGACCATCAGGCCGAGCGCCAGACAGGCGAAGACTCCGAAGGCGAAGAGACAGATCGCGTACCAGACGTCACCGGAGAGCGCCGCGGCGCCTGCCATCAACAGGAGAGCCGCGAGCAGCACCTGCTGATCGGTGGCGGGAGAGGGCTCCGAGAGCATGCGGTGCGCGGTGACGATGGTGGCGAAGCCCACCGCGGCCACCACGAGATCGAGCACGCCGCGCGAGACGAGGAAGAACAGTCCTGCCGCGGTGGCGAGCAAGACGAGCACTGACCAGGCGCGCTGCTTCGCGAGCGGGCGGCGGCCGACCAGGCTGATCACGAGGGAGATCGCGAAGATCACGCTCACGAACAAGGGCAGCACCCCTGAGAGCGCGACCGCCGCGAACGCCGAGCCTGCCGCGAGATCGCGAAGGCGCAGCCGCAGTTTTCGGCGCTCAGCGAGATTCACTGTCTCCCTCTCCCTGCGACAGCGGGGAGCGCGAGCCGTCTCGCGGCGCCGCGAAGCGGTGACGAGGCGCAGCGTCCCGAGGAAGAAGGGGTAGGGGAGAGGGAGGCAGCGCTGTCCTTCATGACGACGACCCCGGCGTTGGGAGCGCGTAACCGAGCCCCGCCAGCGCCGACAAAATCCGCTTCTCGTGACCTGGTCCCGACGCAGGCCGGATCTTTCTTCCTCCTGCTTCGAGTCCGACCTCGTTGCCTTCTGCGAGCAACCGATTGGTCAGCGCCGCGGTCTCTTCGCACGCACGCTCGAGCTGATCGCCCGGCGAGTCGTTCTCGATCTTCAGCGTGTACTGCTTCCGATCTTCCCGCTCGCGCTCGACCTTGAGCAGCTTCCCGGCGGCCGCGCTCTTCTTCCAGTGCACGCGCCGCGCGTCCTCGAGATCACCGAGCTCACGCAGCCCCTGCACATCTCCCGCTCCATCGCGATGACGCTGACTCCCGCTCTCTCCCATGTGAAGGCCCGAGTCAGCCTGCGGTGGATCGCAGCTGAACCCGCGCCGCGGCCACACCAACAGCAGATCCTCCACCTCGACACTGCGCGACTTCTCGAAGAGCCCGAAGGGGAAGAACGTCGAGATCTGCACCTGCTTGAGCCGCAGCGGCCCCCGCCTCGGCGCCGTCACATCAGAACGCACGATCACCGGAGTTCCCGCGAGGACCGTGGGAATCCACGCCCAGCTCTCGAGGGTGCCGCCGCCTTCCGAGATGCGCACCGCGAACGCGCGCCCCTTGAGCCGCGAGACCTCATAACGAAGCGGGAACGGCTCATTGGCGAAGGCACCGTCGGGGAGAATGCGGCGCACGCGCACGTCGGAGATCACCCGCTCAGAGAGCACTCCTGAGAGCACGATGATCGCGAGCAGGAACCCGAGCACGAGGTAGAGCAGGTTGTTGCCGGTGTTGAGCGCGCCCAGCCCGATGCCCACGGTGATCACCAGGTAGGTTCGACCCACCCGGGTGGTCTTCAGCGTGCGCCGCCAACTCGCACGCTGTGGAACTTCGGGCGCTGCGCTGCTCACAGCGCTGCTCACAGGTTCCCTCTCAACGCGGCGCCGGGACTTTCCTGAGCAGCTCGGCCACCAGGTGCGCCGCTTCATCACGCGCGAACGACCCCTGGCTCGAGTTCTTCAGCAGCAGGCGGTGAGAGAGCGCCGGCACCGCGACCGCCTTCACGTCACCCGGAGTGACGAAGTCGCGGCCTTCCCAGAGCGCGACCGCGCGGGCGGTGGCCATCAGGGAGAGCGCCGCACGAGTGGAGATGCCGCGCTCGATCTCCGGGTGCTCGCGGGTGGCCGCCGCGATGCGCACGCCATAGTCGGCGATGTCCTTCGCCACCTGCACTTCATCAGCGGCGCTCTGCAGCGCGGCGAGATCGGCCGAGGTCGCGATCGCCTTGAACGTGGCGAGCGGATCCGCGCGGCGGCTCATCAGCAGCTGCGTCTCGACCTCAGCGGACAGGTGCCCGAGCGAGAGCCGCAACAGGAAACGGTCGAGCTGGGAGTCGGGCAGGGGATACGTGCCGCTCAGATCGAGCGGGTTCTGCGTCGCGATCACCACGAAGGGCTGCGGGAGCGTGTGGGTGACGCTGTCGAGGCTCACCTGGCCCTGCGCCATCGCCTCGAGCAACGCCGACTGCGTGCGCGGCGGTGCGCGGTTGAGCTCATCGGCGAGCACCACCTGGTGGAAGATCGGCCCCGGCCGGAACTCGAAGGTCCCCTTCGCCTGCAGGAAGACCTGCGCGCCGAGAATGTCGCTGGGCAACACGTCGGCGGTGAACTGCACGCGCGCGAAGCTCATCGCGAAGCTGCGTGCCAGCCCCTCGGCCAGCGTGGTCTTGCCCACGCCCGGCACGTCTTCGAGGAGCAGGTGGCCGCGCGCGACCAGGCACGTCAGCGCCAGCTTCACCTGCTCGGCCTTGCCCATGACGAGCTCGCCGACATGATTCTGGATTCGCTGGAGCAGCTCCGGGGGCGAGATCGATCCGGAGGCGGCGACGAGGTTGGGAACAGGGAGTTTGAGTGGCATCGCTTCGGTCACTCAGTGTAACGAAGCCGCGTTAATCGGGTATGGGTCGAATTCGCCGCCTCAGTGACGAGCTGATCAACAAGATCGCCGCCGGTGAGGTGGTGGAACGGCCCGCCAGTGTGGTGAAGGAGCTTGCCGAGAACGCCATCGACGCCGGAGCGACCACCGTCAAGGTGATGCTCTCCGAGGGCGGCCTGGGCGCCATCGCGATCATCGACGATGGCAGTGGCATGTCCCGGGAGGACGCCCGCCTTTCGCTCGAGCGCCACGCGACCAGCAAGCTCCTCGATACCGAGGGCCTCTTTCATATCCTCACCAAGGGTTTCCGGGGTGAGGCCATCCCGTCCATTGCGTCAGTGTCCCGCTTCACCATGCTGACGGCCGAGCCGGGCGCCTCGGTGGCCACGAAGATCACCATCGAGGGCGGCGGGCCGGCGTCGATCGAAGACGCGCCCGCTCCGGGTGGCACCCGCATCGACGTGCTCGACCTGTTCTTCAACGTGCCCGCGCGCCGCAAGTTCCTCAAGCGCGAGTCCACCGAGCTCACGCACTGCGAAGAGGCGGTGACGCGCCTCGCGCTGGCGCACCCCGAGGTGGGCTTCTTCGTGGAGCACGGCGGCAAGCTGCTCATCTCGAGCCCCGCGACTCCGACACGCCCCAAGGAGCGCATCGCCGCGCTGCTCGGCGCGGAAGTAGAGCCGCATCTCCTCGAGATCGATGAGCGGCGCCTCGGGGTTCACGTGCACGGCTTCATCGCCTCACCGGAATTCACGCTCCCGACCGCGCGGGGCCTCTACACCTTCGTGAACCGGCGCTATGTGCGAGACCGCGGCGTCAACGCGGCGGTGCAGCGCGCGTTTCAAGACACGCTTCCTCCCGGGCGGCAGCCGGTGTGCGCGATCTTCATCGACGTCGATCCCAGGTCGGTCGACGTGAACGTGCACCCGCAGAAGCTCGAGGTGCGCTTCTCCGACATTCGGAGCGTGACCGAAGCGCTGGGCGCGGCGGTGACGAGAGCCCTCAAGGCTGCGCCGTGGCGTCAATCGCCCTCGCAGCCGGTCGGAGACGCGCTCCACGCGCACTATGCGCAGGCGGTCGATCGGTTCCTCGCGCGCGCGCAAGAAGGAGGGCAGGGCCTCGCCCTCGAGCCGCTCCCCGTTCCGTCGCAGACCACCGCGTTTGGGACCTTCGGCACCGAGCGGCCGGGACTGAACGAGGCGCCGCCTCCGAACTACTTCTCGTCCCTCAAGTTCCTCGGAGAGCTGGGGAAGAGGCTCTGGGTTTGTGAGGGGCCGGGTGGATCGTTGGTGGTGCTCGACCCCAGGGCCGTGCGTGAACGAGTGGTGCTCGAGGCGCTCCGTGAGCGCTTCGAATCAGGAGCCCTCGCTGCCGCCTCGCCCACGCTCTTCTCAGCGACCTTCGCTTCGTCCCAGGCGCCCACGATCCTCGCGGCGCGCGAGCGGCTCTCGACGTACGGAGTCGAGGTGGAGGAGTTCGGCGGTGAGACGCTCGCGGTGAAGCGAGTGCCTGCTGAGCTCGAGACGGCTTCGGTCGGTGATTGGCTCCAGGCGCTCGCTGGATCCGCGGATGATGAGTCCGCTCTCAAGGCTCTCGCTCACGCCGTGGGATCGCTGCCGTTGCGCTCGGTCACCCACGACGAAGTGAAGCGCTTGATGGCTCAGCTCGACGAGGCCGACTTCTCGGTACCGACGACGCGCTCGAAGATCGTGGTCAGCGACATTCCTTTGCTCGATCTCGCGCGCGATTAGCCCCTCTCCCCGCTTCGCAGGGAGAGCAGAAAACTTGCGGGGTGATCGTGAACCGCTACGGTTCGCTGCAACCCTGTAGCACCCCGCAAGAGGTGACCATGGAC
Organism: uncultured Myxococcales bacterium; assembly: GCA_966211295.1. Lineage (GTDB taxonomy): Bacteria > Myxococcota > Myxococcia > Myxococcales > Myxococcaceae > Archangium_A. The sequence continues at coordinate 3,371 of CBIHPJ010000093.1, read as the reverse complement.
GGTGTCATTCGAGGTCGAGACGTCCTCGCAAATGCCCGCCTCATCGCGAACGAGTTCGGGCTGCGCTGCCTGTTCCGCTGCTTTCGCGCCTGCCTCTTCGGTCCGCGCACGACGTTCCTCGATTGCGTTTGGGAGAAGAAGAAATGATCGAAGCGCTCACCACCCAGCCCGCCGCCCAGCTGGTCCCCGCGAGCTACGCGGAGAAGGCCATGGCCTCGCTGATGCAACTCCACAGCGAACTCATGGACGAGAAGGAGAAGCGCGTCGATCTCTTCCGCAAGCTGATGGAGAAGGAGCAGGCGCTCGCCGAGCTCAAGATGTACGTGAAGATGCTCGAAGAGAAGATGTCGCCAGCGGTGCCCGTCGTGCCGGTCGTGCCGGTGGCAGCCGCTCCGTCTCCTCGGCCAATCGTGATGCCTGTGGAGCCTCCTGCGCCGCCGCCTCCGATCGCGCAACCTCAGCGCCACCCTCCGCGCGCGCCCAACCGCCCGCGCGTCGATGGCTGGAAGACCTGGTGACGTGATGCGGAATGTGACGTTGGTCGCGGCGCTGCTGCTCAGCTCAGTGGCGTCTGCGCAGGGCATCGATGGACTGGGGCGGATCTCGATCGGTGGCGGGTTCCGCTGGGTGCCCAATTGGTATCTCGTCGACAAGGCCGCCGCGGCCGGCACGCCGGTCATTCCCGGACTTTCAGGAGGCCCGCAGCTCTCCGCCAGCTTCGGCTACGGGGTGGCGAGCGTGCTCGAGGTCTCGATCGATCTCTTCGGCAGCTACGAGACCTTCGGGCTCTCTCTCCCGGACGGCGGTGTCGATGACATCACCTCGGCGATGTACGGCGCGGCGATCGGCGGCCGCATCGTGGGCAGCAACGTGTTCTTCAAGGGCTTCATGCCGTACCTGCAGATCCAGGCGGGCCCGCTGCTCTCGAACGTGACCTCGAGGCAGTACCCCACCAGTGAGCGGGTGCTGCTGGGCCTCCACGCATCGGGCGGCGCCACCTATCGGTTCGCCGATCGCTACGGCATCACCCTCGATGTTCGTTACATCAACGCGCGTGGGGCCCTCTCCGGCCTCTCAGGAATCAACGTGGGTGGAGTCATGTTCAGCGCGATGTTCACCATCTTCTTTCCGCCTGCACCGAAGCGGGATCTCGACGTTCCCGGGTTCTGATAAGCGCGCTCGACCATGGCCGAAACCACCGCTGACGTGAGCAAGTCGTTGGACGAGATTCGGCGCGAAGTCGTCGAGTCGCGCAACATGACCATCAAGACGGACAACGCCCTCAAGACGTTGCACGCCGAGCTCAAGCTCGTCTCGACCCAGCAGGAAGCGTTCGAGAAGCGCACCTGGTTCAGCACCGGCGCCGCCTATGTCGTCTTCGCCGCGCTGTGCGTGGCGGGCGTGGTGGTGATCTCCAATACCCGCGCCGCGGGGGCGAACGCCGAGCGCGATCGCCTCGAGAAGCAGGTGACCGAGCTCACCGCCACCATCGACAAGCTGAAGACCGACTCGAACAACCAACTCGCCGCCGAGCAGCAGGCGCTGCAGGTGTACCGCACGATGACCACGCTGCCCGGTGAAGAGCGGCTCAAGGGCATCGACGCGCTCCAGAAGATCGATCAGAGCAAGCTGACTCCGTTCGCGAAGCTCGCCCTGCAGGACCGCGCGGTGCTGCTCCGCAAGGAGGTCGGTGGCGCGGTGCTCGAGAAGGGCAAGGCCGCCTTCCGCCGCCAGGACTGGCCCGAGACCATCTCGCAGCTGAACCGCTTCCTCTCGATGGATCCCGTCGAGGAGGACGCGCTCGACGCCTCGTTCTTCCTCGGCAACGCGCTCTTCCAGTCGCGCAAGTACGAAGACTCGCTCAAGCCGCTCACCCGCTTCGTCGAGGGCGACAAGAAGGCCAAGATGCGGGACTTCGCGATGCTGATGCTGATGCAGAGCTACGACATGACCGGCAACAAGGAGCAGGCGGTCGCGATCGCGAAGGAGGCCTGGCAGACGTACCCGGCCAGCGACTTCCGCAACCAGTTCATCAACCGCCTGCAGAGGACCGTGCCTGCGGCGGCTCCTGCGCCCGCGGCACCTGCTCCTGCCGCGCCCGCTCCGGCACCTGCTCCGGCTCCGGGCACTCGATGAGCACACCCGCTGAAGATCCGAAGGACCCGAGGTTTCGTCCGTACCGGGCGGTCACGCTCGGCGCCTACCTCGTGTTCACGATCATCTTCAGCTGTCTGATCATCTTCAGCGTGTACCGCTCGGTGCTGCGCATGACGCCCGAGCGCCCGAACGTGGGCGGCGAGGTGCAGAGCGAGGCCGAGTGTCTGCGCGGCGCCAGCCAGCTCTTCAGTGAGCTCGAGGGCCAGCGGAAGGTGCAGGGTGAGCAGGCCGACGTGACGCACTCCGATCAGCGCTTCCTCGAGTTCCGGGTGGAGTGGCTGACCCGCAAGGTCGCGCTCGAGGCGAAGTGCGCTCCCGAGAATCGCGAGAAGGTGAAGGAAGCCTTCAGCTCGCTCGATCGCGTGCTCGACCTCTACACGACGGCGTCGGTGCAATTCAGCGGCGCGGTGGGGCCCGCGGTCGATTCGTTCAAGCAGACCGTCGCTCAGCCTCGCTGAGGCGTGGCCAGCACTTCCGTCGCCAATTCCAGACTCGAGCCCACCAGCGGCGCGAGTGAGTAACCCAGCGCGCTGAGTCGCTTGCAGCAGCGCGCGTGAATGTCGGCGCCGTGCGTCGAGAGGAAGATCACGGGCCGACTCTCGCGCAGCACGCGAGCGGCGCCGTCGAGCACCAGCTCTTCCGCGCCCTCGACGTCGATCTTGATGGAGGTGGGAGCGAGCCCGCGCTCCGCGGCGACGTCATCGAGCGACATCGTGCGGACTTCGATGGGCCCTTCCGCGGTGAGCTTGCCGGTGCCTGTGCCGGTGCCGCGGGCGAAGCGCGCCGTACCCGGACCGTTGCTCACCGCGCCCTCGATCACCTCGACGTTGGCGCAGCGATTCCGCGAGACGTGCTGGCGCAGGTACGCGGCGTTTCGCGGCATCGCTTCGAACGCGAGGACCTTGCCCTCAGCGCCCACGAGCTTCGCGGAGAGCAGGGTGTAGTAGCCGACGTGCGCTCCCACATCGAACATCACCCCGCCGGGCTTCACGAGCTGCTCGAAGGCGAGCGTCTGCTCCTTCTCGTACGTGCCGAGGAGCACGCGCATCAGCTTGCCGCCGCTCCGCACGTTCCACTTCATGCCCTGCAGACTGCCGCGCATCACCGGGACTGCGAGCCCGGTCTCACTTCGAATCATCACTCGACCTCGACCTCGACCAACTGAATCTCAACTACGGGGGAAGCTCAGGGACTCGCGTTCGCGTCGTCCATCG
>CBIHPJ010000092.1:0-16920 GCA_966211295.1 uncultured Myxococcales bacterium | reverse complement strand
GAGCGCGCTCAAGCGCTTCGCGAGCGCCTCGGTGTACTCGCGCGGAATGTGGAGGGAGATCGCGACGGGCACCGGAAGCGTTCGCGGCAGCCGCGAGACGAGCTGGGTGAGGGCCTGGGGCCCACCGGTCGAGGCGCCGATCACCACGATCTTCGTTTCGGCGAGGGGCTCCTGCAGCCTGGCCAGGGAGACGGGCGCTGGAGCGACGTGCTGCGGGCGGGTCTCGGCCGCGGCGACGACTCCGGCGATCAGCTCAGCGGACATCTCGTAGAGCCGGTTGGTGGCCAGCGCGGTCGGCTTCTTCACCATTCCCACCGCGCCCAGCTGCAGCGCCTCGACGACGAGCTCGCTCTCTTCGTCCGACATGGTGACCAGCACCACGGCGGGGCCTGGGCTCTTCCCGGCGTTCAGCGCGCGCATCACGCCCACGCCATCGAGGTTGGGCATCACCAGGTCCAGCGTCACCACGTCGGGCTTGAGGGAATCGATCTTCTCGAGCGCATCGAGCCCGTCGCTCGCCGTGCCGACGAGCTCGAGACGCGGGTCGGCGCTCAGGCTCACCCGCAGCACCTTCCGCGCGAACGCCGAGTCGTCCACCACCAACACCCGAATGCGCGCCCCGGGCGTCATGAGACCTTCCGGTAGAGAAAGGCGTTGTCGAGCTCTTCACAGACGAGCGACGAGCCGAAGCGCATCAGCGACTCGGACACGCCCACCAGGAGCGCGCCGCCGGGTTTGAGCGCGCGAGTCAGCGCGGAGACCACGCGCGCGGTCGTCTCGTCGGTGAAATAGATGAGCACGTTGCGGCAGAGGATGAAGTCCCAGCTCTCTGCCGCCGGGAGCGAGGCGGGCTCGCACAGGTTGAGGCGTTGCCACGAGATGGCGGCGGTGAGCGCCGGGTCGACCTGAAGCCCATCACGCTCTTCGCGGATCCACTTCCGAGTGAGGCGCGGCTCGCCGGGATCCCGCAGCGAGCGGCGGCTGAAGCGCCCGGCCCGAGCACGCTCGAGCGCGCGCGTGCTGATGTCGCTGGCCATCAACTCGACTCGATCGAGCAGCCCCGCCTCGTCGAGCAACATGGCCAGGGTGAGCGGCTCCTCGCCGGTCGAGCATGCCGCCGACCAGATGCGGGGCCGGCGCCCTGTGGCCACGATCGGCGCCACCAGCCGATGGACGAGCATCTTGAGCGGCTGCAGCTCGCGGAAGAAGAAGGTCTCGTTGACCACCAGTGCGTCGATCAACTTCTCGAACTCGGGGGCGGCCGCGTCGTCGTACCGGAGGTAGTAGTAGTAATCGAGCAGCGACTCGAAGCCGGCCTCGCTCGCGCGCGCCGACGCTCGCTCGAGGAACAGGTCTCGCTCTTCGGGGCCGTAGTGCAGACCCGCACGGCCTTCGATCAACGCGCTCAAGATGGCGAAGAGCGAAGGGGAGTTGGCGAGAGGCGGCATCGCTTTAGTTGCTCAAGAGAACGCCGCAGATCTGGCGGACCTGGGCATCGGGATCGGTTTGCGCCGCGCGGGCCAGCGCCGCCAGCGCAGCGGGTGAGTGAAGTGAAGCCAGCGACGCCGCTGCCGCCTTCCTCGCGGGCACCGGACCCGCCGACAGCGTGCGCATCAGGGCTCCGCTGGCCTCGGCGTTGTGCAGGCGCACCAGCGCCGAGGCGAGCGTGGCCGCCAGCTCGTCGTCGGCGTCTTGGAGTGCGCTGAAGAGCGCCGCGACCCGGCCCTCGGCGGGAACCGAGAGCAGCGGCGCGACGTGCGCGCGATCTGCTGGCACCGCCGCCAGCTCGATCAGCGCCGCCGTCGCTCCCGGCACGGGTAGGGAGGTCAGAAAGCCGAGCGCTGCCGAGCGCACGTTCTCGTCGGCGTCGCGTGCGGCCGCCTTGAGCACGGAAAGAGCCGCCAGCGGGGCTGCTCCCGCGAGCGCCGAGAGCGCCACCAACCGGGTCGCCGGAGCCGGGCTGACCACGGCCGCGAGCAGCAAGGGGAGAACGCCCGGCTGCTTCGAGTGACCCAGCCCGATCAACGCCGCGCGCTGCATGTCGGGATCGTCGCCTCTCGCCGCGGTGGCGAGGGCCTCGTGCGCCTCGGGCCCCTTCAGCTGGGAGAGCGCCTCGATGGCTGCGACCCGCACCTGGCCGGCCTCGTCGTCGAGGAGGGCCGCGATGCGCCGGGCAGCGCCGTCGACCGCGCGCACCCCCAGCGCCTGGCAGGCGTAGTAGCGAACCCAGGCCTGGCGATCGTCCAACGCGCTGACGAGCGCCCGTTCGACGCGTGGATCCGATCGCACCGCCTGGCCCAGCGCCCTCATCGCCGCGCCGCGGATCTTCTCTTCGGGCGCGCTCGCGGCGCGCAACAACGCGTCGACCGCCTCGGGAGCGTCGAGCAGCGCGAGCCCCGTGAGCGAAACTTCGCGCGTCGCGACTTCGGGATCCTCGACACCCTTCAGCAGCATCGGGAGCGTCTCGGGGAACCCGAAGTAGCTCAGGATCTGCAGGGCACGCCTGCGCACCTCGGGTGAGCCCTCCGCCGCGAAGTGGAGCGCGAGCGCGCGGGTGTCCGCGCTCCCCAGCGACTGAATGGCGCCCACCGCGGCCTGCACCACGCGACGGTTGGAATCCGACAGCAGCTCGAACATCGGCGCCACCGCGCCGGTCGCGCCCACTCGCCCCAGCGCGTCGCACGCCAGCGCGCGCACCGCTGGATCCTCGTCCTTCAGGCACTCCACCAGCTCAGGCTGAAAGACCACGCGGGTGACGATGGGCAGGAGCAGCTGACGGCGCGCGCTGTCTCCTGCACGGAGCGCCTCGCGCACCTGCTGATCCGACTCCTTTCCCAGCCGCTTGAGCGAGAGCGCCGCCGCCTCGCTCACCCCGCCGGACGAATCGAGGAGCGAGCGCAGCCCGGCGGCCGCCTCTTCTCCTCCGAGCGCGCCCAGCAGCACCGCGATGGCGAGGCGCTCTTCGTGGGTGGCGTCGGGGATACAACGGGTCAGCCTCCCCACGGTGGCGGAGTCGACATGCGCCCGGTGCAACGCGGCGCGGGGGGCGTCTTGATTGCCGTAGTGCGCGAGGTGCCGGTCGAGCAGCTCTGCGAGCGCCACCGCGGTCACCCGCAGCATCGCCGCGTTGGAGTGCCCCAATGACTTCGCGAGCGGGGACACCGCGGCGGACTCCCCGGTGTGGCCCAGCGCGCGCGCCGCCTCGAGCTGGTACATCGGCTTCGAGGCGAGGGCCGCCAGCGGAGGAATGGCGCGCGGATCGCCGCAGCGGCCCAGCACGTCGATGGCGGGGAAGACGCGGAAGAAGTGCCCGCTCTGGGCGGCGCCCACCAGCGCATCGAGCGCCTGCGGCCCGCCGATGCGCCCGAGCGCCTCGATGGCGGCCACGGAAACGTTGTCGTCCTCGTGTCGGACGAGGCCGGCGAGCACCGGCACTGCGCGCACGTTGCGTCTGCGGCCCAGCACCTGCGCCGCATCGGCCGCGACCGCGGGGTTGGGGTCGTGGGCCAGCGCGGTGAGCGGTTCGATCAGCTCCACCGGGCTCGCCACCAGCGCGTCCACCGCGGCCGCGAGGCGCGCCTCGTCGTCGCGTTGCGTGCGCAAGAGCTCGCAGAGCGCTCCGGCCGCGACCTGGCCCTGGGCGGCGAGCGCGCGCACCGCCTCACGCCGCACCGACCAGCTGCGCTCGGTGAGGAGGCCGAGCAGGCCGGGCACGCCGGCAGCGCCTTGCGCCACCAGCTGGCCGATCTGCTCGACGCGCGCCTGCTCGGCCGAGGTCAGCGCGATGGCCTCACGCGAGCTCACGCGGGCTCCATCACGATGTGTCCCCCCTCGAGGGAGATGGAGGCGCCGAGGCTCGCCACCTGCTCGGCCTGCTCGTCGTTCGCGAGGCGGATCTTCTGAATGCTCTCGGCCACCGAGCGCACGTCGTCGGCGATCGCCACCGCGGCCTTCGCTTGACGGGTGACGCCGGTCACCATGTCGGTGGTCTGCTGCCTCGCGTCGGCGGCGCTCTTCGCCAATTTTTCGCTTTCGACCTGTTGGGCTTCGATGGACCTGGCGACGGCCTGGAGCGCGGAGTGCTGGCGCGTCATGGTCGCAGAGAGCGCGGCGATCGCCTCCGCCTGCTCCGCGACGCCCTTGGCCCCCTGGCGGGCCGAGCGGCGCACGTCGTCAGCTTCCTTGGTGAGCTGGGTGACCTGCTTCAGCTGCGCCACGGTCGCGGTGTTGATGGAGCTGGTCAGCCGGGCCAGCTCGCGCGCGGTGGTCTCGATCTCGCCGGTGGCCTTCGCCTGCTCGGCGACGCCGCGCGCGGTTTGCAAGGCCTCGGTGCGGGCCTCGTCCATCGCGCGGGCGACCTCGGAGGCGCCGCGCGCCTGCTCTGCCAGCCCCGTCACCGCGCGCTGCAGTGACTGTGCGAGCTCCTTGCTCGAGTTGGCCTCGCGGGCGAGCCCCTTGGTCTGCTCGGCGATGGCCGCGGTGGTCTGCTGGGTGAGGGTGCGCATGCGGAAGGACGCCTTGGCGAGCTCGCCCGCGCTGGTCGCCTGCTCTTCCATCGCGCGGGACACCTTGGCGGCGCCCGTGGCGAGCTGCGCGTTGGCCTTCACCACCTCGCGAACCGCGCGCGCCTGCTCGAGCGTGGCGTCGCGCGTCTGCTTGGCCATCAGGCGCATCTCGGCGGCGCCGCGCGCGAGTTGCTGGGAGACCTGCGTCTGCTCCTGCACGGCCCGGGCGATGAACTTGGTCTCTTCGCTCACCCGCTGGGCGTTCTTGCCCAGCGAGGAGACGGCCTGGCTCTGCTCTTCGGTGGCGCGCTCGACCTGGTTGACCGAGGTGGCCACCTCGTTGGCCCCAGAGAGGATGGCCGCCAATGCCTCGTTGGCGGACTCGGCGAGCCGGGTGCCCTCTTCGGCGACCTTGGTGTTCTCGGCCGAGGCGCTCGCCGCTTGCCGTGCGGTTCCCTGGAGGCCCCGCACGATCTTCGCCACGTCGCTGCTGGCAGCCGCGGCGCGATCGGCCAGCGCGCGGATCTCCTCGGCGACCACTGCGAAACCACGGCCATGTTCTCCTGCGCGCGCGGCCTCGATGCTGGCGTTGAGCGAGAGCAGGTTGGTGCGGTCTGCGATGAGGTTGATGGTCTGCACGATGTCGCCGATCTCTTCGACCCGGCGATCCATCTCCTTCATCACCGTGGCCGACTCGGCGATCGACGCGCGAATGGTGACCAGCCCGGCGATCGACTTCTTGACGGAGGAGCCGCCTTCGCGTGCGACCTCGGACATGCGCGTGGTGGTCTGGGTCGCGCTCTGCACCAGTCCCAGGATCTTCCGGGTCGCGGTCTCGAGCTGCGCGGCGCCGGTCGCACTGGTGGCGGCGAGGGTGTTCAGCTGATCGGCGCTCTGGGCCACGCCCTGAACCGAGCGCGCCGACTGCTCGATCGCCGAGGCGTTCGACTCCACCACGGTGGAGTTCTTCTCGGCCGTGGCCGCGACCTCTTCCACCGAGGCAGCGATCTGCTCCGCCGCTGCGGCGTTGGTGGTGATGGTGGTCTCGAGCGTCTTGCTCTGCTCGGCGACGGCGCGCACCGAGCGCGCCATCTGCTCGGCGGTCGCCGAGGTCTGTTCGATCGCGGAGGCCATCTCGAGGGCGTCCCTGGTCACCCCTTCGAGCGCCACGCTCATGCCCACCACGCCCGCGGAGAGCGTGTTCACCTGCTCTCCTGAGGCCCTGGTGTCGCTCGAGAGACGCGCGATGCCCTTGGCCATCTGCTCGATGGTGGAGGCAACCTCTTCGATCGTCGCGGCCATGGAGGTGCCGCGATTGGCGACGTCCTTCACGCTCACGTTGACCTGGGTGATGGACGCGGCGAGCTGCTCACCCAGGCTGGCGAGATCGGTGACGGTGCTCCCCACGCTGCCCAGCGACGTCGCGACCTGCTCGAGGGTGGCGGTGGTGCTCTCAGCAGAGACGGCGAGCGCCTCGCCAGCCTTCCTGGCGGTGGCCACCGAAGCAGCGAGCTCCTGCAGACCTGACGCGGTCGAGTCGAAGCCGCTCATCGTCTCCTCGACGCTGCGGGAGATGTTCGACTGGGCGCGCACCAGCTGCTGCACCGTGCCGTGCAGCGAGTCCATCCGGCCGGCGAGCCCCTCGGCAGCGCCGCGCATTTGATCTCCGGCGGTGGCCTGTTCCGCGCCACCCATGGCCATGCGGGTGGCGGCCTCTTCCACCGTGCGCGCCTGCCGCGCGGTCTCGCGCAGGGACGTCGCGGTGCGATCGACCTGGGTAGAGGCCTGGTTGGAGGAGACCTTGGTGGAGACGCCTCCTCGCCCTTTCGCCTTCACTCCGTTGACGTGGCCGTTCGGCGTGTCGTGCTGCCCGTTGGAGCGCGTCTCAGACGTGGTGTTCCGGGGTTTCCTGGCCATGAGGCTGCTCCTTCGTTGGTTCTTGTGAAATGACCTTCGAAAAATCGATGCGCATCACCAGGCGCTTGCCCGCCTGAGCCACCTGGCTGACGAAGCCGTGGGTCTGCCGGGCGATGATTTCGGGCGGGCTGTGGAAGGACTCGCTCTCGATGCGCATCACCTCGCGCGCGGAATCAGCCAGCAGACCGACTTGTCGCGTGCCGTCGCTCACCACCACGATGCGCGACTCGAGCGATCGCTCGATGGGCGGCAGGCCGAAGCGCACGCGCAGATCGACCACCGGGATCACCTGGCCGCGAATCTGAACCAGCCCCGCGACCCAGGGCGGAGCGCCCGGCACGTGAGTGGCCTGGGTGAACGACTCCATCTGCACCACCTCGGAGGCGGGCAGCACGTAGTCGACCTCGCCGACCCTGAAGACGACATGCAGCACGATCATGAGAGCTCCGAGGCGTGGTGCTCGAGCAGCCCGAGCAGATCGAGGACGAGGGTCGGTTGCCCGTCGCCCAGATCGGTGGCGCCCGAGATGCCGCGCACCTTCACCAGCGCGTCGTTCAAGGGGCGCACCACGACTTCTTGCTGGCCGATCATCTGGTCGACCTCGAAGGCGAAGCCGTGGTGATCCCGGCGCACGATGATCGCCTTGGGCCGCGGCGCACCGGGCGTCCCCACGCCGAGCAACGAGCTCAAGCTGAAGAGCGGCAACGTCGCGCCCCGGTGGCGGAGCATGCGCACCGGCGTGACGGCGGCTGGGTTGGGTCCCTCGCTCACACTCTGGGGCTCGACCTCCACCAGGTCTTCCACCGAGCTGACCGGCACCACGTACGTGCGATCGGACGCGACCAGGGTGAACGCGTCGAGGATGGTGACCGTGAGCGGCACGGTGAGGGTGAAGCGCGTGCCTTCACCGAGCCTGGTGTGGAGCTGCAGCTGGCCGCCGAGCTCGTCGACCACGATGCGCTTCACGATGTCCATGCCGAGGCCGCGGCCGCTGGTCCGCGACGCTGCGTCGAGCGTGGAGAGCCCCGGCCGGGTGATGAGGGCGAGCAGCTCGACGTCGCTCTCCGGGACCGGCTTGTTCGCGCGCTGTGCGACCTTCGTGGCGTCGATGCCGGCGCCGTCGTCGGACACGATCAACTTGAGATGGCTGGTGGAGGTGGCCTCGCAGCTGATGCGAATGCGCCCTTCAGCCGGCTTTCCGCGGGCGACGCGCACGTCGGGCAGCTCGATGGCGTGGTCGACCGCGTTGCGCACCAGGTGAACGAGCGCGGGAGACAGTTTGTCGGCGACGGACTTGTCGAGCTCGCTTCGGCCGGCATCGACGTCGAGGTGCACCTGCTTGTGCGAGCTGCGGCTGAGCCCGCGCACCAGCAGCGGCGTGCGCTCGAGCATCTCGGCCACGGGCACCATGCGCGCGCGCATGATCGCGGCGCGGAGATGGCGGAGCTGCCGGGAGTTCTCGGCGAGGATCGGGGCGAGCTCCCGGGTGTGCTGACCCAGCTCCAGGCGGTTCAGGGTGCGCTGCAGGCGGGAGCGGGTCACCATCAGGCTCGACAACATCTCGAGGGCCTCGTCGAGGCGGCGGGAGTCCACCCGGATCACGTTGCGCTGCTGCTGGCCCTGCTCGAGCTCGCCTCGCTCGACCTCGTCGACCGTGGGGAGATCGGGCTCGGAAGCTTCGACGGCGTGCAGCGGCTGGGGCTGCGCATCGGTGATCTCGGTGATCGCCTCGTCGCCTGCCTCGGTCACCAGGAGCACCGCGAAGGCGATGGTCCCCCCTCGCGCTTCGTCGGGAGCCAGCACCCGGGGGATCACCTTGACCAGCTCGCCCAGCGCCGCGAGCCGGCTGCGCACCGAGGTGATGTTCATTCCTCGCGCGGCGCGCTCCTCGGTGGGGATGAAGTCGACCCGCAGCGCGCGGCGCCCGGTGGTGATCGCGCGCGCGAGCTGGTTTTGCTCGGCCGCGCTGAGCTTCTCGAGCAGCTCGGGCGCGAGGGTGAGGGCGCCCAGCTTTTCCTCGGTGCGCGCGGTCAACTCGATCGAGGCGAGGGCCGCGAGCAGCTCTTGAGGCGCCGGCGGGAGCGGCTCGCGGCGGGCGAGCTTCGCGGTGCGCTCTTCGATCGCGCGCAGCCCCTGCACGATGTGATCGATCGCGCGGGTGTTGAGCTGGCTTCCCGAACGATCGGCGGCGCGCAACAACGTCTCCAGCTCGTGCGAGATGTCGACGATCGGCTCGGCGCCCACCATGGCCGACAGCCCCTTGATGGTGTGCAGCGAACGGAAGAGCTCGCGCACCGCCTTGGGGTTGGGCTCGTGTTTCTGCAGCGAGGTATCGAGCGCGACGAGGCAGTTGCGGGCGACCGAGAGATGGTCGTCGACCTCGGCCAGGTAGCCGACGATGAACTCTTCGACGTCGAGCGACTCGCTGCTCGCCATCGGTCAGCTCGGGCGGCTTTCGAGCAGGCCACGAACTTCCGACAGCAGCGATTCAGGGGTGAAGGGCTTGGTCATGAAACGCGTCGCCCCCGCGCTCAGGGCCCTCTGCCGAGAGGCATCGTCGCCGCGAGTGGTGATCACGATGATGGGGAGCTCGCGGAGCTTGTCCTGGCTGCGCACGAACTCGACGACCTCGATGCCGCCGATGTCCGGCATGTTGAGATCGAGCAGGAGCAGCTCGAATGGTTTGAGCGAGAGCTTCTCGATCGCCTCGAGGCCGCTGCCGGCGTGAGTGAAGGAGAGCTCCGCCTCGGGCCGCAGACACGCGACGATCATGTCGCGCATCACCTTGCTGTCATCCACGACCAGGACGTCTCGCACCTGCACGCGCGTAACATTCACGGGACGCGCAGCTAGCCCCAGATCCCGCGACGAGGTGGCGCAATAAGACCGCGTGGACGATCGGTAACCGTGGAGGGTCTGTAACGGAAATCAGTGTCTGTTCACGTTACGGATCCGGCCTCGGGGATCGCGCTCACCGTTACCGGATCATCTGCGCGCACAGAACCGGTGACGCGAAAATCTCTCCCTCAATATCTTGGGCCCTCAACACAGGGAGGGACCGATGCTGATTGAAACGGGATCGACGGAAGAACTGGTGAGGTTGGCGGTCGGCGGCGGCGGATTGAGGGTGGAGGCGGGACAGCGACCTACCGAAGAGCTGGTGATGATCGCCCAGGCCGCGCGCAGCAATGGTGGCCGAGTCACCTTCTTCGGAATGCAGCCTCGCTCCCTGCGAGAGCTCCTGCAGATCGTGGAAGCGGGTGGCCTGTGGCAGGGACGCGTCGCCAGCGTCCGCACGGGCTACTGAGAGAGCTCCGCGAGGACCCACGGCTCCACCACGGTGGATCTCGTGTTGGCGTTGAGGAAGGCGCGGGTCGGCATCGAGACGTGGAAAGAGTCCCACGTGCCGAGCACCTTTACCTTCACGCCGTGCTCCTCGAGGAAGGGCTTCGTGCTCGCCGCCATGAGCACTCGCGCCGGCTCGGAAGCGGTGGTCTTCAAGCTGTCCTCCGCGGTCCAGTTCACGACCTCGGGACCGCGCAGATGGAAGGCGAAGGAGCGCGACTCCACGCCGACCAGCGCGGTCTGCATCGGTGGGAGTGAGTTCGCGAGCTCCGCGGCTTCACGACCGACCTGGTGCTTCAAGAGGAACGGCAGATAGCAGTGGAGCAGGGCGACGTTGACGACCACCGCGGCGATGAAGGATCGGCCGATGGTCGCTTCGAGGTTCAGCCCGCGGAAGACGAAGAAGCTGATCGCCGAGAGCGCGATGAGCATCGCGATGAAGAGTGCGGAGTGATCGGGCTGCACGATGACCAGCAGGCCCACGGTGGCGATCGGCATTCCCAGCGTGATCGCCAGGCCGAGCCAGGTGGCCCACTTCGGTGCTTCCAGTTTTGCGAGCCACGCGGCCACCGCGAGCGAGAAGAACGGGAAGACGATGTTGAGGTAGTGCGGCAGCTGCGAGCGCGAGGCGGTGAAGACCATCATCGTCACCAGCGCGGCGCCCCATGGGTGGAGCTCGCGATTTCCCCACGGGGAAGCGAGCTTCTTTCGCGCGGCGGCGACGCGGGAGAACGCGGCGAGGTAGAGCCAGAGCGACCAGGGCAGGAAGGCCCAGAGCACGACGTGGAAGAAGTACGTCGGATCGCCGGAGCCCTTGAGCGGGCCGGTGTTGAGGAAGCGGCCGAACTGGCTGTCCCAGAAGAAGAAGCGCACTCCACTCACCCCGGTGCGGCCGAACATCACCTTCTCGGGGTGGAGATCGAACTGCAGGTAGAGCGCAGCGAGCCCCGGGGTGAGGAAGAGGGCGGTGAGGGCGGCGGCCAGGACCCAGCGCAGTCTGAGGAGTCCGCGGGGGCCGAGGGCGAGGAGCGCTCCGCCGATGGGGACGACCACGAAGGGTCCCTTGGTCATCATTGCGGCGGCGGTGAAGAAAGCTCCCGCGACGAGATCACTCATTCTCCCTCTCCCTGCGCCAGCGGGGAGAGGGTCGGGCTGAGGGGCGAAGCGCAACCAATGAAACACCGCCGCGACGATGAGCCCGACCAGGAACGCTTCGATGCGGAGATCGGAATTCGCGAGCAGCGTGAGCTCCGCAGCCAGCAGCAGCAACACCGCGAGCCGCGCGACGGTCTCGTCGAAGAGCAGCTTGCCGAGCCTCCACGTGTAGAAAACACCGAGCAGGAACAGCGCGAGTCCCGGGAGTCGATACGCGACGACGTTCACCCCGAACAGCCGCATCGAGGTCGAGGTCAGCCAGAAGCTGAAGTGCGGCTTGTCGAGCCAGTCTCCACGGTAGGCGACGAGGTTGATGAGATCGCCCGTCTCGGCCATGTGCTTGCCGACCGTCGCGTAGAGCGCGGAGTCGGGCTCGGTAAGTGAGCCCCAGAGCGTGCTCACGTGCAGACCGAGGCCGAGCACGAGCAGCGGCTTCCACCAGCGATCGAGCCATTGTTGAAGGGGACTCATTGCTTCGGGTGGGCGCTCTAGCAGATGTATGCCCTCACCCCGACCCTGTCCTCCGTACTTCCTGTCGTGATGCTTTCGCGTTTCCGGCAGAGTGGCCGCGCGTGCGTGCCCTGGTGACGAGTCGGAGGAGTGAACTTCGGCTCGCGCGAGCTCGCGGTTTTCTCGAGACGCTGCCGCCGAGCGGCGACGCGTTGCTGATCGGTCCGTCGTTCGAGACCGTGGCGGAGCTCACTCGTTCCCTGAAGCGTGCGATCTTCGGTTGGCGCCGCACGGGCCTCTACAAGTGCGCCCTCGATCACGCGCGTCCACTGCTGCTCGAGAAGAAGCTCACTGCGATCACATCGCTCTCACTCGAGGCGCTCTGGGCGCGCGTCGCTCATCAACTCGGGACCGACGAGCTGCTGCATCGACTCGAGCCACTCGAGGGACGACCCGGTCTCTCACGCGCCCTCGCTCGCACCGTCGGTGAGCTGCGTCTGCTCGGCATCAAGAAGGACTCAGTCGAGCCCGCGCTCGGCGAAGCGATGCAGGCGTTCGACGACGCGCTGAACGAAGCAGGACTCGCGGATCGCGCGGTGGTCTACGAGCTCGCGCGCCAGGGCGTTCTGAACTCGCCCCGAGCGCCGCTGTTGCTGCTCGACGTGAAGTTCTCTTCGGGGCTCGAGGCGGACTTCGTCGAGGCGCTGGTGCGGCACGCTCCTCAGGTCTTCGCGGTGGCGCCGTCGGATGAGCTCGCAGTGGTGCAGCAGCTCGAGACGATCCTCGGAACTCCGGCCGAGACGCTGAAGCACGCGGGTGAGACCTCGCTCGATGAGCTGCAGCGGAACCTCTTCTCGTCCCTCGCTCCCTCCGCGAAGAAGGATCGTCCGCTCGAAGATTTCTTCTCCGCTCCCGGCGAGGCGCGTGAGTGCGTGGAGATCGCGCGCCGCATGCTCGAGCTGGCGCGCGACGGCATGCGCTTCGACGACATGGCGGTGCTCTTGCGCAGCCCGGCCACGTACCGTGCGGGACTCGAAGACGCGTTTCGCCGCGCACGCATTCCCGCGTGGTTCAGCTCGGGCCTGCCGCGGCCCGATCCGTCGGGACGTGCGCTGCTCGCGCTGCTCCACTGCGCCGAAGAGGGACTCTCTGCGCGCCGCTTCAGCGAGTACCTCTCGCTCTCGCAGGTGCCGCAGCTCGCGTCGTCAGGTGCGCCTCCGGAGGCCGCGAGCGATCCGTTCATTCGTCCCGACGCGAGTGAATCGTTGTTGCCGCCGCCAAGTGCGCCACCGCCGAAGCCGCCCAAGGAAGAGATCGGCGATGTGGAAGCGCCGGCGGTGCTCGGTCAGCTCCGTTCTCCTCGCAAGTGGGAGCGATTGATCATCGAGGCGGCCGTGATTGGCGGAACCGATCGTTGGCGGCGAAGACTGTCGGGGCTGCGCCAGGCAAAGCGGAAAGAACGCGACAACCCCACCGCCACGGAAGCCCAGCAGCAGCGCATCGATCGCCACCTCGCTGAGCTCGACGCGCTCGAACGATTCGCGTTGCCGATCCTCGATCAGCTCGCCGCGCTGCCGAAGGAAGCCCTCTGGAGCGAGTGGCTCGAAAAGCTCTCTGCCGTCGCCACGCGCGCGCTCAAGTATCCCGATCGCGTGCTCGCGGTGCTCCACGAGCTCGCGCAGATGGGACCGATTGGTCCGCTCGAGCTCCCTGAGGTGCGCGCGGTGCTCACGCAGCGGCTCTCCGAAGTGACGGAGCAACACGACGTGCGGCGCCAGGGCCACGTGCTCGTCGCTCCCGTGGAGGCTGCGCGCGGGCTCTCGTTCAGTGCGGTGTTCATTCCGGGACTCGCTGAGCGCGTGTTCCCTCAGAAGATTCGCGAAGACCCGCTGCTGCCTGATCGCGAGCGCGTGAAGGTGTCGTCGGCGCTCGAGACCAGCATCGCGCGCATCGCTTCTGAGCGTCTCGCGTTGCAGCTTGCCGTTGGTGCTGCGACGAAACGCGCGGTGCTCTCGTATCCGCGTGTCGATGCGGAGCACGCCCGCCCGCGTGTGCCCTCGTTCTACGCGCTGGAGGCCGCGCGCGCGGTGCAGGGGACGCTGCCTGGCTTCGAAGCGCTGCAGCGTCAGGCCGAGTCTTCTTCACGCACTCGCCTCGCGTGGCCCGCTCCGGACGACGCAGCGAGAGCGATCGACGACACCGAGTTCGATCTCGCGATGCTCGACCGCATCCTCAAGTCGCGCGAGTCGGTGAAGGGCCACGGTCGCTACTTGATGACGACCAACGCGCATCTCGCGCGTGCGCTGCGGGCTCGCTTTGCGCGGTGGCAGACCAGCACGTGGACCGCGCATGACGGCCTGGTGAAGCCGCAGGCCCCGGGTCGCGAGGCGCTGGAGGAACATCAACCTTCGAAGCGCCCGTTCTCTCCGACTTCGCTCGAGCAGTACGCGGCGTGCCCGTACCGTTTCTATCTCTCGGCGCTGGTGCGCCTGCAGCCTCTCGAGATTCCCGGTGAGCTCGAAGAATTGGGCCCGCTCGAGAAGGGCACGATGGCGCACACCGCGCACTACGAGTTGCTCAGTGAGCTGCGTCGTGACGGCATCGAGATCAACCAGACCACGATGCCTGAGGTGCTGAGGCGCCTGCATGAGCGCGTCGAGAAAGTGTCGAAAGAGGTCTACGACGATCTCAAGCCGGCCATCGAGCGGGTGTGGCAGGACGGAGTGGCGACGCTCGAGGCTGATCTTCGCGAGTGGGTGCAGCGGGTCTCGAGGGATCCGGACTGGAAGCCAGTGCACTTCGAGCTCGCGTTCGGACTTCGCGGTGGTGATGCGGACAAGCGCGACTCGCGGAGCACTCCGGATCCGGTGACGCTCAATGAGGGACTGCAGGTGCGTGGATCGATCGACCTGGTCGAGCGGAGCGTGCACGGAGCGTTGCGCGCCACTGACTACAAGACGGGCCGCGCGCGCGCTGAGCCGGGGAACATCATCGGCGGCGGAAGGCATCTGCAGCCGGTGCTCTACGCGCTCGTGCTCGAGAAGCTGTTTCCGGGCGAGCCGGTGAAGGAAGGGCGGCTCTTCTATACGACGCAGATCGGCGAGTTCCTCTCGGTGCCGACGGAGCTGAACGCGGCGAGTCGGGAGGCGTTCGGTTTGGTCGCTCGCACGCTTCGGAGTGCGCTCGAGACCGGGTTCTTCCCCGCGGCGCCGGATGAAGGCGAGTGCACGTATTGCCAGTTCCGTTCTCTCTGCGGGCCTGAGGAAGAGCGTCGGTTGCGGACCACTCGCAAGGGTCTGCGCGCAGAGCTCAAAGATCTCCGCACCCTGAGGGAAATGCCATGAGGATGGGACCAGCGCGTTTCCCTCTCCCTGCGCCAGCGGGGAGAGGGGCAGGGGAGAGGGGCGGCGCTCAACCGAAGATCTCTGCCCTCACCCCGACCCTCTCCCGAAGGGAGAGGGAGGTACTCCAGTGAAGATCCCGGGCGACAACGACACGCGTGTGCGTCTGCTCGACGAGCTCGACACCACCTTCGTGGTCGAGGCGGCCGCAGGCACGGGCAAGACCACCGTCCTCGTGGAGCGCGTGGTGATGATGGTGCGCAAGGGCCGCGCACGCCTGAGCGAGATCATCTCCGTCACCTTCACCGAGAAGGCAGCGGGAGAGATGAAGCTGCGCCTGCGCACTCGCCTCGAGAAGGCACGCGAGGAAGTGACCGACGGGCAGGAGCGCGCCTTGCTCACCACCGCGCTCGAAGAGCTCGAGGTGGCGCGCATCGGCACCATTCACGGGCTCTGCGCCGATCTGCTCCGCGAATACCCAGTCGAGGCCGGAGTCGATCCGCTCTTCGAAGTCGCCGCTGAAGCCGACGCAGACGCCCTGCTCTCTGCCGCGTTTCACCGCAAGTTCCAGGATCTCCTCCAAACCCAGCCCGAGGGTGTCCGGCGTGCGCTGCGACGTCGTCAACGTGGACCTGACGCCGAGCCTCCGCGGAAGGCGCTGTTCTCCGCGGTGCAGTCGCTCGTAGAGCACCGCGACTTCGCTGCTCCATGGCGCCGAGATCCGTTCGATCGAACTGGCGCGATCGACGCCCTGCTTCCGTTGCTGCAGTCCTTCGCCTCGCGACTGCCGAACGTGAAGAGCCGCAAGGATCGCAGCGACTTCATGGAGAGCCTCGATCTCTCCCGCCGCTTCGTCGAGGACGTCGCGCATCGTGAGACGGTCTCCGCGCGCGACTACGACGGCCTCGAAGCGCAGTTGAAAGAGCTCGGCTCTTCGCCCTTCCGCTGGTCCAGCAAGCCCTGGGGCCTCGTCTTCAGCGGCGGAGTGACCGAAGCGGCGATTCAGGCCGAGCGCGACCAATTGTGGACCGCGCTGAAGAACTTCATTCGCCTCGCCGACGCGGATCTCTCGGCTCGACTGCACGAAGAGCTGCGGCCGATCGTCGATGGCTACGAGACCGAGAAGTCGCGCCGCGGCGTGCTCGACTTCGTCGACCTGCTGCTGCTCACGCGCAACCTGATTCGCGATCACCGCAGCGTTCGCGAGTCGCTGCAGGACCGTTTCAAGCGGGTCTTCGTCGACGAATTCCAGGACACCGATCCCCTGCAGAGCGAGATCGTGCTCCTGCTGGCCTCGGATGATCCCGCGATCGCCGCGCCATTCTCCACGCGCCCGCTGCCGGGGAAGCTCTTCGTGGTCGGCGATCCGAAGCAGAGCATCTACCGCTTCCGCCGCGCGGACATCCTCCTCTACGAGCGCGTGAAGCAGCACCTGCTCTCGTGCGGCGCGCAGGTCGTCTACCTCTCCACGAGCTTCCGCAGCACGCCCGGCATCCAGGCCGCGGTGAACGCGGCGTTCGAATCGGTGATGACCGGCGAACACCAGGCGACCTACGTGCGGCTCGGCGAGTGGCGCGAGCAGAACAAGGAACAACCCTCGGTCATCGCGCTCGCTGCACCGCGCCCATTCAACTCGAAGGGCTATCCGACGAAGGACGCGGTCGAAGACAGCCTCCCCGAGGCCGTGGGCGCGTTCATCGATTGGCTGGTGAACAAGAGCAACTGGACCGTCGAGGAAGAAGGTCAGCGCGTGAAGGTGCAGGCGCGCCACGTGTGCATCTTGTTCAAGCGGCTGCGGCGGTGGGGCGGGGTGGATGTGCCGCGGCCCTACGCTTCGGCTCTCGAGGCTCGGCGCGTGCCGCACGTGCTCGTGGGCGGACGGAGCTTTCATCAGCGCGAAGAAGTGATGGCGCTGCGCACCGCGCTCTTCGCGATCGATCGGCCCGATGACGAGTACTCGGTCTACGCGACGCTGCGCGGGCCGTTCTTCGCGTTCACCGATGAGCAGCTCTTCTCCTTCAGGCACGAGATCAGCGGGAAGCTGCATCCGCTCCGTCCCTTCGAGGGCAAGGAGCTCTCGGCGAGCGCTCGCGAAGTGGTCGACGCGCTCGGGCTGCTGGGCATGCTGCACCGCAATCGCAATCGGCGTCCGGTGTCGGCGACGGTGCACGAGCTGCTCGAGCTCACGCGCGCGCACGCTGGAGTCG